>CAZCOL010000125.1:0-2544 GCA_964500545.1 uncultured Ferruginibacter sp. | reverse complement strand
TATGAAAATAGCAATCATCAATGGCCCCAATTTAAATCTCACAGGAATAAGACAGCCGGAAATATATGGCCTTGCAACATTTGAAGATTTTATGCAGAAATTGAGATCAGCCTATCCACAGGTTGAATTCAGTTATTTTCAAAGTAATATTGAAGGCGAATTGATTGATGAGATTCAGAAAAGAGGATTTGATTCAAATGGTATATTATTAAATCCCGGCGGTTACACCCATACATCTGTTGCAATGGGAGATGCTGTTGCAGCGGTTCCCGCAAAAGTGATTGAAGTTCATTTATCCAATATTTTGGGCAGGGAAGATTTTCGAAAGATATCTCTTATTTCTGCAAAGTCTTTGGGGGTTATTAGCGGATTGGGATTAAAAGGTTACGAACTTGCACTTCAGTTTTTTATTTCATCCTAGAGCTTTTGCAGTTTCCAGTTTTTATTTATTTGGTTTATATATTTTTTCATGCGGTCTAATTCCTTCTTTTGCTCTTTAATAAAACTGTTGTCCTCTAATTTTCCAAGCACTTTGTCCATTTCCAGTTGATTTTCATAAATCATTTTTCTGAAAGGGTTGGTATAATCTTTTTTCCTTGTTTCGGTTACAAATTCATTAACAATGGATTTGATTTCCAGCGTTTCTTTCAATATTTTTTTAAAAATACCAATATTAAAGTCATTGGGTGTAAATTTCCACAATTCCATCAGACTTGCGACCGCATGTGTCAATTTATCACTTCCATAATTTTTTCCCTGATCAATATAAAACTGATGTACTTGTTCCCAACTGTTGATTTTATTTTTTTTAATGCTATTTTTTATTCGTTCAGTTTCATTTTCGAGGATTAGCTGTCCGCCAATATTGATCCATTTTGTTCTTTTGTTTTTTTTAGGAAGGCATTTTGTCAATTCATTGAAGCTTTTGATATCCTTATTTCTTATAAATTCAACAATTTGACTTCCTGCATAAAGGACAATCATTTTTTTATATGCCTCAATTGATTTAGAAACTTTTACAACAATCGTTTTTCGTTTGCTGTTTTCCCATCCTGAAATTACAGCTTCGTCTTTATCATTTGTTTTTAGATTTTCTAAAGAAGTTAAAGCATCAAATATTTCATTTATGGTGTCAGGACCTAAATAATCAAATTCAATTTTTTGAATTTTTTCAGTTCTTTTATCGCGGTCCTCATATTTATGGGCATTTCTGGCAAGAGCATACATATTGTACATAAACCAGTAAGCAGGCATCACAATCAGTTGATCATTCTGTATATCGTTGCTTACAAGACTGAAGGGAATCGGAATGTTTAGTTCGTATGCATAATCGCCTTTGGCAATGCAAGTGAAAGAGGCAAATTTGGAATTGTGTTTTAGGCTCACGCACAATCCTGGCCAAAATCCTCTGCCGGCAATTATTTCGCCGTCTGCACTTCTGCTGTTATGATTGCTTCCGATTGTCGCACCTGCTGCAATATTGCTTTGCCCCATAACAAGTGAAGCGCAAAGGAATGAATTGTTGTGATGTTGCTCATGTGCATTGAATATCATACTGTTCAATACTTCGCAACAAGAAATTGTTGAGTTATTACCCAGATAAGAGTTGATAAGTCTTGCGCCATATTTTAATTGGGAATGAGATGCAACAATGAATCTCACTGCTTTAACGCCATAAAATATCCTGCATCCGAATCCTATGATGCCATTTACCAACTCACAACCTTCGCCTATCTGAGATTTTCTATCTCCATCACTGTTAATTGTAATGTTTTTCAGTTTATTAGCTCCCTTTACATAGGCATCTGAACCAATATTGGTATCTTTAATCAGTCGGCAATTCTTTATAACAGTCCTTTTGCCGATCCTTCCGTAATAACCTCTTTGTTTGTCAAATTTTTTTTCTGTTAGTTTTTTAAAGCAGTTCAGTAATTCATCATCATCTCTGAATTTGCTCCACATGAAAGCATCTCCTGCCAGCATACCGTCGAAGGGTATTATAAATCTTCCCCCATTTTCATTACATACTTCAATGATCATTCTTTGACTTTCGTCATTTTCTCCTTCTTTTAAAATTCCATTACCAAATCTTGCTTTATCAGTTGTTGCCAGTTCATTGATATTTACAAGCATTACCTCATTTTCAATGATGTAATGACTCATGTAGTTCACATTGTCTATACAAACATTATCTCCAATGTCGCAACTGATGATGGTGCTGTTGTATAATCCCACAGGCATTGTGAAATCATGAAATTCATGACATATTTCTTCAAGTTCACCTATTCGGATAAGGCCAAAAAAGTTACAATTTTTTACAAGTTTTGGGTTGAATTTTTTGCTGACTGAAATATTTTTCCAGTTATCTGAGGAATTGTTATTGTTGACTAATACAGCTATTTGTTCGGCAGTTAATGGCCGGTAATTTTTTGTTGTGTATTGTAAAAATCTAAGGTGATATTCATTTTTACCTTTTGGAATAAATTTATTTTCTATGAAATGATAGCCGATTTGACTTACTGCACTTTTTTTAATGATGTTCAT
>CAZCOL010000124.1:0-2685 GCA_964500545.1 uncultured Ferruginibacter sp. | reverse complement strand
ATTTTGCGCATTGGTAAAAAATACAAGACCAAGGGTAAATAAAAAGATGAAGAATAAATTTTTTCTCATGTTTTTGTTAGTTTTACGTAAATATGAATTTGGAGAGATGTAATCCAGTAACCTTAGTTTTTGATGTATCAGATTAGAACATGCAATATATACCTAATAAAAAAAAGTCAGCATACCAACTACTTGGTATTTTTCACCTTACAATCAATATGTGAATAAGTTTATAAAAAAAGTGCATAAAAGCGATAAATGACAGTTGAATAATTAGGCATATGTCAAAAAAAGTTTATGATTTTGAGTAATAAAACAGAATATATTGATTTTATAAGAATAAAATTTGAAAAAATTTCCATTCAATTGGTCAGTATTTCGTTACGGAATCATAAACTGATTTTAATTTTTGCCTTTTGCTATTTTTTTTCAAATTGTTTTTTTGGCTTGGATTTAACTGATGGTTTTTTTCATATAAATGCCGCAACTCTTATAAATGGGAATTATCCTTTTGAAACAATACTAACCGGGCAGATTCTTCATTTTTTTTACTCTATAGCAGGCAAGCATTTCATTGTATACAGACTGTTTAACTCATTGCTGATTTTAACAGGATTTCTAATAATATCCACTTTTTTTGGCCGTGACCTTAAAATTTCTGTCAGGAATTTATTGCTAGCTTCATTGATAATTATTGGATCTCCAATCACCAATAATATACTGGGATACGATACTTTTTCTTTATGGATGTTAATTGTTATTGTTTCGTTTATGATTAAATGCAAGATTGACAATTTAAAGAACATTACGATTCTTAGTTTTTTAATTGCCGTTTTTGCCTTGATTCGTATTCCTAATGCAACTATCCTGGCATTTATTCCTGTATACTTATATAAATTTCATTATGACAATTCCTGGAGTTTAAAAAAAATAATCGGTATTTATTTTTCAATAACATCGCTTAGTAGTTTTTTTTTCCTCTTATATATTACAATCAATTATGGCTCTCTCTCAAAGGGATTTGCTTCTTTTTCATCCGTAGATGATCACAATATTTTTGAATTGTTGCAGAATTATTTAAGAGATTTTACAAGAATCGTCTGCTATCTACTTTTAACAATATCCAGTTATTACTTTATTGTAAACAAAAAAAGTAACCTTCTATTGTTATTTTTAATTCAGAGTATTTTTATTATTTTTTTCGTACTTAATACTCCTTATGTTTGGAATTATACATTGTTTGTAACTGCTTTTAATTATTCCTTCATTTTTATCCTTTTTTTAAAAGAAAAAAAAATCAACTATTTATATCTTTTTGCATTACTAACCACATTTGTAATAAGTATTGGTTCAAATACAGGTTTATCTAAAACATCTACTTTTGGCACATTCGGTCTTTTATTTTGCATGGAGTCATTTAAGAGAATAGACAGACAATATTTAATTTCGTGGTTATTGATATTGATTCCTTTTTCATTTTTCGAAAATGCTGGTTGGACATACGAGGATGGAAATTTATATCAATTGAGAAAACCAATAAATATCGAAGGATTGAATCCAATTATTACAACCGGAAAACACTATAAATATATTCATGCCGTAACAGAAAAATCTGAAATTTTAAAAAAGCAAGGATATCAGGTTTTTTACTATGGTTATTATTCTCATTTGTTTACTTTTCTAAACCCAATAAAAAGGGAAACGTATTCTTTTGATCAGCGCTTTGGCAGTCCAAAGGAGATGCAAAACATTCTAAATGAATGTTCAAACAAAAAATCGGCGGTTGTCTTAACTGATAATATTGGTTATCAAAAAAGAAAGGAAACTTCCACAGCAGAAAATTTATTGTTAACAAATGGCTTCAGTATTTTAAATGACGATAGATTTACCATTTATTTAAATTCTAAATGAAACCCATCATAAATGCTGACAATACTAAATAATTTGTCTGTTATTTTTAAAAAATATCAGAATAAATTTCACTTGTTTTTAATAGTGGGTTCTGTAGTCTACTTCATTTCAAATATTTTGTGGGGACTAGAATTTACTGATGGTTTTTTTCATATCAATGAAGCGGTTCAAAATGAAGGATACTACCCTTTTGAAACCATCCTTTCCAGTCAGATTTTATTTTTATTGTACAAGCTTTTTGGAATTCATCTTGTGTTGTACAGACTTTTAAATTCAATACTATTTCTGCTGAGTTATTACCTGATATACAGAACGGCCAAAAAACATTACAACAAAGTGATGCTTCGGCTATTAACAGCTGCGTTCATTATCATTGCATCGCCATTAAATTTCAATATACTTGGATTTGATTCAATTTCCGTTTTATCAATCACATTAACGATTGTATATCTGCTGAACAATGAAATAAATAACATTAAAGCCATTTCAATACTATCCTTACTTATGGCACTTTCTTCCCTGGTAAGAGTACCTAATATTGTAATGCTTCCGATGATACTTATCTACTTTCTTCATTGTAAAAAATCACTTGAATGGAAAAACTCAGCAATTTTCAAAAATTATGCGCTCTTGTGCGCCCTAACATTAATAATATACCTAAGCTATTTGCTTATTAATTATAGTTCATTCTCCAATATTTTAGATTCTTTTGCTTCAAAAGGAGGACATAATATTTCAAAAATTATTTTTCATTATTACAATGACTTTTTTTTA
>CAZCOL010000123.1:0-2728 GCA_964500545.1 uncultured Ferruginibacter sp. | reverse complement strand
CCCCACGGTTTAAACCGTGGGCTAAGTCTATTACTTAAAATATAAAATCACTCCTCCTGTCAGCAACATGTTGAACAAAGCCAAAGGAATCAAGATCCTCCAACCAAGATGCATCAATTGGTCATACCTGAATCTGGGAATGGTCCATCTTACCCACATGAACAGGAAAATAAAACAAATCACTTTTCCCATCAAAGCGGCAATTCCAACCAATGCAGCAATGTTCGGTGTAAGTGCAGATTCATTTACAAATGGCATATCATATCCACCAAAAAACAATGTGGCCATGATTACACTGCTTATAAACATATTGATATACTCTGCAAACAGGAAAAAACCCAATTTCATAGAAGAGTATTCGGTATGATAGCCTCCAATCAATTCATTTTCTGCCTCAGGTAAATCGAAGGGCGTTCTGTTACATTCTGCAAATGCACAAATAAGAAATATCAAAAAGCCCAAAGGCTGGTAAATTACGTTCCACTGCCCTGTCTGTTGTTGAACAACCATTTCTTTCAAACTAAGAGTGCCGGTTACCATCAATAAAGCAATCATGGATATTCCCATTGCCAATTCATAGCTGATAATTTGTGAAGCGGCTCTTAATCCGCCCAGCAGAGAGAACTTGTTATTGCTTGCCCATGAACCGATCATAATTCCATATACTCCCAAACTCACTACACCAAACACATATAGTATTCCAATATTAATATCTGCGATTTGCAAACTGATGTTTCGGCCAAATAATTCAATTTTATCCCCCCAGGGAATCACTGCGCTTGTCATCATAGCTGTCATCATAGCCAATGCAGGGCCAAGTATGAATAAAAATTTAGAAGAAAAATTTGGAATGATCTCTTCTTTAAAGAAAAGCTTTAGACCGTCTGCCAGCGGCTGCAGCAATCCAAATGGACCGGCTCTGTTAGGACCTCTTCTGTCCTGCAAAATAGCCGCTACTTTTCTTTCGGCAAAAGTTGTATACATGGCTATTACCAATGATGCAGAAATTACCACAACAATCAATAATAATTTTTCAATCACTAAACCAATATCAATAGATAGTAACATCATTTTATTTTTTAAAATCGCTGGAAAGGGCAGATCTGTTTAAATCACTTAAATGTACATTCGGATTATTTACCTCACTGACACTGTGAATATCCATAAGTAATTTTGGTTCGACACCATGCATTACTTCTTTGACCGTTTCTTTTGGCATCTCCAAAGTCTTGTATTTGTTGGTTCCAATTACAGAATGACGGCTTATATTGCTCAGACCCTCAATAGTCCATGATTCTGTCTTCTTTGTTTCAAATCTGCAAGTATTGCAGATCCATCCTGGTTTTCCGTCAAAACTTTGCACTTCTCCCCATTCATCTTTTCTTGCAGTTACTCTGAACACTTCATCTCCGCGCAACCAAAGTGTAGCTTTTCCGCAACAACCCGGTGTATTACAATTTCTATGAGCATCAACAGGTTTTGTAAACCATACCCTGTTTTTGAATCGAAAAGTTTTATCAGTCAATGCTCCAACGGGGCATACATCAATCATATTTCCGCTAAAATCATTGTCAATTGCTTTTGAAATATATGTTGAAATAGCGGCGTGGTCTCCTCTGTCTATAATGCCATGTACTCTTTTGTCAGTGATTTGATCAGCAACATAGGTACAGCGATAACATAGAATACACCTGGTCATGTGCAATTGAATGTAGGGTCCGATATCCTCTCTTTTAAAAGTTCTGCGTGCAAACTGATAACGTGTACTTGCTCTACCGTGATCATAACCGAGATCCTGCAAATGACACTCGCCAGCCTGATCGCAAACTGGACAATCCAAAGGGTGGTTTAACAATAAAAATTCCACCACACCATTTCTGGCATCAGTCACTTTTTCGCTGGTAATATTTTTAACCACCATACCATCCATAACAGCTGTACGGCAACTGGCCACCAATTTTGGCATAGGCCTGGGATCAGCTGTTGAGCCTGCGGCCACTTCTACCAAACAAGTGCGGCATTTTCCACCACTGCCTTCCAACTTACTGTAGTAGCACATGGCTGGAGGGGTAACGTCACCGCCTATACGCCTTGCAGCATTTAGTATTGTAGTGCCCTGCTCAACATCGATGGTGATGTTGTCGATGGTTACTTTAATTGTTTTTGATTCAACTTCCATTATTCAATTTTCTGATCAATTTCACGCTAAGTTCGCAAAGAAACAAAGACGCTATAATTTATTTACTATACGATGTATTCCATCCTTAAACAATGAAACATTAAAATTAATTAGCAACCCCAATTTCAACTCGGTCAATTTTAAGTACGTCAGCAACTGTTTGTGATGTACTGGCAGTAATACTTCAACCGATTTTAATTCAAGAATTACTTTATTTTCTATAATTACATCCGCTCTAAAACCTATTTCCATTTTTATTTCCTCATGAACCAGCGGTATTCCTTGTTGACGAGTGAATGAAATATTTAGTTTATTTAATTCAAAGCAAATAATTTCTTCGTAAACACTTTCAAATAAACCTGGTCCATATTTCTTATGAATCATCAGACACAAATCAAAAACTATCTTTGATATTTCATTCTCACTCATAATGATCAAATACAAATAAAAAACATTGCTCCTTTGCGATCTTTGCGTGAACCTTAAGCAGGCATATATATCGGATCTGCATAGTGCCTTAATCCAAAATTTTCAGTCAAGCATTTATCG
>CAZCOL010000122.1:0-2916 GCA_964500545.1 uncultured Ferruginibacter sp. | reverse complement strand
TTACTTTTAAAACATCAATCTGATAAATAATGCTTTTCAATTCATATAGTTTTATAATATTTTTACCTGTAGTATTTTTGCTTTACTGGTTTGTAGCAAATAAAAACTATACTACTCAAAATATTTTATTGCTTGTAGCAAGCTACTATTTCTATTCATGCTGGGATTATAGATTTTTATCATTGTTGATTTTTTCTACTGCTTTAGATTATTTAACAGGTATAAAAATTGCCGGATGTAAATTCAAAAAACAAAAAAAAATATGGTTGCTTTGTAGTATAATAATAAACTTGGGCTTGCTGGGCGTTTTTAAGTATTATGATTTTTTTGTTACTTCTTTTGCAGATGTTTTAAGTATACTAGGATTAAATATCCATCCGACATTGCTCAATGTTCTACTACCTGTGGGTATTTCCTTTTACACTTTTCATGGATTGTCTTATGTTTTGGATATTTATCATGACCGAATTTCTGCTGAAAAAAACTTTGTAGATTATTCTTTATTTGTTTCATTTTTTCCATTATTGGTAGCAGGTCCAATCGAACGTGCAACCCATCTTTTACCACAAATAAAAAAGCAAAGAGTTTTCAATTACACACAATCAGTTAATGGATTAAGACAAATACTTTGGGGTTTTTTTAAAAAACTAGTAGTTGCTGATAATTGTGCAATTTACGTTAATGCTGTTTTTTTTGACTATCATAATGCATCTACCATTCAACTAGTTTTATCTCCCGTTTTATTTGCATTTCAAATTTATGGTGATTTTTCCGGCTATTCAGACATTGCCTCGGGGACTGCTAAGTTGTTTGGTATTGAGTTGTTAAGAAATTTCAATTATCCTTTCTTTTCAAGATCTGTCTCAGAGTTTTGGAGGAGATGGCATATTTCATTATCAGGTTGGTTGAGAGATTATGTTTATATACCTCTAGGAGGTAGTAGAGGAGGTAAACTCAAACAAGTAAAAAATGTTTTTATAATATTTATTATAAGTGGAATTTGGCATGGAGCAAATTGGACTTATCTGGTTACATTGGTTTTGCATGCAGTTTACATAATGCCCTCTGTTTTGTTATCTTCAAATAAAAACAACTTGGGTTTGGTAGCAAAAAACAGAATACTCCCTACTTTCAAAGAGTTTCTAGGTATGATAATTACCTTGTTGCTTTTTAGTTTTTCATTGATATTTTTTAGATCTTCTAATTTGCACGAGGCATTCGCATTTATTCAAATGTTCGGTAATGCTTACTCTCAAATAGATCAACTTAGCATAACTTATCCAATAACTTCTATTTTAATAATGTTGATTTTTGAGTGGTTAAATAGGGCAAATGATATTCCGTTCAAAAACTTCACAAGTTTGAATGCCAGACGATTTGTTTATGTTGTAATAATGCTATTGATATTTTTTATGGGTGCATTTATTAATCCCAGAAGCTTTATTTATTTTCAATTTTGATGAAAGTACTTTTAAAAAAAACACTAATCTTTTTGTTGGTGATATTTTTGTTGTTATCTGCCTATGGATTTTTTTGTGAATGGTTTTTCATAAAAGAAAAATACTTCCCGAACGAAAGTAAACGAGCGTGGTCTATGAAACAAAGAAATACTTTTTTTGATTATGCAGTATTAGGTTCAAGTAGGGCTGAAGGAGCTTTTGATATGAATTTACTTGATTCTTTAATTAAGCAAAAAGGAATAAACATTGGTTGTAATGGTTCAGGCTTCGTTGACAACTATTTGGTGTTTAATAAGTTTTTACAAAATAATAATAAAATAAAAACGCTTTTTTTACAGGTAGATATTTATTCTCTTGATCCTGAACATAATTTCAGCAATTCATTTCATGTATATAACTTTTTACCTTTTTGGCATGACACAATCTTTAAGTCGGCAATTTCACATTATTTATCTAAATCAGATCAAATTATTTTCAATTATACTCCTTGGTTTAGATTTTATGTGTACAACAAATATTTTTCACCTATTGAAGTGGCAAGACGTTTAAAGCAAAGAAATTATTCTGAAAATAAAAGAATTGAAAAGCCAATATATTATGCCTCACCACCAAAACAGAAAATAGACAGTTCTATTTTTTATAAAAAAGGGTTACCAAGGGAAATTAAAATACAGCCATTTGATGTTGAATATTTGAAAAGAATATTGAGATTGGCAAAAGAGAAGAATATTCAGGTAGTGTTATTTACCTCTCCTGATTTTATAGAACAGAAAAAAGTTTTTTTAAATTATAATAGTACAAGGAAATCATTAGACAGTCTTTTAATGCCATATTCATTGATTAGAATTGAAGCAGAAGACAGCTTAAGAAATAATATTGCCTTATTCAAGGATCCTGCACATTTGAATGGTTATGGTAAGTTTTTGCAAACAAAATCATTTGCTGACAAATATTTGAAATGCGCAAATGAATTTAAATAAGTTCAATTCTTAACTTACTAATGTACCTACTTTTTCACCGGTGATAACACTCATTAGATTTCCGGGCTTATTCATATCAAATACAATAATTGGGAGATTGTTTTCCATGCAAAGCGTAAATGCAGTCATGTCCATCACACTCAATTTTTTGGAAATGCATTCTGCAAAAGAAATTTTATCAAACTTGGTTGCAGTTGGATCTTTTTCCGGATCTGCAGAATAAATTCCGTCTACTCTGGTTCCCTTTAAAATCACATCTGCCTTAATTTCAATTGCTCTCAGCGAACCTGCCGTGTCAGTAGTAAAATAAGGGTTACCCGTTCCTGCTCCAAAAATCACCACGCGTCCTTTTTCAAGATGCCTGATGGCTCTTCTTCTGATGTAAGGCTCAGCAATTTGTTCCATTTTAATAGCACTTTGCAAGCGTGTGTAAACCCCTTCTTTTTCCAATCCGCTTTGAACAGCCATTCCATTGA
>CAZCOL010000121.1:0-2931 GCA_964500545.1 uncultured Ferruginibacter sp. | reverse complement strand
CAAAAGCATTTCCATTCTTGTTTAATCTTTTAAAAAGTCCATCAGGACCGGTATAGTCACTCTTAGCAACGTATATCTGATAATTGCCGGGCTCCCAGCCAATTAATGAATCGATACCATAAATCAATACGTGACCACCACCACTTATTACTCCCCACTCCTGACCATACAAAGCCACAAAAGAAGATGTTGTGGCTGCCTGAGCCTGAGCAACACCAAGAGGCCAGCTGCTCATATTCATACCCGCACCACTATGGTTATGCTCGGAAATCCCCAGGAAATCCATATGCAAAGAGTTTTTCGCATAGGCATAATCGTTAGCAGGGGTATAGGTAGGATTATCTTTATTACCATCAGAATATCCTGAGTGAGCATGCAAATTTCCGTAATAATAATTATATGCAGAGGATGCTGTAGTTGTGATATTTTGAGTTAAAGGTGAAGTGGTATTGTATTTAGTTCCTCCGGTACAGGTACTATTTTCTGCAAACACATAAAAGTAATATCTGGTAGATGAGCTTAAACTGTTCTGATAAAAACTCAGCGACGAAGAATTTGATACTACTGTTGCATTTCCCAAAGTTGCACCAGGAGAATAGTTTGTATTATTAACCGGCAACTGAGTTAGGGATGAAGATGTACTGTAAAGTACAAGATAACTGTCAGCTCCAGTTGCTGCACTAAAACTTCCTGATATGTTGTTATTGGTTGCAGAAAGATTCAATGAAGATGGTTGGGTTGTTGGAGCCACACAAGGACCTCCCAATGAAGCCGTCGTAACACTTCCCTTAAGTGGATTAGATGTACTGTAAACGGGTCCATTCGAACAATCCTGAGCATTAACAGCAAAAATTGTATAATAATAAGTAGTGGATGCAGATAATGAATCGTCAATGAAAGATGTGTCAGAGCCAGTACTGATAACAATTCCACCTCCAAGAGTGTCTCCAAAACTATAAGATTGAGTATTTACGGGATTTCTGCTGAGTTGAGCTACTGAACTTCGAACAACCAAATATTCATCAGCGTTAGGTGATGCATTAAACACTGCCTGAATACCACTTGCCGCAATAGTTGGAAAAACCAGTGAAGAGGGCTGGCTCGTTGGAGTTGAACATGGAAGTATTCCGGAAGTTGTTGTAAAAGTAGTAGACAATGGATTGGTCAAAAGATATAAAGGTCCTCCCGTACACATGTTGTTCAAGGCAAATACGAAAACCCAATAAGTAGTAGAAGGGCTTAACTGACTTAGGGAAAAGTTTGTACTGTTACTAACTGCGATAACAGTCGCATCATCTATATTGTCTCCTGCGACATAGCTTGTTCCATTTACAGGAGATGAAGTGAGGGTTTGATTGTTGCTTAATAATATCAAATAATTGTTTGCAGATGGAACCGCCGTATTAAATGTAGCACTAGCACCGTTGCTGCTTACATTGGTAATATTAATTCCCGTTGGTTGATTGGAAGGAGTGGTACATGGCGTATTGTTAGCAGTTGCTGTAATTACTAAATTATCAATACTAATTTTGGGTTGACTTCCCGAGGGTGTACCACCTGTTGAAGTACTGTATTCGTAAAACCTAAATCTAGCACTTGATGCATTATTTAATGCTGAAGGTAAATTAACAGAAATCGAAGCGCTTGAAGCAACATTGTTTCTTGCGGAATATGGAAGATTTGTTCCCGTGATTTCGGTGAAAGTCACTCCATCCAGCGTATAAAATAGCTTTAGTTTAGAATCCCTATCCCCAGTGCTGTTGAAAATTGTAGATAAATCAAAGCTGATTGTTCCTGCATTTACACCGCTGAAATTTACATAAAAATCAATGGCACATGCATTAGCGGTGGAAGTTGAAAGCATGACTATAGTACCGGTACCTTTTTGAACTCCCCCACTTGAACTTGATGAGAAAGTTGCAGTAGAAATTGTAGTTTTCACGCCATCTCCTATTGAACCTGTTGCATTAACAGCTACCGAACCCCAGGCACTAGCTCCTATACCTGTAGCGAAATTATTTGTCCAGTTACCGATGTCTGAAAAGTTTTCAGAGTAGGTATTGGATGATTGATTGGCCATAACCACTGGTGTTTGTGCAGAAGAAACAAAAGGAAAAACACCCAAAATAAGCAGAATAATAAGGGTTCGCATTGGTTTGGTTTTAGTTAAAAATATATTAAAGTTACCTTTTTTTTAAAACTTGACAAAATAATTTAATAGAATGATAACCAATGGTTTAAATAACCAGGAAGTGAAAATATGAATATTAATAAGGCCTTGCTCGATAAATAAACAACATGCTATTGTTTTCAACCATTTGCATATCTAGTGCATCAGCAGCGCCATCTCCATTACAATCTGATTGAAGGTATCCAAATTCAAAATGATAAGCATCATTTTCCACATTTTGAAGATCTAAAACATCTTCAGCATAATCCTGATTAATGTCTCCACCATAAATTGCAAATTTATCTGTACCAAAATATTTCATTGGTGGATTAAATCCGCTGCTAAAAGCCTTGCTTATCGAATCAGAGAAATTATAATAATTGTTTAGTTTGATTAAAACAGGATATTTACTCCATGTTTCAATGGAGTTTCGATGCCTTACAGCAATGTAAAATTCTTTGCCAATAGTTTCACAGGGAAAATAGGCAATTGCATGTGCATTTGTAGAAAGAGTAGTTTTATATGAATAATTCGGAAAATCGTTCCCTAAGTTATTTGGACTCCAAAAATCAATTTCAATTGAATCAACCAAATTGGGTTCAGGACTAACCTGTAAATTATGAAGGGCATTTATCATGGTATCGCCACTTCTCAAAAATCCCTCTAAAAATATTTTTAAAACAACAGGGATATCATTGTTTGTTATAATCAAATTAAGTGTTTCATTACTGTCGCAACCAACAGAATTTGTTCCGGAATAT
>CAZCOL010000120.1:0-2978 GCA_964500545.1 uncultured Ferruginibacter sp. | reverse complement strand
AGAATGAGAAAACTCAAAATTTGGTCCCAGTTTCAAGCACGAGCAGTTGATTGGGCTGATGAGATTTTAGACCCGGATATTAAAACAGAATTCATTACACAATGTGTCACTAAACTAACTCATAAATATGAAGAAAGAGAAGAAGAGATACAAAACTTTGATGAGGAAAGGGAGAAATTAAAAATCGTTAAAGAATGGGGTGACCATATCCCATCACTTAAACAAGAGTGGAGAGAAGGACAATTAAATAAGATATTATGAAAGAAGATTTTGATATTAATGAATGGTATAAACAGGTATCAACTATTTCAACCGAAACCGTATCTCAATACATAGAAGGTGATTATCTTACCCATTTAGATAAGGATTCTTACCATGTCGTCAATTATAAAGATGGTCGTATTGAAAAGACACTTACTACAGTTAGCAAACCATCAGTTATGTTAAAACACATCGAAAGAGTATTTGATGATTGGGGATTACCCTTAAATATGGATACCATTAATTTATTAAAGAAAAAAGATAAAAGACCATTTAGTGATAGACTTATCTTTGGTAGTTGGATATCAATTTATTTAAACTCGGTTCACTTAGATATGATATCAGACGATGCGTTTGGACCGTGGTATTCATATAGAGACGGAATGATTTCATATCAAAGTGATAAAGAAGTAACATTAGAAGAGTGGATTTCTTCGGTTATTTTGAAACAAGCAAAGAAGTATCCACAAGATACACAACTACAACGGTGTGTTAAATTAAAATCATTATTAAAAAAATAACTATGACATTAAAAGAATTTATTAACGAGTATATTGAACATAACTCATTAGTTAGACTTCTTTATAAAAATCCCGGTGGTCATAAAATCGTCCTTGATGATTGGAATGATGTGTCTATGGATTGGAAAATCGTTAAAGGCGAAGGTAAATATGCTCCTTATATTAATCATAAAGTTTTAGGTATAGCTTCTATATTAACAGGAGGTCCTTACCCAGAATCAATTAATATAGTTATTGAAGAAATACCTTTAGATGAATTAAGAGAAACGAAATTAGATACGATATTATGAGAATAACTATTCAATCAGATGATGCTAACATAACACCTGGTGGTTATAAGACGTTTAATGTAGAATTAGAATGTGATACTAAGGATGTTGTAAATCAACTATCACCTGGTGATGTTATTTCTTGTATGCCAATAGATGAACTACTGGATGGTATAGGAGATGATGTTTGTGTTGGTCATTTTGGAACTAGGTTATTAGAACAATTTACAATTGATGAGGTTTTAGAATATCATACAATAGAAGATATTATAAAACATCTTGGTCATGATAAATTTAAATCGTATATTCGTGAGATATTTATTGATAAAATAATAGAAAAATAATATGAGACTAAAGAAATTTAATGAATTCAAAGATTTAACTGATAAAGATATTAGTGATATCTTTTACCAAGCTAAGACTTATATCTTAGAAAAAAACCTAGTAGAGAACGATTATCATAACAATGAACATATGATAAACGTGTTCAACAATGCTATGATGTTGTTTGATCATTATAAAGATGAGTTCGAACCATATGATAAGCTCATTTTAGGTTTAGCTGCACTCTTTCACGACTTTAACCATTCTGGTGGTAAGTTAAAAGATAGTGAGAATATTGAGCTTGCTTTAGCTTCGTTAAAAGAGTTTTTAAGCAGTTTCGATAAATCTGATTTATATGATGATATTAAGAACATTATAGTCGCAACTGAATTCCCACATTTAGATGTCGATTTAGATCCCCTACAAAAGATTATTAGAGATGCTGATACAATGGGTGGTATCATTGACGGATGGCAATCTGTTGTCAAAAATTTAGCTAGTGAATATAATAAGACTTTGGTGGAGTTTATTCCTACACAGATTAAATTCTTAAATAGTGTTAAGTTTAATACAGACTATTGTAATCAGTTATTAAAAGATAATAAAGACGAGATTATTGCGGGATTAAATAGAATGTCAGTTGGTGAATGAAAGTAGTTTGTGTAGATAATATAGAATTAGGCAAAGATTCACAGGGGAAAACTCGTAATAGAATACTTTCAATAACTCCTGGTCAAATCTATGAAACTAATGGACTTTATGTTTATGATTATTCCTTAAATGATAAAAATTGCTACACACTCTTAAAAGATAATGAACGAGAATTAGTCACTTATCCATCACACTATTTTGTTACCTTAGATGAATGGAGGGAAAGACAATTAAAGAAGATATTATGAAAGTAGTTTGTATTACTAATATCCCATATGGAAGAAAGGGTGATTCTTATTCAGATATAACTCCTGGTAAAATCTATCAACTAGAAAATGAGGCTGGGAATTTGTTTAAGGCTAAAAGTAGGTCTGTGATTTGGATACAAAATGATACAGGTGGTCGATGTTGGTATCCGAAAGATATGTTTATTTCATTAGAAGATTGGAGAGATCGACAATTAAAGAAGATATTATGAAAGTAGTTTGTATTAAAATACCTCCAACATTTGTTAGTATTAAAGTGGAAGTAGGTGAAATATTTGATGCTTATAAATCACCATATGTAAATTTAGGCATCCCTTTGAATTTTCGTTGGTTTGTTAAAGATAGATTAGGAAATGTTATACCGTGTGACTTTGAATTAGGTAAATATTTTATAACATTAAATGAGTGGAGACAAAAACAATTAACGAAGATATTATGAGTTTAGAAGAATATTTAATAGATGTAGGAATAAGAGCATCAGATTATGGTCATATCATAGATGAAGAAGAAAGAAAACTTCTTAAAGATAATGTCGATTATTTTAAAAGGTGTTATGAATCTGGATTGAGTGCTTATAAGGCTTTATTATTTCTACATGACTATTTGAAGGGCGATATTGATTTAGAGAAGATATGAAAGTAGTTTGTATAGATACTAATTTTCGCATGCCTGGAATACGCGAAGAA
>CAZCOL010000119.1:0-3037 GCA_964500545.1 uncultured Ferruginibacter sp. | reverse complement strand
ACCTCCCCCGGCATTGAAAATTTTATTGTTGAATTTTTCAATCTGGTGAATTTGTAAATCAATCAAATCTACAAGGTCATCTACATGCATAATGTCCCTCACTTGTTTACCCATGCCCCCATAACCGATATATTGCAATGATTGTTTCCAGAAGTGCTTTGCCATCCAAAGAGTAACAACACCCTGATCTGTTTTACCCATTTGTCGGGGACCTGCAATGACTCCAAATCTGGTGATAGCGGCCGTTAATCCATAGAAGGCAGCATATTCCTGTATGAAAAGTTCAGAAGATAATTTAGTAGTTCCATAAAATGATCTTGGACCAAATAAATCCAGTTCTTCTGATATTCCCTTGTTTGAAATTCCTCTTTCCAATTGATTTTCTGAAAATGAGAACCTGGTTTCTTCTTCAATAAAGTTGGCTTCTTCAATTTTATCAATTGGATATACACGGCTGGTGGAAAGGAAAATAAGTTTTGCTTTGTACTTCAAACAATGATTAAAGCAATTGATTGAACCATAAAGATTGTTGTTGATTACATAACTTGGATCTGTATTTAAACCTGCTAATACTGAGGGTTCTGCAGATGCTTCAACCAATACATCAACTTTACCAACTGCAGAAAGGTCTTCAGCGTTTCGGATATCACCATGAACAAATTCAATACCCCATTTCTTAAAATCTGAAAGATTGATTTCAGATCCCCTTCTTTTAAGGTTGTCAAACGCGGTGATGGTATATTCAGGATATTTTTCCTTTAGCTTAATGCAAAGAGTAGAGCCAATAAATCCTGCACCTCCGGTTACTAATATCTTCATCTTTTTACTTTGAGTTTATACTTTTTAACCTTAGTCGGCAATGGATACAAATAAAAATACCATTGAATCTACAATTTATCAAATTTTTTAAAATTATCAGTAAGATTCAATACAAAATTTAGTTTTCAGGGCTCACTGAATAAAGTTTAAGAAAATCCTTTCATACAGTTGATAATTTTGAAACATGCATCTGTACCAAATTCCTGTTTGGAAAGAAGCTCCATTTATAAGATTGGTGCTTCCATTGATTATTGGAATCTGTTCCCAACAGCACTTTCCGGTTTCAATTATTTATTTTTCCATACTCGCTTTCATTCATTTCTTGTTTATTTTATTAGAAATATTTTTACCGATTTACTGCAAATACAAATTCAGATTCATACTGAGTGCAAATGTGTTTCTGTTCATTTTCAATTTCGGCGTATTCTTAAAGTGGAATAATTTATCCGTTAATAATAATCACTGGTTTGGACATTATTTATCTGACAGCAGTTATTTGCTATTGAGAATAAATGATCAACCGGTTATAAAATCGAATTTTATCAAATCCAATGCTGATGTAATTTCGGTTGTTAAAAATAAAACCGTATTACCTTGTAATGGAAAAATAATAACCTATTTCAGAAACAAGGAAACAGCTTTGGATTTGAAATATGGAGATGTTTTATTAATCAGGTGCAAGCCAAGTGAAATAAGGAATTCAGGAAATCCCGGCTGTTTTGATTTTAAGCAATATCAATCAGACCAACAGATTTATCATCATCTTTATTTGAATCAAAATGATTATAACAAAATCAATTTCAACAATCAAAATGCGCTTTATACATTTATTTTTTCCTTAAAAAACCGTACTTTAAGCATACTTAAAAAATATATTCCAAATCCTGCAGAATTTGGCATTGCTGAGGCTTTGCTCATTGGTTATAAGAATGATTTAGACAACGAAATTGTAGAAGCATACAGTAAAACAGGGGTTGTGCACATCATTGCCATATCAGGTCTGCATCTTGGATTAATTTACCTTTTGTTGATATGGATATTTGATAGAATTACTTTTCTGAAAAAATCAAAGATGTTGAAATATTCAATAGTAATTTTAGCACTTTGGATTTTCTCTCTTCTGACAGGTTCGTCTGCTTCGGTTTTAAGAAGTGCTGTTATGTTTACCTGCATCGCTTTTGGAAAAGTATTTAACAGAAAATCATCTGTTTATAATTCGCTGGCTGCTTCAGCTTTTATTCTTTTGTGTTACAATCCCAACCTTATATGGGATGTTGGTTTTCAACTCAGCTATCTGGCAATTTTAGGAATTGTTGTATTTCAAAAACCAATTCAGCGTTTTGTAAGTTCGAATGGCATTATAAAAAGAAAATTGTGGGAAATGATATCAATAACATTGGCTGCACAGATATTTACATTTCCAATCTGTCTTTATTATTTTCATCAATTTCCAACACTTTTTTTATTGAGCAATATTATTTCGGTACCTCTTTCCACTGTTATCTTGTTTATGGAAATTTTATTAATTGCTGTCTCGCCTTTACCTGCATTGGCAAAAGTAATCGGTTTTGTGACCGAGCAATCAATAAAGTTTTTAAACGGCTTTATTTCATACCTTTCTGATTTGTCTTTTTCAACTCTGGATAACATTTATGCTGATAAATCAACCACAGCGATACTCTATATTATTTTGATTTTACTGGTTGCATTTTATTTCAAAAAAAATAAAGAACTTCTTAAGTGGAGTCTGATCAGTGTGACTTTGTTTTTTTGCTGTATTGCAAACGCCTTCATCAAAATTGAAAAACAGAAAAAGATCATTTTTTATAATTATAGCCATAAAAAAGCGATAGATTTCATAGAAGGATCCGATTTTTGTTTTGAAGGTAGCTTTGATAAAATCGAACAAGATAAACTTAGGAAAAATATTTTAAATTCTTCAAGAAAGTACTTTGGTGCTAATACTGAAAGTAATCATCTAAAAGGACTTTATAAAAAAGAAAATCTTTTTTTATTTCATAATAAAGTAATTGTTGTGATTGATTCTGCAATAAAATACAAGACACTGTTGAATCCAATTTCAATTGATATTTTATATATTTCTAACAACCCGGGAATTGAATTGAAGGAGTTGATAAAATCAATGAACCCGAAGATAGTTTTGTTTGCCGGCTCAAATAAAAATTATCGCATTAATAAATGGAAAATTGAATGTGAA
>CAZCOL010000118.1:0-3063 GCA_964500545.1 uncultured Ferruginibacter sp. | reverse complement strand
CCACCTTCCATAATCCATTCATAATCCAATTGTCTTTTGGTGAGATTGGCAGCCACTACCCGGATGTTGATTTTATCTCCCATTCTGAATTTCTTTTTGGTTCTAAGTCCCACCAAAGCGTAATCCGTTTCATCGTGCCTGAAATCATCATAGGTATTTAAGTCTTTAACGCTTACTAAACCTTCGCACTTATGGTCAATCGTTTCTACCCAAAATCCAAAAGCTGCTACACCACTAATGACGCCTTCAAACTCTTCGCCTAAATATTGCTTCATGAACTCAACTTGCTTGTATTTATTTCCGGCTCTTTCTGCTTCCATCGCAGCTCTTTCCCTATCACTGCAATGTTTGCAAAGCTCCTCCATTTTTTTCTCCGGCTTCAAATTTTTATCAAGACATTGCTGCAGCACTCGATGAACTATAACATCAGGATAACGTCTGATTGGAGAAGTAAAATGACAATAATTTTCAAATCCCAATCCGTAATGCCCGATATTGCTGGATGTATAAACTGCCTTCGCCATCGTTCTTATACCTAATTGCTCCAATACATGTTGCTCCGGTTTACCCTGAACATCATTCAGCAATTGATTAAATGATGATGCAATTTCTTTTTCATTGTGTACATCAAGTTTATAACCAAACTTCCTCGCAAAAGCAGAAAACGGCTTCAATTTCTCTTCATTCGGCTTATCATGAATACGATAAGGAAATGGAATGGGTTCTTTATTAATTTTAATTTTGGAAACATATTCTGCTATGGTCTTATTTGCAAGCAACATGAATTCTTCAATAAGCTTGTGGGCTTCTTTGCTTTCTTTGACTACTATTCCAATAGGTTTTCCTTTTTCATCCAATGTAAATCTCACTTCCGTAGATGAGAAGTTGATGGCCCCATTATCAAAACGTTTTTTTCGGAATTGCTGAGCAAGATTATTGAGTAACAAGATAGGCTTGTGATGTAAACCCTCCTTTGTCTCAATGGTTTGCTGTACTTCTTCATAAGTAAATCTGTGATTGCTGTGAATGATGGTTCTACCTATCCACTTGTGTTTTATTTCTGCACGATTGTCAATTTGAAATATAACTGAAAATGTGTATTTATCTTCGTTGGGTCTAAGTGAACACAATTCATTGGAAATCCTTTCTGGCAACATAGGGTTCACTCTGTCAGGAAGATAAACGCTAGTTGCACGTGCATAGGCCGATTTATCAAGATTAGAGCCGGGCTTAACAAAATGACTGACATCTGCAATATGTACTCCGATTTCATAGTTTCCGTTATCTAAATTTCTGATAGAAATCGCATCATCAAAGTCCTTTGCATCAACAGGATCAATAGTGAAAGTCAGAATATCCCTGCAATCTTTTCGTTTGATTGTTTCTTCACGAGTTATTTTTCCTGAAAGCTGTTCAGCTTCTTTCATTACCTCCTCTTCAAAACCAAGAGAAAATCCTGCATCTATCAAAATTTCCTTCATGGCAAGATCAGACTCATCTGATGCAGTTAGGATTGACTCAATGGATGCAATTGGTTTTTTGTCATCTTTATCCCATTTCAATAACTTAGCAACCACTTTATCTCCATCAACAGCACCATTCAACTTATCCAAAGGAATATAAAAATCAGGAATCGGTTTATCTCCAGACACCTCAAAAAACGCAATATTTTTATTTATATGAACATGTCCTACAAAAATGATTTGTTTTCTTTCAACAACATCAACTACTTTTCCTTCTGCTCTTTTTAAAGTTGATCCTCCAGTTGCAACTTGCACTCTGACAACATCTCCATGAAAAGCCTTGCCAAAATCGTTTGGCTTAACAAGAATATCCCTTTCTTCATTTTCCACCACAACAAAACCCATTCCACTTCTGCTGATTTCCAGCTTACCTTTCAATAACTTGACCTGAGATGATTTTCCGGGTTTATTTTTTTTACTTTTACTCATATTTCACATTTATTACCGCCCATTGTTTCTAATATAATTTCTTTATTGTTTTTAGCTACTGCAATGTACGTAATCTAATTGTTTTTAGGGAATTATACATTCATTCCTCACTCCATTTTTTTTAAAATTCATCCAAATAATTATCGTCATTTTAATAACTGATTAAAACAGTTTATTTAAACTATAAAATCGCGGTATTTTTTATAAAATCAACCAAAATGAAAAGTTTTGACACCATTTCAGAAGCCATCAATGAGCTTAAAAAAATAGGATATACAATCGATTTAAATATTGCATTCGATAAATTACTTTGCAAACAATTCAATCAATGTTTATCCCCCGAAGATTTTTTCATAATTAATACCTACAGATTTGAGGGTTACACAAATCCTTCCGATGAAGAAATTCTCTATGCCATTTCTTCTAAAGATGGAAAAATAAAAGGTATTTTTACTGAAGCTTATGGAACTTATGCGGATACTGTTTTACATAAAATGTTAAAAAAAGTCACCTGAAAATATTTCAAATTGATGATGAACAGAAAAAAATTTTTACAACTCAGCTCAATGGGATTGGCTGCTATTAAAATGCCTTCATTAAGCAATGCTATTCAAAAACCAATTGTAATTTCCACTTGGGACAGCGGCATGTCTGTGAATGCAGAAGCATGGAAAATATTATCTGCCAATGGAAAATCAATTGATGCAGTGGAAGCCGGTGCAATGAATATAGAAGACAGTCTGAATTGTTGTGTTGGACTTGGTGGCTATCCCGACAGAGATGGTATAGTAACGCTTGATGCATGTATCATGGATGAAAAAGCAAATTGTGGCGCAGTAGGCGGACTGGAACAAATCAAACATCCAATATCAGTTGCCAGAAAAATCATGGAAACGACCCCACATGTGATGCTTGTAGGAAAAGGAGCTCAACAGTTTGCATTGGAAAACGGATTTTCAAAAGAATCATCAAAACTTTCAGAGGATGCGACCAATGCTTATATAAAGTGGCTTGAAAAAAGCAAATATCAACCTGAAATCAATATTGAAAATAAAAAAAACAATGGGCCATTTGCACCTCCATTTTTTGAAGACGGAAGCCCCAATCATGA
>CAZCOL010000117.1:0-3137 GCA_964500545.1 uncultured Ferruginibacter sp. | reverse complement strand
GGTTACTTTTTGTTGGTCAGTAGCCAAGCGGCAAGGCAGCGAGCTGTTAACTCGCATAGCGTAGGTTCGATTCCTACCTGACCAGCCAATTTTTTGTATAGGAGAACCCAATATCTACCTTATACAAAACGGCGAAGCAATTAGGGAATGTTGCGAGCCTCCATTTTACGGAGCGGTAGCTCAATGGTAGAGCAAAAGCCTTTTAAGCTTTTGGTTGTGGGTCCGAATCCCACCCGCTTCACCAATCTACAATGGCAACAATAAATAAACAGTCATGGGCGACCTCCGTTTATTGTTGTGCGGACTACAGGTTCTCTGGCTTCCCTGTTGTAGAAAAAGCCAGAACAATTTTTCTGAGGGTTAGATGCAAAATTCCTATCCTGTTGCTGGTCAACTGTGGATAAGTAAGGTAAATCCTACTATTTATATGTTTGTTAACCGGATTGAGAAAAATAACAAAAAAGGTGATGTGATATATTTTAGTAATATTATTAATATTTCTGGTATTCAATACCAAACATATGTTACCGGATTTATGATTAATTATAATCTATTTAGTGGATAAATTTTATGGTCCCATCGTCTAGCGGTTAGGACTTTCACATTTAAGTGCGTTTGAAAGTTCTATATACTAGTTATTGTATGGAGACACTACAATGACTAAAACTTGTTCTAGATGCAAACTTGAAAAAAGCTTAGATGACTTTAATACAAAAACAAAAAGGTCTGGTAAGGTTTTAAAACAACCATATTGTAAAGATTGTAATAAACTCTATCATAAAGAGCATTACGATAAAAATAAAAAAATCTATCTTGAGAAAACAAAAGATTATAAAAAAGCAAATCAGCAAAAATTATTAGAATACTTAAAAGATAAGTCTTGCAAAGATTGTGGTGTAAGCGACTATAGAGTTTTTGAATTTGATCATCTTTCAGATAAGAAAGCCAATATTGCTGCGGTAATGAAATCGTGGTGTTGGGAAACTTTATTGACAGAAATTGCTAAGTGTGATATAGTTTGTTGCAACTGTCACCGTATTAGAACTTTGACAAGATCAAAAAGTTACAGGATTATGGCGAATTAGATTATCAGCAGATCGCTGCCCTTTCAAGGCAGAGGGACGGGAGCGTCACCCGTATTCGCTACCAAATAACTAAGTGTAATGGTTCCTTGTTTGCAACGCCATTACTGCCTGACTCCTAAGAAGGAATAACTTGGCATGGGGCTTTTTTGGATTGGATGTGACTAATGGTAGTCCAGTTGACTGTAAATCAACCGTGCTTTGCACATAGTAGGTTCGATCCCTACCCAATCCACCAATTTTAAACAAGGAATGTGCGGGTTAATTACAAAGTGTAGGTGTTCAACGCTGCTGCGAACACCATTCAAGATCTGGGAACCTTGAATTCCCGAATCCGCAAGGGTTCATCTTGATAAAGTATTAAAGCGCAGATAGTTGTTGGTTGCGAGATTCCAACGCCCGCACAATGTGTGTTTAAAAAGTTCTTGACCTCCACCACGCTTTATGATAGACTGATCCCATGATGCAGCCAAAGGTTGGTCAGATTTGGAAGATTCCAAGTCTTGATTTTATAGGACAATTTCACTATATTTTCATAGAAAAACTTGAGATTGAAAAAGATAGTGAAACGTGGATTGACTTTTCCTATCTTGGCAAATCTAATGATGAGCCACTAGATTTTGTAAAACTAACTACTTTGATGTCTATTGGCGATTTTATAAGCGGTTAACATGAAACCCAAAGTTGGACAGATTTGGAAGTTTAAGCGGATAGGTGATGGAATAGATTATTTTGTTATCATTAACCGCATTGGTGATGACTTTATTTGGAATGAGCGATATATTAGTTTTGAATTTGTTAATATAGATGAAGTTGGTTGGTGTATAGAATCCGAATTTCTTCGTACACATGAACTGGTGAGTGATGTATGATTCCTAGCATTGGTCAGATTTGGCAAAGCGAGAGGAACACATATTATTTTATTACTGGTCTTAGACTCAATAAACCAGAATATCCAGATTGGGTATATTGCGACAATATGAATGAGGTTTGTGCGACAAGTACTTCAATGGAATGGTTTTTGAAATATTGCAAACTGGTGAGCGGATGAACAAACCCTTATACAATCCCGGCGATGCTGTTACCTGCAACGAGAGTCAAGAACTACTTCAGCCAATGCGTGTTGTTGGTTTGCACGCATGGTGCTCAAATGTTGTGCTTGACAACGGACGGTGCCTGTGGCAATATGATGTGGTTGGTAAGCACAAGCGGAACGGTAATGATGTTACGGTCTGCCTGAGTGAAACGCTGTTGAACAAGTTTGAAGGGTAAATAAAATATACGGTCTGGTAGCTCAATTGGATAGAGCAAAGAGCTTCTACCTCTTAGGTTGGGGGTTCGATTCCCTCCCAGATCGCCAATTTGCAGAGGATTGTGTGAGCGGTTGAAACAGCTAGACTTGAAATCTAGTATACCTTAACGGGTATCGAAGGTTCAAATCCTTCATCCTCTGCCATGATAGAAAGGTGCAACACAATGAAGATCATTCAGAACTCTGCAAAGTGCAAGAAGTGTGGTGACGAAATCGAAAGCAAACACCGTCACGATTTTGTTAATTGCAAGTGTGGTGAAATCTTTGTCGATGGTGGCAAAGACTATTTCCGACGTGGTGCAAATGATTTAGATAATATCATTGATACCTCCGTTGTTCTGTAATTCGATGGGAAGTTCCCATCCACAACCGCTGGAATATCCAGCAGAAAGAGTAAAGTAACAAATGAAGATTTCTAATCCGCTGTGGGCTGTCGTTGAGCGTTCTAACAATGGTTGTGCTCATGTTTTTACAGGAGAGATTTTCTATACTCGCAAGGATGCTCGTAACTACCTTACCAACCTCAAGACCATTGGCGTTAAGAGTCCTCGCAATCTGTTCATCCGGCAGCTTCGTGTAACTAATAATCGTGGATAATAACTAATTAAAATAAACGGTCTGTGATCGTTCGGGCTTTGGTGGTTGCGCCTTTGGTTTGTGCCATAAAGCAATCACCGATTTCTTTTGAGCCTATTTAGCTCAGTTGGTAGAGCACATCACTTGTAATGATGTGGTCGCCCGTT
>CAZCOL010000116.1:0-3138 GCA_964500545.1 uncultured Ferruginibacter sp. | reverse complement strand
CCGAAGGGATAGCTTCGGTATCACTTTAAAAATAAAACAATGAGTAAATTACATTTCACCACTAAACATGCGAACGAGGCTACTGTTCAGCGTAATTGGTACGTTGTGGATGGTACTAATCAAACCGTAGGTCGTATGTGCGCAAAAATTGCGTCTGTTCTTCGTGGTAAGAACAAAGCCTATTACACTCCACATGTTGATTGCGGAGATTTTGTTGTTGTAATCAATTGCGACAAAGTTGTATTTACCGGCAACAAAATGGAAGACAAAGAATATTTAACCTTTAGTGGCTACCCCGGTGGTCAAAAGGGGGAAGCTGCCAAGGACTTGCTGAAACGCAGACCTGAAGTTGTTATCGAAAGAGCCGTTAAAGGGATGTTGCCTAAAAATCGCTTGGGTCGTAAGATGTACAAAAAATTATTTGTATATGCCGGTTCCAATCATCCTCATACAGCTCAAAAGCCAACAGAACTTACTTTTAACAAAATCAAATAAATCAAACGGAAATCAATTTTCCGAATAAAATTAAAATAATGGAAAAACAAAAAAATGCAGTCGGCCGAAGAAAAGAAGCTGTTACGCGTGTTTTCCTCTCCAAAGGAAATGGCAAAATTACAGTAAACGGCAAAGACTATAAAGCTTACTTTCCTCTTGTTTATCTGCAAAATCAAATTGAAGCTCCTTTGAAACTTTCAGAAGCAACTGATAAGTTCGATATCATTGTCAATGCTTCCGGTGGCGGTGTTAAAGGACAAGCTGAAGCAGCCAAACTGGCTATTTCAAGAGCATTGCTGGAAGTAAGTGCTGATTATCGTCCGGCTTTGAAGGCAGCAGGTTTATTGAAACGTGATCCTCGTTCTGTTGAACGTAAAAAACCAGGACGCAAAAAAGCAAGAAGAAGCTTCCAGTTCAGCAAGCGTTAATATTATTTTTCTGTTTGAGGTTCAATGTTTTTTTTGAACCTCAAACTTTACTATTCAAACTATAAATCTTAATAATGGAAAATACATCTTTACAACAACAACTACTGGAAGCAGGTGTTCATTTTGGCCACTTGAAGAAAAAGTGGAATCCCAAAATGCTTCCTTACATTTTTGCAGAGAAGAAGGGCATTCATATCATTGATTTGAATAAGACTGTGGAAGGTTTACAGGATGCTGCAGCGGCTATGAAAGCGATTGCTCGCAGCGGTAAAAAAATCATGTTTGTTGCCACAAAAAAACAAGCAAAAGAAATCGTACAGGAATGTGCTAAGCGTGTAAATATGCCTTTCGTTACTGAACGTTGGCTAGGTGGAATGCTTACCAATTTCAACACTGTGCGTAAGAGCGTCAAAAAAATGCAAAGCATAGAAAAGCTTTTAGCAGACGGAAGTGCTGAAAACCTTACCAAAAAAGAAAGACTTACACTTACTAGAGACAAAGACAAAATGGAAAAAGTATTGGGCGGTATTGCTCAAATAAGCCGTATTCCTGCTGCGTTGTTTATGGTAGATATTGGTCACGAGCACATCGCTTTGGCTGAAGCAAAGCGTTTGAACATCAGCACTTTTGGAATGGTGGATACTAACTGTAATCCTAATAAAGTTGACTTTGCTATTCCTGCAAATGATGATGCCACAAAATCAATTGCAATCATTGTTAACTTTATTACTGCTGCTATTGCAGAAGGTTTACAGGAGCGTCAGGCTGATAAGGAAGATGAAGACAATACAGAAGTAGAAGAAAGTGCTGAAGCCAAAGCTGCCCGCTTTGAACAAAAACTGGATGCAGGTGATGAAAAAGGAAAACGTTCCAGAGGAGCCGCCGGTGCTGGTGCACCAGCAAAGCGCCGTTCAGCTGGTCCTGGAGCAGGCGGAAGAAGACCTGCTGGTAAGTAATATAACTTTGAATAAATTTTTTTAAAACTATTTAAATAAACATCTCTTATAAAGAGTTGGATGGAGGAAAATAAAATGAGTACTATTACAGCATCAGACATCAATAAATTACGTCAAGCTACCGGTGCGGGAATGATGGACTGCCGCAAAGCCCTGACAGAAAGTAACGGAGATTTTGAAGCAGCAATCGACTGGCTGCGTAAACAAGGTCAAAAAGTAGCCGCTAAGCGCAGTGATCGTGAAGCCAAGGAAGGCGTTGTATTGGCAAAAACAATGAACGATAACAAATCAGGTATCGTACTTTGCATCAGTTGTGAAACCGATTTTGTTAGTAAGAATGCAGACTTCGTCGCATTTGCCAACAGCATTATGGACGCAGCAATTGCGAATAACGTAAAATCAGCAGAGGAATTAAATAATGTTGAAATCAACGGAGCAAAAGTATCAGATTTAATCAATGATAAATTAGCTGCAATTGGTGAAAAAATCGAAATCTCCAAATTCGAAAGAGTAGAAGCTCCTTTTGTAGCAAGCTATATTCATGGTGCAAACAGAATGGGTGTGCTGGTTGGTTTAACTGCTGAAGCTCCGGAAGCTGGAAAAGATGTGGCTATGCAAATTGCAGCAATGAATCCATTGGCGGTAGATGAAACCTCAATACCTGCAGATGTTATCGCAAGAGAAAAAGATATTGCTATTGAATTGGTAAAAGCCGAGGGAAAACCAGCAGAAATGGCTGAAAAAATTGCCATGGGTAAACTAAATAAATTTTTTAAAGATAATACATTGATGGCCCAGGCTTTTGTTAAAGATGGCAATCAATCAGTTGCAGACTTTCTTAAAAGTGTGCAAACCGATTTAAAGGTAACTGAATTCAAAAGAGTTGCTTTAGGTTAAATTTTTTAAACCCGGTAAATACCGGGTTTTTTTATAGATTTACTTTACCATAAATAATAAATCATGCTGCCAAAGTACAAAAGAGTTTTACTAAAACTGTCCGGAGAATCTTTAATGGGTGAGAATAATTTCGGATTGGATGCAAAAGTTATAGCACAATATGCAAAAGATATCAAGCAAATTACAGAAATGGGTGTGCAGGTTGCTTTAGTGATTGGCGGTGGAAATATTTATCGCGGAATGAATGAAGCGGAAACAGGGATTGAAAGAGCTCAGGGAGATTACATGGGCATGCTTGCTACTGTAATCAATGGAATGGCTGTTCAAAGCGGATTGGAAAAAGAAGGGGTTTACACACGCTT
>CAZCOL010000115.1:0-3140 GCA_964500545.1 uncultured Ferruginibacter sp. | reverse complement strand
ATTGGACAATTTCACGGATCTAAACAAACTGTTTCCGCAATCTGAGGTATATTGTAATCTAACACTGTCTCCAGTGGCAGCAGAACTATTTACAGAATAGCCAACTACAATTACTTGTGAATTGATGTCTCCTGAGTCTATAGTTGCTTGTGCACCTAAAGAACCGGTAAATGACCACAACCATCCGCTGGCAGGTGCTTTTGTTGATCCTGCAGCTGAAGTTGTAGTTAATGCAGGTGCTATGTAACGATATTGTTTTCTCTCACAATTATTTGTTACAACAGGTCTGATGATAATTGATAGGGGTGCAGTAGGAACTACTGTAGAAAAAATACCCAATGGCTTTCTGATGTTTGCGCTATTTCCGCAAGAAGAAGTAAATGAAACTCTGACACTATCCCCAGGTGCAACAGAAGCATTATTTCCAATAAAGGAAACTAAAATGATTTTGGAATAAATATCACCTGAGTCAATCGTTGCTGTTGTTCCCAAATTTCCGGTAAAGGACCAGAACCACCCGGTAGCAGCTGCGACAGTCGTGTCAGGTTTGGAAAAGGGAAGATCCGGTGCAATGTATCTATAAGTTTTTGAGATACAACTATTGGTTTTTACAGGCACTATGGTTAGCGATGATGGTGCAGTAAGTAAAGTAGTTTGTCTGTTGGTCAGTCTAACAGAATAATTCAAACTGTTACCACAACTTGATGTGTATAAAACCCTTACACTATCTCCAACAGCAGCAGCTGCATTGCTTGTATAACTGACAAGAATTGTCTGAGAATTTACATCACCCGAATCTATATGTGCATCTGATCCCAAAGTACCCGTAAATGACCACAACCATCCGCTGGCTGCTACTGATGTTGAAGTTGATGCTGAAAGATCCGGAGCACTATATCTGTATAGTTTTCCGCTACATACATTTGTCAAGACAGGTGTTATGGAAATACTTGCCGGAACTACGGGAGCAGTAGATAGGTTTGTTAATTTGGTAGAAACAAATTTACTGTTACCGCACACAGATGTATAAGCAACCCTTACACTATCCCCAACGCTCGCAGGCATATCACTCAAATAAGTCACAACAATTACTTGTGAATTGATATTACCTGAATCGATTCTTGCGTTTGCCCCTAGAGTTCCGGTAAATGACCAAACCCAACCATTGGCCGAAGCTACTGAAGAAGTGTCATTTGAAGGGGAAGTTAAATCAGGAGCTGAATACCTGTAAATTTTTCCACTACAAACATTTGTGAGGATTGGTGTAATGACTATTCCAGATGGTCCTGAAGGTATTGAACTGACTTTATTCAAAAGTTTTAAACTAATCGGGTTACTATTGCCACAGAGGGATGTGTACCTCAATTGTACACTGTCGCTCATCCCTGCAGAATTGTTCACCGTGAATTTTGCTAAAATTGTTTTGGATGTGATTGAACCGGAATCAATAATTACTGAAGTACCCAAAGGTCCAGTAAATGACCATGCCCAACCAGTTGCCGAAGTAACATTTGCAGTATCAGAAGTTGCAGTAGTCAAATCCGGAGCACTGAATCTGTATATTTTTGCATCACAGTTGTTAGTTACCACAGGCGTAATTTCAATGCTTAATGGGGCTGCAGGAACTTTTGTGGAAACTACCCCTAACTGAATTGTTTTACTTGCGGAAAATCCACAATTCGTTGTATAAGAAACATTGATGTTGTCAATAGCTGAAGCTGCATTATTGTTCAGAAAACTAATTAAAATTGTTTTTGAGGCTAAATCTCCTGAATCTATCGTTACAGATGAACTCAAAGGACCATTTAAAGACCAGGACCATCCTGTTGCAGTTGCGGTTCTTGATGTATCAGATGATAATGTTAAATCTGATGTTTCAAATCGATATGTTTTTCGGTTGCAATCTAAAGTGTAAACTGGAGTTGTTTTAATAAATAATGGAGCAGATGGCAATATAGTTATTGAATTTGTTAGTTTTACTGCCCTTGGAATGCTGTTACCACAATCTGAACTAAAGGAAACTCTCACACTATCACCATTGGATGCAGCAGTATTCTGTGAATAAACAACCCTGATTACCTGAGAATTAATATCACCTGAATCAATTATAGCGTCAGCACCTAAGGAACCTGTAAATGACCATACCCAACCTGTAGCTGAGGCAACCATTGAAGTATCATTTGTTTGAGGCGTTAAATCAGGAGCTGAATACCTGTAAACTTTTCCACTGCATACATTGGTTTTAACAGGTGTAATTACAATTCCTAAAGGTGCAGCTGGAGTATTGGTTACTTTATTTGGCAATTTAAGTTTAATAGTATTGCTATTGCCACATCCTGATGTATAAACAAGTTTTATGCTATCCCCTGTAGATGCAGCAATATTACCCTGGTATTTGACTTTAATGATTTGAGAATTGATATCCCCTGAATCTAAAATTGCATTGGCGCCCAAATTTCCGGTAAATGACCATAACCAACCTGTAGCATTTGCTGATGTTGAAGTTGGAGAAGTTGCAGCAGGTAATTCTGGTGCGGCATAACGATATATCTTGGCTGAGCAATTATTGGTTAAAAGTGATGTGATTGTTATCCCAGATGGAGCTGCAGCAGAAGCTGTAGATAAAGTTGTTGCAACATTGGTCAATTTCAAAGCCTTTGGCAAACTGATGCCGCAATCAGATAGAAATGCAACCTTTACACTGTCCCCTATTGAAGCTGTTTGATTGCTTGAATAAACTACTCTTATAGTTTGCGAATTAATGTCGCCGGAATCAATTACAGCATCAGAACCAAGTGTTCCTGTAAATGACCATTGCCAGCCTGTTGCATTAGCGGTATTGGAATTTGCAGCATTGGAGTTCGTTAAAGCAGGTGCTGAATATCGATAGACTTTACCAGTACAAACATTTGTAAGCACAGAAGTTACTATAATTCCGTTTGGAGCTAATGGTACAGAAGTTTTTACATTAGATAATTTAACTGATTTTGCTGCACTGTTGCCACATGAGGATGTAAATTGTACTTTTATACTATCTCCTGTTATCGCTGCATCATTACTTGTATATCTTACCAAAATAACTTGCGCATTAATATCCCCTGAATCTATAACAGCATTTGTTCCCAGATTCCCTGTGAATG
>CAZCOL010000114.1:0-3262 GCA_964500545.1 uncultured Ferruginibacter sp. | reverse complement strand
AAGCCCTAGAACCATCCTTTCACCCTTTGCCTCTGTTTCAGCAAGCACTTCCTATATTATACAATTTTATTGCAAAGCCAGCAACGATAGCACTTTCCCCAATACTACATTATCGCCGGGATTGTCTCCAGCATCAGGAACAGCCCCAACTTACACAACTTTTTCTCCATCAGGTAACGCTAACGCATATACGAAATATACGGTAACGGTTACCACCGGATCCACAACAGCAAACAATGGTTACAGTGCATTTAAAATAGCTTCAAGTACCACCAACAACGGTAAGTTTTTGGATGTAGATGATTGGGTGGTGTATCCCGGAACAGTAGCAGACAATACCGCTCCGGCTAATCCGGGAAATGCAACAGCAAGCAGGTCTTTAAGTGCTAACAATTCAATTAATGTAAGCTGGGCCGCATCTGCTGATGTGGATGGCGGAGGTTATCTGGTGGTAAGATACACATCAAACCCCACAGCAGAGCCTAATCCGAATGCAAATGGAATCTATGCGGTTGGAAATACCATTGGCAACGGAACTGTAGCATATATTGGAACGGCTACTTCGTTTACTGATGGATCTCTGATCAACAATACCACTTATTATTATCGTGTATATTCAGTGGATAAAGCATTCAATTATTCAAGTGCCTATTCAACAGCAAACGTAAAATGTCAAACCATCTATTACATTGATGCAGTTGAAGGTAACGACAACAACAATGGTTCAGTAACAACCCCATGGAAGAATATTACAAAGCTAAATAGCATGACACTGACCCCAGGAACTGAAGTTTACTTAAAATGCGGCAGTACCTGGACTGGTCAGAAATTAAAGTTCAACGGATCGGGAACACCATCCAACAACATCATCATTGATAAGTACGGAACCGGTGAAAATCCCGTATTGGCTGGAAATGGAATGGTCGGAGAAGCAGTTGTTTATTTGTACAACCAGCAATATATTGAAATCAGTGACCTTGAAATAACCAATTCTCCTAATGGGCCCGTAAATTCAGATTTCTTCGTTGGCATATATAATGACACTGCAGCAATCAATCCCAATCCTCTGGGAGCCGACAGAAGAGGTGTGATGGTGGCTCTGGATAAATTTGGAACAGCCAATCATATTTATTTAAAAAACCTGAATATTCACCACATCAAAGGTCAACTTGGAAACTCTTCCACATCTTTGAACGGTGCCGTACCCAAAAAAACAGGAGGGATCTTTTTTACAGTATTGGGGAATATTGAAACAGATACCTCTTATTCAAGATTCAACGACGTATTAATAGACAGTTGCAACATTCACTACTGCGAAAACACAGGGCTGGCTTTTGACAATGAATGGAATGTTTATTATCCGGGAGGAGATGAATACAATGACTGGTACAAAAGGAGATACTCCAATATACGTGTTAGTAACAACATCATTCACCACATTGGAAAGAACGCCATGATCATCAGATGTACCGATGAAACTGGATTGATTGAACGCAATGTCTGTTATGAAACCGCATTGGGAACTACCGGTAACACCATGTTTACGGCAAGGGCAAAAGGAACGGTTTTTCAATACAACGAAGGGTACTATAACAGATCAACTACTCAAACAGTGGATCCGGGAAACATTGATGGAAGCATGTATGACCCGGATTATGGAAGCATCGGCATCATTTTTCAATACAGTTACAGCCATGATAATTCTGAAGGAATTTACTGGGGTTGCAATACCAGGGGATTGAACAATAACAATACAGGCATACCTGATGTTCAGGATACAGGCTGTACATTGAGATATTGTATTAGTCAAAACGACATGGGGGATTTGGTGTATTTCAATTACGCTTCGGCTGGCAATGAGATATACAACAATGTCTTTTACATCAAATCAGGATTAAGTCCTAATATCATTCATGAAAACAGCACCAAAAACCATAAGTATAATTTTTATAACAACATTATCTACAATTTAAGCAGTGCAACCAGCGGAGCTGATTTTGCATTTGCTTCCACTTCTGAGCAAAATAGAAACATCTCCAACAATACTTTTTATGGAAACCATCATTCCACAGAACCTGCTGATTCGTTCAAGTTAATCTCCAACCCCAATTTTTTAAATCCGGGTTCAGGTTCAGTAGGTATTGGAACACTGAATGGATACAGATTGCAAAGTGGCTCACCTGCAATTTCATCTGGCAGATTAATTGTCAATAACGGCGGTTATGATTATTATGGAAACATTGTATCATCTTCGTCTGTCCCTAATCGTGGCGTTTACCAGGGAACAGGTATTGTACTTTCTACCCCTGTTGTAACTTCATTTACCCCAACCGTTGGCACAACAGGAACCCTTATAACAATCAAAGGATCAAATTTTGAAGGAGCTAATCTTGTTCGTGTAGGTGGAATATCAGTAACATCTTATAATATCATCAATGATTCAACCATTACTGCTACACTAAGCTACGGAGGAACTGGAGTAGTAAGGGTAGGAAACAATACCGGTTCGGGCTCTTCCACTGCCGTTTTTACTTTCTGTAACAATACTTCTTCCAATTCAACCATTAGCTCCTGCAACAGTTATACATGGAACGGCACAACTTATACCGCCAGCGGAATATATACATATAAAACTACCAATACGGCCGGTTGCGATTCTACCGCTACCTTGAACCTTACCATCAAACAACCAACAACTTCCGTAACAAACATTTCTGCCTGCACATCTTACAACTGGAACGGACTAACGTACACGGCTAGTGGAACTTACAGCAAGGTGTTGACAAATGCAGCAGGCTGTGATTCCACTGCTACTTTGAATTTAATCATCAAGCAACCTTCATCAAGCATAACTACCATTTCAAATTGTGTGAACTACACATGGAACGGAACAACATACACTGCAACAGGTTCGTACACTAAAATGTTTACCAATGCAGCAGGATGCGATTCTACTGCTATCTTGAACCTAACAATCAAACAACCTACATCAAGTACAGCTACCATTTCAAATTGTGTAAACTACACATGGAACGGAACAATATATACAAGCAGCGGAACCTATACTTACAATACAACCAATGCAACGGGCTGTGATTCAACTGCTACTTTGATTCTGACCATTAAGCAACCAACCACCTCTGTCAACAGTGCAGCTGCTTGTTCATCGTATAGCTGGAACGGACTAACGTACACGGCTAGTGGAGTTTACAGCAAGGTGTTGACCAATGCAGCAGGCTGCGATTCTACCGCTACCTTGAAT
>CAZCOL010000113.1:0-3381 GCA_964500545.1 uncultured Ferruginibacter sp. | reverse complement strand
TTACCCTAAACTGTAGAATCCTTGATTTTACTGCATAAAAAAAGGGTATTACATCTCTGTAAAACCCTTTTTGTGATTCGGATTGGATTCGAACCAATGACCCTCAGCTTAGAAGGCTGATGCTCTATCCAGCTGAGCTACCGAACCTAGATTTTGGGTTGCAAATATACGTGTTTTTTCACTTTAAATACCTCAATTCAATCAATTATTGCATCCTTTTTAATCAATTATTGCAATCTTTTTTCCAATAAATAAAAATCTATAGCAAAAACCTTTGATTTATATATAATTAGGCAGTACATTTGCGTTGAAAGTATAAAAGGTTTTATTATATCATCTTTCAAAAAAAACTATTTAAATTAAATCAAGCGTTTATGAAACAAAAACTAACACTTTTCTTTTCCTTTTTTGTTTTGGCAGCAACTTTAGCCAATGCACAAAATGAGAATAAATCCAATTGCAGACGTTTATTAGGAGTACATTTAAATGCCATGGATGTGAATACACCTCAAGGTTGGAAAGATAATTCCATTCCTAAAACCTTAAATGGTCTAAGAGAACAGGATCTTGGGTTTTCATTATCATACTGGAAGTTGATTGATACAAGAATTGACTTTTCTGCCAAGGCAACTATGATGTTTCATAACTATTCTGCAGTTGACAGAGGTGTCTATTCCACAAAATTCAATCAATTGGGATTGGAATTGGAACCAACTGTCAATGTGAAAGCTTTTGAAGATAATTATAACTATAACGCATTTGTAACTGCTGGTTTAGGATTAGGTTCTTACAGCAACAAATTTGGTATGTATGCTCCTGTTGGTTTGGGCTTGCAGGCTAATCTGGGTAACAGTACTTACATCATGCTGCAATCTCAATATCGTTTTACTTTGATGAAGGATGTATTGAAAGATAATTTATTCTATTCTATAGGCTTCATCGGAAAAATGGGAGATGATGATCAAAAAACCCCCAAATTACCACCACCTCCTCCAGTTGTTGACCGTGATGGTGACGGTGTTTTGGATAAAGATGACAAATGCCCAGAAGTTGCCGGTAAACCCGAATTGAATGGATGTCCTGATAAAGATAATGACGGTATCGCTGATGGTGAAGACAAATGTCCAAGTGTTGCCGGAACTGCAAAATACAAAGGTTGTCCTGTTCCTGATACTGATGGAGACGGTATCAATGATGAGCTTGATAAATGCCCTAAGGAAAAAGGAACTGCAAAATACAATGGTTGTCCAATTCCTGATAGTGATAAAGATGGCGTAAATGATGAAATGGACAAATGTCCTAATGCAGCCGGACCTGCTAACAACCAGGGTTGTCCTGTTATCAAGAAAGAAATCATTGAAAAAGTTAGTTACGAGGCAAAAAATATTTTCTTTGAAACCAACAGTGCTCAATTAGCTGAATCTTCTAAAAAAGCATTGGATGGGGTATTTGAAATATTGAAATCTGACAGAACTTTGAACTTAACCATCGAAGGACACTCTGACAATACAGGAAATGCTGAAAACAATAAAACTTTATCTCAAGCCCGTGCAGATGCTGTTAGGGATTACTTTATGAGTAAAGGAATTTTAGCTACTCGTTTGAAATCTACAGGATATGGTTCTGAAAAACCAATTGCTGATAATTCAACTGAGGAAGGACGTTCTAAAAATAGAAGAACTGAATTGATAGTGAATAACCACTAATACATTTCAATAAAATTGGTCAATAGGCCGCCTGTAAAGGTGGCCTATTTTTTTTGCCATTTTTTATTAACCCTTTTGAATTAATTTTATCGTCAATTAAAAATATATTGCAAAACATAGAACCATACTTCAACTGGCGTCATTTATATATGGCTGAAGAAGACGTCAAATCGCCTTTTTATGGAAGAGAATACAGTGAATTTGAATATTCTGATACCATTTACAATTACTACATACATCCTCAATGGGACAATTTCGGATCTCGGACTTTGTTTATGAAAATTCTATTTGCAGATTATGAACAAAAATTTGCCGTAATAGAATTGATAGGAGAGTGGAACGATGCCATCGAAAATGATATTATGACTCTAAGAAGAAATATCACTGATGTCATGTCATCTGATGGAATAATCAAGTTTATGCTCATTGCGGAAAATGTTTTGAATTTCCACAGCAGTGATGACAGTTATTATGAAGACTGGCTGGACAGACTATCAGATGACAATGGATGGATATCTATAATAAATTTTACGGAGCAAAGTAAACATGATTTTAAAAAAGCAAGGCTTACAAATTATATTGAATTGTTTGATATTCCACAGTGGAGAACCATGAAGCCCGATGTATTATTTGGTCTTATTGACGGTGAATTCGCCAAAAGACTCGATTAATATCAGTAAAAATGATATTTTTCTTTCTTAAGCAATATCAATTTGATGCTTAACTTTTTCAATCATTTCAGCATTGATGTCAAGATGAGTAACCATCCTGATCTGAGTTGAAGAAATAGGAATACACAAAATTTGGTGTTGTTTCAAATAAGCTGCAAATGAATCCGAAGTATATCTGCCTCTTACTTCAAAAATTATCATGTTGGTTTCGATGGGGAAAATATCACTTACAAAATCTTTTTTTCTCAAAGCATTACCTATCATTACTGCATGATTGTGATCAATTCTCAATCTTTGAATATTATTTTCCAAAGCATAAATTCCCGCAGCAGCCAGGTGTCCTGCCTGTCTCATCCCACCACCCATTACTTTCCTGATTCTTCTTGCTTTTTTTATGAAAGAACTCTTTCCGAGTAAAAGACTTCCAACGGGTGCACCCAATCCTTTGCTTAGGCAAACTGAAATGCTGTCGAATATTTCACCATATTGAAGAGGGGATTGATTTTTACAAACAATTGCATTCCAAATTCTTGCGCCATCCAAATGAAGCGAAAGTTTATGTTCTTTGCAAACATTTCTAATTGCAAATAATACGTCTATATCATAACAACTTCCTCCGCCTCTGTTGGCAGTATTTTCCAGTGAAACAAGCGATGTTACAGGTTTGTGTATATCATTCGGATTGATGTTTTCAATTATCTGATCCGCGTTTAATTTACCTCTGTCTCCTTCGATAGGCCTAACTTGACAACCGCTGTTAAAGGCAATTCCCCCACCTTCATATATATATACATGACTTTGTTTCTCACAAATAATCTCCTCTCCTGGATTTGTGTGACATTTTATTGCAATCTGGTTGGTCATTGTACCGCTCGGACAAAACAATGCGGCTTCCATTCCAAACATTTCAGCAACCCGATACTCCAGCAAATTAACCGTTGGATCCTCTCCAAAAACATCATCTCCAACCGAAGCAAAATGCATTGCTTCAAGCATTTCAGGAC
>CAZCOL010000112.1:0-3403 GCA_964500545.1 uncultured Ferruginibacter sp. | reverse complement strand
TATTCCTTCGAACTAAATAAAAAGGTTTATTTCACATAACCCATTTTCGCTTCAATACTCAAAGTTGCATGAGGAACTGCCTTTAATCTTGCCTTGTCAATCAGTTTTCCGGTTACACGGCATATTCCATAAGTTTTATTTTCAACACGCATCAGAGCTTTTTCAAGATGATCAATAAAAGTTATTTGGCGACTGGCCATCAAACTCAACTGCTCTCTTTCCATACTCAAACTGCCGTCTTCCATAGTCATGTACCTGTTTTCACTTTCATCTCCTCCTGTTTCATCTTTTCTGGTAATCAATCCTTGAAGATAGTGTAACTCTTTTTTGGCGTCCTCCATCTTTTTTAAAATCAATTCTTTGAATTCATGCAGTTCGGTGTCTGAATATCTTGTAATGGGCGCCCCTGGGTCTGATTTTTTGTAATCCAATACCGATTTGGTAAAATCCGGTTGGTATTTTTTTGCTGTTTTGGTATTTATTTTAGGCAATACCACAGGTTTTGCAGGAGTTATCTTGATATCTTTAGGATTTTTTGCCACTACTTTTTTTACTATAGGGGCCGGTTTTGCTACAACAGCCGGTTTTTTCACTTCCAATTTTTTCTCGGGGGCTTTAGCAACCGCTACCGGTTTTTTTATTTCCATTTTTTTAGATGCTGCTTTTACAACAGGCTTTGCTGGTTTTTTAGGAACCGGTTTTGCAACAACTTTTTTAGTGGGAGTTTTTGCAACTGACTTGGCAACAACTTTTTTAACTACTTTTTTAGCAACTGGTTTTGCAGCCTTTTTAGCAATTGGTTTTGAAATCGGTTTTTTTGCTGCCGGTTTAGCTGTTTTTTTCACAGGTGCTTTTTTTGTAACCGGTTTTTTTGCAACAGGTTTAGAAACTTTTTTAGCAGGAGCAGGTTTTTTTACAGGCTTCGCTTTTGCTTTTACAGGAGCTGTTTTTTTGGCAGTTGCTTTTTTAGCAGTTTTCTTTGTTGCCATAACTAATTACTTTTTTTGTTAACATTAACCATCAATGAAATATCATTCACTTCAATGGCTATTCCTTCAATAATATTCGGAACAAACTCCAAAGAGTCAGCCAGAATTTCGCGGCAAATATAGTCCTTAAAACCCATCAAAGATGCGTTCAATTCTGCATTATCCCCAATTGTGACTAAAATTTTGTCAGTTAATTCATAACCATTTTCCTTGCGAATGTTTTGAATTCTGTTCACAAATTCTCTTGCATTTCCTTCATTCTGAAGGACTTGTGTAATGGTAATGTCTAAAGCTACGGTCAAACTTCCTTTGCTTGCAACCTCAAAACCGGGAATGCTGTCTGTAATAATTTCCAGATCTTCCCCGTTAATATATATAGGTTCTTCTCCATTTGAAACCTCTTTTTCGTTCAATAGATAGTCACCATTTTGAACTTTTTCTATTAAAACATTATCAAATTTCTCTATTTCAGAAGCCGCCCATTTCATTTTTTGCCCCAATTTTTTACCTAGAGTTTTGAAATTGGCTTTAGCTTTTTTTCTAATAAAATCATTGTTGGCATCCAATATTTCTATTTCTTTTATATTGGTTTCTGATTTAATAATATCTTCTATTAATTGGATGTTTTTTATCATCTCCTTATCAAGCGCAGGAATAAATACTTTTTGCAGGGGTTGCCTTACTTTGATATTTACTTTCTTTCTGATGGATAAAATCAATGAAGAGGTATCCTGTGCCAGTTGCATTCTTTTTTCCAGATCCGGTTGAATGGCTGAAGCATCTGCAACAGGAAATAATGTATGATGAACAGAGTTGTTTTCGAATCTGTTGGTTACAGCATTCAAATTATGGAATAACCATTCTCCAAAGAATGGAGCGATTGGTGCAATGAGCTGACTCAATGTTTCCAGACATTCGTACAAAGTTTGGTAGGCACATTTTTTATCATGCTCATATTCTCCTTTCCAGAAACGCCTGCGGCACAATCTTACATACCAGTTGCTCAACTGAGCGTCTACAAATTCTTCAATGGCTCGTCCGGCTTGCGTGGGCTCATAGGCATCAAAATTTTCCACTACATTTTTTATCAGCGTATTCAAAGATGAAATGATCCATTGATCAATTTCCGGACGATCTTTTAAGGGGATTTTGTTTTCTGCATAATTGAATCCATCCACATTGGCATACAATGCGAAGAACTGATAAGTGTTATATAGTGTACCAAAGAATTTTCTTTGTACTTCTTTGATTCCTTCTTCATCAAATTTCAAACTGTCCCAGGGAGATGCATTGGTGATCAAATACCAACGTGTGGCATCTGCACCATATTTATCAATGGTTTCAAAAGGATCTACCACATTTCCCAGGCGTTTGCTCATCTTGTTGCCTGCTTTGTCTAACACCAAACCATTGCTTACAACGGTTTTGTAAGCTACGCTGTCAAACAACAATACGGCCAATGCATGCAAAGTGTAAAACCATCCGCGTGTTTGATCTACACCTTCAGCAATAAAATCCGCAGGGAAATTATTTTGAAAAGTTTCTTTGTTTTCAAATGGGAAATGCCATTGCGCATAAGGCATTGCGCCGCTGTCAAACCACACATCTATCAAATCGGGAACACGACGCATCGGCTTTCCGGAATCACTCACTAAGATGATGTCATCAACAAAAGGTTTGTGCAAATCGGAGCTGATGTGCTGGATATATTCTTCAGCAGTTTTTTCATTGGATTGCCAGCAGCCTGCGTCGTATGATTTTTTCAATTCAGTTCTCAACTCCTCTACAGAACCGATGCATTTTTGTTCTGCTCCATCTTCTGTTCTCCATATTGGTAAAGGTGTTCCCCAATAGCGACTGCGGCTGAGGTTCCAATCCACCATGTTTTCCAACCAATTGCCAAATCTGCCCGTTCCTGTGCTGGCAGGTTTCCATTGAATGGTTTTATTCAATTCCACCATTCTGTCTTTTACGGCAGTTGTTTTAATAAACCATGCATCCAATGGATAATAAATGATTGGTTTATCTGTACGCCAGCAATGCGGATAATTGTGTTCGTATTTTTCTACTTTGAATGCACGATTTTCTTTTTTCAGTTTTACTGAAATGTCCACATTCACATCAACGTAATCTGCTTCGTCTTTATAATTTTTTACATAACGATTGCTGAATTCTCCAACACCTTCCACAAACTTTCCCTGTTTGTCTACGAGCGTTAAAATGCCGATGTTGTTTTTCTTTCCTACTTTATAATCATCGGCCCCAAATGCAGGAGCAGTGTGCACTATACCGGTTCCGTCTTCAGTGGTAACAAAATCACCCACAATAACTTTAAATGGTTCTGCTCCCGGAGTTTCTTCAAGAATTTTTTCAATCGAATTGGCTTCAAAGGGAAGCAATTGTTCATATTGAAT
>CAZCOL010000111.1:0-3430 GCA_964500545.1 uncultured Ferruginibacter sp. | reverse complement strand
AATGTGTTTCCTGATACACCACATTTCCATTGGTGATACTATCGTGAATACTGAAACGAAGTTGAACAGGATGATTGGGTAGGATATTACCATTACCATTTCTCACCACCGCTTGATAAGGTATCGCGGATGGAACCTGAGAATAACCAAATTGGAATAATGATATTAACATCAGAAGAATCAGGAAATGTTTTTTCATTTCTTTGAATTAAAGGATAAGAAAAAAGAATTACAATATCAATGGTGTTTTGGTTCGTGTCTGACACGCACCCCAACCACGCACCACTCCTCAAAAGTAGCAACATTATTTAATATTTGTAAAATTTATTGTATTAATTCGACTGGGACAAAATCATAAAAGTCTGACAAACTATAATATATAATTCGCATTACGTCCGCCTTCCTCAGTTTGTTTCAATATGCCTTTCTCCACGAGATCTTTTATATCGCGCAGCGCCGTATCATTAGATGTCTTTGTGATTTTTGCCCATTTTGAAGTTTGTAATTTTCCCTCAAAATCATCCAGGAGTTTGTTGAGCATTAATCGCTGACGTTCATTTATAGATGTATGTTCATGGAGTTTCCAGAACTCGGCCTTACGCAAAACTTTTTGCGTGGTATCTTCTGTTGCCTGCATTGCATTTTTCAGACAATGTAAAAACCAGTCAATCCATTCGGTAATATCGCCTGAACTGTGTTGTACTTTTTGCAATACTTCATAATAGCGTTTTCGTTCAATCAAAATCTGCCCCGACATACTATAAAAACGTTCGCCACTTTTTTCTGCGCGGGAAAGTAACATGTCTGCAATGGCTCTTCCTATTCTGCCATTGCCATCGTCAAATGGATGAATAATGATAAACCAAAAATGAGCAATAGCAGCTTTCAATACCGGATCTAATTTTTCATCCTTGTTGTACCAGTTTAAAAAAATTTTCATCTCAGTTTTCACGAACTCGGGCTTGACGGCTTCGTAATGTATTTTTTCCTTACCCATGGCTCCCGAAACCACTTGCATTTCACCGCTTCTATATCTACCTACTTCAATTTCATAGGGACCGCTATATCCCGTTGGGAAAAGAGCGGCATGCCATCCAAACAATCGTTTTTCGCTCAACGGTATTTGATATTGCTGGGTGGCATCCAACATCATCTCTACAACTCCTTCAATGTGTCGACTACTTGGAACCAATCCGGCACTATTAATACCTAAGCGTCTGGCAATAGATGAACGTACCTGATCATAGTTAAGCATTTCTCCCTCAATTTCACTTGATTTTACAACATCTAATGTTAATGCACTGAGCGCGACTTCCTCCTTTGCAGAAAAACCCAAACTATTCATTTGGCCGATGAGTTTTCCCTGCAATAACTTCACTTCTCCAAAGACGGCATTGATGGCCTTGTCATCCCAAGTGAAATCGGTCCAATTTGCATACTGATAAATATATTTTGCCATAGTAGATGTTGATACTGCGGCAAATATACAAATTATTCGCCGCATTTTTGCGGCGAATATGAATTTTTTCACCGCATATGCTATAAAAAAGATTCATTCTGTAGGTTTTATTGTATCATTCTAGCTAGGAAAAAGTCCTTAGGCTTTGGAGAATTACCGGTCGCAAAGGGTTCAAAAGTTCAAGGGTTTAAGGTTCAATGTTGGAAAACAGATTTTTAAATTTCGATTTTGTAGTTTTCAATTTCCAAAATAATCCATTTCATTTGACTAACTCATTTGACTAACCATTCTTTTTTCAGAACGCAAAGTTTTTAAAAAAACCAAATGTTCCACAAACACACGATACCAGGAATAATTACGGTAAGGAACGTTAAACTCTTCGGCGGTTTTGCAAATTATCTTGGTTAACTGATAATAATGAATGTGGTTTATGCCAGGAAATAAATGATGTGCTACATGTGTATTGAGTCCGCCGGTAATCCAATTTACAAAATAATTGCCAGCCGAAAAATCAACGGTTGCCTCTATCTGATGTTCACTCCAATGACAATGAATCAATCCTTTATTATCGGGCAAGCGATATGCAGCGGCCTCTGTAACATGCACCGGAACAAGCACAAAGCCAATAAAAAGACCGATTGCCAGATTCATCATTAAATGATATCCTAATATTTCGAACCATGAAATATGCAAAACAAGTTTTGGAATAACAATCATATAGCTGATAAAAAATAGTTTCCCTGCAAATAGAATTACCATTTCTTTAATTGGGTGTTTTTTAATGATCTTATTTCCAAACTCATGGGTTAACATAAGTTTAAAGTCCCTGATATAAATAATATTCAGACTTAGCAAGGAATAGAGAACGGGGGCATATATGTGCTGGTATCGATGAAGCCGCTTTCTTGGTGAATGAGGATGGAGAACTACCAGCCCGCTTTGATCGATGTCGCCATCTTTTCCGGGTATATTCGTAAAACCATGATGCGACACATTGTGTTTCAATTTCCAGAAGTAAGATGAAATGCCCGCAGTATCCCACACATATTCCAATAGCTGATTGACCCACTTTTTGTTTGATATTGCATGATGTGAAGCGTCGTGTGCTACTGTAAAAACAAACATGGCATTAAACAAACCCAGCAATATAAAAAGTAGGGGCGTGAATGTATTATTCAATTGGGCAGTAATGATATCGACATACAATAAAACGGTAATCAAAAAGAAAGAAAACGCTTTCAATAGATACAATTCATTTGCTTTCCTTGATAATTTCATTTCCCTGAAATAATCATCAATGCGTGTGCTAAGTGTTGTGGAAAATTTGTTTTCTGCCGAATGTTCAAATGTTGCTTTTTGCATACCTAGTTCTATTTTGATTGCAATTGCCCCTTCTATAAAACTAGGTGTTATTGTTTTTCAACATTCATGAAGAATGGTGATTCATATCGTAAAAAACACTGATTAAGACTATGTGATTTTCACAACATAAATTTTCATGAAATTATTAAGACTCGAATAGATTTTAATTATTTTGCCATATACCGTTTTCTATCCTGTTCGCTCATTTTTTCAATAGTATATCTCAACATTGTTCTTGGCATGTTGGTTGCATGTTTTTTAAGAAAATCATGAATGACTTCAGGGTTTACCTGCCATGCTTCCCGAAGCATCCATCCTGTAGCTTTATGAATAAGATCATGAGGGTGATGAAGCAGTTGCTTGCTTAATAAAAGAACGTCTTTGCAATCATTCTTTTTAATAAAATGTTTGGTAGCTACTATAGCTATTCTGTTTCTCCACATGGATGAATCCTTTGCAAGCTCGTATAAAATACTCCTGTCTTTATCTTCGAGCCATTTTCCTAAAATGCTGTAAGCAGAAGAATCTACAAGATCCCAATTGTTGATTCGGTCAATTTTTGCTAAATACAAATCTACCCACTCTTTAGGATTTCCTTTTTTAAAACTA
>CAZCOL010000110.1:0-3519 GCA_964500545.1 uncultured Ferruginibacter sp. | reverse complement strand
GCAGATGAATGTATTATTTTACCCAAAGGAATGTTGTTTTGAATAAAATATTCATACGCCTCCTTCTTTTTATTCAAGTGTTTATATCCAATGGCTATTATCAATTCATGAAAAAGACCCTCTTTGAATGAAGAAAGAATTGTATCGCTGCCCCCAATTATCTGAAATCCATTTACCTGTCTGTCTGAGTTAAAATCATCAAAGAAAATTACTTTTTCATAATGGTTATCTGCAATGGCATAATGGGCTATTTGCTGCCCTAGATCTGCTGAACCTAATATAGCTAATGTTTTCACTGTTGTTTTACTTATTTATATTGATATACTCTTTTACTGAAAACAGAGGTCTGTTCTTAGATTCTTTATAAATCCTTCCTATGTATAATGAGACTATTCCGAGAAAAAATAGCTGTAATCCAATTCCAATTATAATCAATGAAATGGTAGATGTCCAACCTGTTTGATATTCTATAAAAAATATTTTTTTAATTGCAAGCAATATCAAACTAAATATCCCTCCAAGGATAAACAAGAACCCTAATCTAACTGCAAACTTCAGCGGCAATTCTGAGAAATCAAAAATGGCATCAAAAGCCAACTGCATTTTCTTTTTAAAATTAAATTTGGTGGTTCCGGCAAATCTTTCTCGCTGATCTATCTCTATTGTTGTATAGTTCATTCCTACTTTCATAAACAATCCTTCTACAAATCTGTTTGTTTCTTTGTATGCTAATAAATTTTCAGCAAAAGATTTTGTAAACATTCTCATAACTGCAATTCCTTTTGGAATTGCAAGACCTGTATATTTGTTTAGAGTCCCCCAAAAAACTTTTGAATACACTCGGTTGATAAAAGAATCTTTTTTTTCTATTCTGATACCCCAGACCAAATCATACCCTTTTTCAATAGCTTCTAAAAATCTTGGAATTTCTTTGGGCGGATCTTGTAGATCGGGATCCATATATAAAATATAATCTCCACTTGCGTAAGTAAATGCTGCTGTTGCGGCAAATGCCTTTCCGTGATTATAAGAAAGGACTATCAACTTTATTTTGTCATTTGTTTTAGCCGCCTCTTTGATAATTTGCACCGTATTGTCTTTACTGCCATCATCCACAAAAATATACTCATACTCTATATCTAAAGAATCCAGCACTTCCTTTGTTTCTTTTAAAAATTGAAGGATGACTTCCTGCTCGTAATAAACCGGTACAGCTAAAGATAATTTCTTTTTTAGCACAAAAAATTATTTAATTCGTTTAATGATTTTATTCTGTTTTCAAATGCCGGATAATATTCTTCCCTGTCAATCAAAATCGCATTCAATCCAACCTCCTGTGCAGGTTGAATATCCAGTTTCAAAGAATCACCCACATAAATTATTTCGGATGGTTCTACACCGATTTTATCGATTGCCTTTTGATAAAAAAGTGTATTCGGTTTAGCGACTCCCAACTCTTCAGAAACAAACACATCTTTAAATTCCACATCGAAAAATGTTTTTAATTTTTCTTTAAGTGTAGAATTAAAATTTGATATAATTCCAATCGGTATTTTAATTTCATTTAAGCAATGAGTGTCTGAAAATTTTTCCCATGGCAAGTAGGTGCATGTATCAAATATTTTATTTAGCAAATTGTCTTCAGGAATAACTCCTAAAGAAAACAATAAATCGGCATTGAACTTTTTATAAAAAGATGCGTCTGTTTGATCCGGAAAAACATAGCACTCTGAAATTAGTTTATGATGCGCTTTGATTTTTTTCTCATCAAAACCATACTTGTATTGCTGCAATGCTTTTTGAATTGAAGTAAAAACCGCAGGTTTATGTAACAAGGTACCTGCCACATCAAATAGAATATATTTAGCCTGCATGATTAGATGGTTTTTAAAATACTAATAAACAATGAAATTGCTCGAATTATTATTTAGCTCGCTTTCATTTGATGCGCCAGGATAAATGACATCATAAAGAAGTCTTACAGCTATACCATTCACCGTTTTTATCTCGTCTGGCTCCTCGTTGTACAAATACTCCTGTAGTGTATATTTTACATCCTGAAATCCAAGATTGTGCCTGATTGAATTGGTTCCTGAAATTCTGCAATTCACTTCAAATGGTATAATCTGTTCATTTTCGTCAACAATACATTGCAAATTAATGCTGCCTGCAAGTCCTCCTGCCACAATCATTTTTTCGATAATGGGCATTATTACATTATCATATTTTTTAGTTACAATTGATTTTGAAGTGGCTCCATTACTTAATTCTCTTTCCATAGTAAACATTCCGTGAAACGCTCCATTCTTTTTTACATAAAAAGCAGTAGTGATTTCTTTCCCTTTATGCAATGGTTGTATCATAAACTCGTCGCTATAATTTGCTGGTGAAGGTGGGTTTTTTTGAATACCCCTTGATCCTCGACCTTCACGCGGTTTAAGAATTATCTCATCGCAGGATTCGTCATAATCTTTCGGAAGCCAAGACTTTGCAAATGGAATATCATTATCTCGATGGTGTAAATATGTTAAATACTTGTCCAAGTATTTTTGGGCGGTTTCTGCGTTACTTGCTGCAACAATAGTGTCTAAATTGGATTTGTTTAATGATAAATAATAAACCTCGTAGTCGGTTGTAGGGATAATTAAATCAACCTTTTCTTTTGTTACAATTTCTTGTATGACCGGAATATACAAACTATCATATGCGTATGGAACTTTATAAGTTACATCACACAAGTGATTCCCGGCGGTAAAACTTGCAATATCAATTCCTACAATTCTGATGTTCTTTTTTAATGAAGCTATGTTTCTTAATACACCCTGACCAACGTTACCGCCAATACCGGTTACTAAGACTGTTTTTCTTTCCATTCAATAATTTTTTTCAACTCCAACGAAAGATCGGCTTTCGGATACCAATTTAATTCATTTCTAGTAAAACGATTGTCAAAATGGTTTGATAATGACGAATCGGAGTTTACAAAATTAATTTTGGCATTTGTAAAATTGGATATCATTTCTGCTAACTCCACATTACTATGTTCTTTATCGGCAACACCCAAGAATATTTTTTTATCCCAAATATCTCTATGAATAATTCTGTCTATAAGGTCTATAACATCACTTACATGAATATAATTTTGCTTTCTGTTTCCTACACCCCAAACTTCAACCTTATGATTGTTTATCGCTTGATTGATATAATTAGGTATAATCGTATTTTCTTTCATCCCTAGACCATACAATGAAGACAATCTGACTATAACGGCTTTGTCTGTTTTTAAAACAAGATTCTCCGCCTGTAATTTTGAAGCAGCATAATCAGAAGCCGGTTCGGACTTTGAAAGTTCAGTTTTAATTTCATCCGTTTGGTCGTATATTGAAGTACTTGATATATAAATGTGTTTCGCTTTGGGAAATGCATTTAATATTTTTTCTGTTGCAACAACATTTCCTTCCAACAATGTTTCTTTGTCAACACTATTTATTCCGGATGAAACGGCTGCATGACAATGAA
>CAZCOL010000109.1:0-3580 GCA_964500545.1 uncultured Ferruginibacter sp. | reverse complement strand
AATTTTTGCTAAATACAAATCTACCCACTCTTTAGGATTTCCTTTTTTAAAACTACGATTGAACTTATGTGTTAAAATAAAAATAGCTGTAAGTCTGTCTTCGTGGAATTTGGAATCCAACAAATTCTCAATCGTTTCAACATCTGCCCTCTCATGATACTTTTTGGCAACGATTCGCTGCTCGGGAACAGATATCCCGCGAAACAAGTCGCCCTCTCCATACTCACCTTTTCCTGTTTTGAAAAAACGCAAGCTGCTTTTTTTTCGAGATTCGGTTGACATTGCCAACAGGTCTTTTAATATTCCATTTAGATTGTTATTCATATTAACATTACAAATGTTTGAATTTTTAACAATGGTATATTCAAAAGTAATTGATTAATTTTATTGGATCTATTATTTATACTCTGTTTAAAGCAATCTGAATTGTGTAGAAATGTTTCATTTAAATAATTTTAAACTGCCGATATGTTTTTTCTTTATTCCAATTGCCTTTATTTGGATTTGGATATTATTTAATAATTGCAATATTATTAAAAGAAAAATCCAACAAACGCCTAATTTACTTCAAGTGGAACTTAAGTTGTTAGGAAAAAATGCAACTGGATACTTTTTCCCTTTCTTTATTTTTATTATAATTCTTGTATACTTCTCGTTTTCACTTCCGTTAAATTTTGATGAGTCATACACCTTCAATAATTTCACATCTAAGGGGTTTTTACATTCTTTATGTAAGTATCCGGCTCCTAATAATCATGTTTTTCATTCTTTACTTACCAATGTAACTTGGTTTTGTCTGGGATTTACTAAAACCAACCTATCGGTTAGACTTCCTGCGATTTTTTTTTCGTGTTTGTGTGTTTGGTTTGTAATAAGATTTTTTAGTGAGAAAAATTTTTTAATTAGCGCCTTATTTGTTTCTGGAATTTTATTTTGTCCAAATATTTTTGAACATTTATTTCAGGCAAGGGGTTATTCAATTCAAATATTTTTTGCGTTAACGTCTTTTTATTTTGCGGAATTTGCCTCAAATAAAATTTCGTTTAAAAACAAACTAGCAGGAATGTTAGCTGTATTTACTCTGGGTTTATTTACAAGTCCTGCTTTTTTGTATTCTGCAGTTCCTGTATATTTTATTTTTATTTACAAACATTTAAACCAAATCAAAAAACAAATCTATTTTTTTGTTTGGGTAAATATATTTTTTGTGGCGTCCGTTTTATTGTTATATGCCCCAATTATTATTTACCAAGGATTAGATAAATTGATCGCAAATCCATTCGTTGCTCCAAAAGAAAAACTCACTTTATTCTCATACACAGATCACTTTGTTGGACTAATTGAATATTTCATCGTTCCTTATTTCTTTGGTAGTGTTTTATTACTTTCATTTTTTGTTTACACATTAATAACAAAATCCTACTATAACTTTTTAATTTTTATTTTTCCATTATTGATGATGTTTATCCTTAAGCAACTTCCTTTCTATCGAATTTTTGTTCCAATAAATTTTCTTTTTTACGTGATTTCTTTCAATTATTTAAAAAATGCTATTATTAGCATTAGAAAAAAGAATTCGATTTTATCTATTCGGCATTATAAACTAATAGGAGCTATCGTTATATGCGGGTATATTTTTCCAATTATCTACTTTAATAATGTTCATAAAAAAGAAGGTATTGAGTGGTCCTATCAATATAAGAAAATTATTCCATATTTTAATAAGAGGGTCTTTATTATAGATGTAAATAATTGTGATTGGGGTTTTATTGAGATGAGTGTAGCAAATCACGCAGTTAAAAAACTAAAACAAAAAGTTATTTTTACCAATAATATTTCAGGCAAAGAGTTTTCTTCAATGGTTTCTATTTCAAAAAAAAAGCTAGAGGGTTTTGCTGTTGCCGATTCTATTTATAATTTTAAATATATCAAAAGGTGGGTCTTGATAAAGGATAATTAACCTTTATTTCATTTTATTATAAATAACGATGTTTTCAACACAAAAAATTACCTTGGATAATAAAAACACTCTTCGCTACTTATTTTTAATTGGTATTTCAATTGTAACACTATTTAAGTTTTCTCTCGTTGGTAATGGCTTTCTATCAATGCAAGATGAAAGGCGTTATGAAAAATCCGGAGTGGCGCTGGTATGTCTCTCTAAGGGAGATGCTAAGGGATTTTTAAATGCAATTTTTTCTACCAAAGGAAGACCCGGTGAAACCATCATCAAGTGCATCCCCCATGCTATACAATTTTATACTGCCAATAAATTAAACCTGAATTTATACGAAACAAGGAATTCATATCCGTTATTTATTTTCAATTTCATTATCTATTGTTTGGTGCTTCTTGTTCATTACAGGTTTTCAAAGCTGATGTTAAAAAATGAACTGCTTGCATTATTGAGTGTCCTTATTTTCAGCTGTCTGTCAAATTCTTATTTATATCTTAGGCATGCACTTCCCTACGATACCAGTTTGCTGATACTTTATTATACATTATATAAAGTGGTTCAACTTGCCGGCTCTGGTGCTTTGTCAATTAAAAGTTGTTTTTTATTAGGCTTAGCTGCATTTGCGGGGTATTCTGTTTATCCGGGTTACTTCCCTTTGGTTTTTGTGATTGGCGTTTTGTTGTTTTATCAATTCAATAATAATATACGTTTAAACACTAGAATTAAAACTGCCGCTGCATACGCATGCGGTTTTTTTTGTTTTTTCATATTGTTTGAACTTCTCTCTCACTTTGGGGGTAGCTCTTTTATTTCTGCATCCAAAGGCTTGTCTGCAACAATTGTGCAGGGTTCTTTTGAGGAGTGTTTTTCTTTTTTATACAAATATTTATGGGAAGCCGAAGGATTAGGTGGAAAAATATTGATGGTATGGTTGTCTGTTTGTTTGATTTTCTTTTTGTTTCATATCAGAAGGACCAAGGGTGACAAGATTTTATTTGTTTCAGGATTATTCATAATGGCTTATTTATCTTATGCTTTCGTCGGTTTCTTTTTACATCGGTTTGTATTTTATGGAAGATTATTGCACATGTACTATCCCTTTATTTGCATTTTTGTTGTAAGTCTTTTTAATTGGGTCCGATTGAAAGAAAATTATCTAATTGGCATCTTTATTTTTATTTCTTTTGTATTTGTTTTTTCTTTTTCGAAGTCCTTAAGTCAATATAAATCTTATTCATATCCAAGAGATATTGGGTGGAAATATATAAATCTTTACGGTAAGAATGCAGTACACAATATGTGTGAATATAGAGGCGGCGTATCTCAAATTCCTGCATCTATGCAAGTAAAAAACTTCGTTTCATCCTCAGAAATAAAGTACAAGCATTTCTATTGTATAGCATTAGTCAATTGCTGTTATCATAATGAATTTCGAAATGTACAGCAGAACCCTGTTTTTTATTCCAAAAGAGATAAAATCCTTATAGAAACACTTTTTCCATATTATCTTTTCAAACCTTATCAATTTGAGGGTTACGGAATTGAAGAAAGAAAAAATATCGATTCTATTAGACCTTTGATAAAGGCCTATGGGTATGAATTTGAATTGCCCAACAAGTAAGA
>CAZCOL010000108.1:0-3667 GCA_964500545.1 uncultured Ferruginibacter sp. | reverse complement strand
TACCGATCGTTATACACAGACTCCGAAGAAGGGTAGAACCACCAAATCTCGTTATATTTCTCGTTGGTCCCGCAAGTGACCTGCTCCCATTGGTCTGTATTGATATCGTCAAAAACGTACTGGCGAAGCGCGCATGGAAGCGTGTCCACACGCCCGGAGTACATATAGAACTTATCTTGAGCCATCCAGTAAGTGACGCCGTTTGCCGTTGTAAACGCATTTTGAGAGACAATCGTAATGTCCACTGACAGCGGATTAAAGCTGTAGACATAGGGAGCCCCAATGTACTGCATGGAGTACAAGGCCGTGTCAGTCCAGATCAGAATTTCCTGCCGCGTCTTTTCCGTCGTAATGATCTTGGAACCATAGGTTAGGCGGTAAGAGCCCGCGGTGTTTGTGACCGTGGGGTACCATTCTTTAGGTGCTTCCTGACCGCACCATGCAACAAACATGGGGTCTTGAATAATGGCCAGAGCAGTCCCCGTACCAGAACCAGACCCGGTAGCGACAAATGTCAAACCCACTTCGTTGTCCGCAGCGCCGATCAGAGTGAAGTCAGTCGTACCCGTTGAGCTAATTATGTAGGTCGTGCCAGTATCAAAGCTACCTGCCGTAACAGGGGCCAGAGCAGCAGACACTGCGTCGTTACAACCCAACGCGATAATATGCCGCTCATCCGTGGCCGTGATGCACGCTGCTACCGAAGGCGTCGCCGGATCCCAAACAACACCCGTACCTGTGGCGGCACCGCCTGACAAATCCGCAATAAAGCCCAGTCCTACCGTATTGCTCGCGGCGCCGATCAGAGTAAAGTCTGTCGTCCCCACATAGGAGATCATGTAGTAATCGCCGTTGACAATCTGGTCTGCAGGAATCGAAGCCACCGCAGGGGAAGTGATGTTCTCTCCACGTTCCGTAATCTGCCCCGTCGTAGACAACCCTGTAGCTGCATTCCAATAGTAAATGCCGCCGTTTCTCGGATTGAAGTACAGGTCCTGCCCGTAGTTGCTGGCACTCCAGAGACGAATCTCCGTGGCTATACCTTCGCCGTTATAGGGTGTGTTCCAACCGTGATTGCCGTTCCAAGGACCCGCGCCCCAACCCAAAAGAGACTGCGTATAGGGAAGCCCGGTAGGAATCTGGTAGGCCGCAACAACCGAAGAACCACCGCCCGTGGCCGCAGAAGTAGACTGCTCACCAATATCGAAGGAGAAGTAATCCTGCGCCGCCTGCTTGATCTGAAACTCTTGGTTGATCTCGGTCGGCGTAAAGCCATTGAAAGCTGTAGCCCCAGACAGGGTCACAAAATCGTCCGGCGTAGCTCCATTGTAAGGGTCATAGACAATCACCCAAGAGCTGGAAACATTGGCCCCTGAAGAGTGCGCCGCGGCGGTCGTTCCGTTATAGCCTCTAGAGCAGGGGTAGCCTGCTTTACCCAACGTGTTTCCTACGTTGTCCACACCATTGACGAAGATATCTTCAGAACCGATCCGCACAACAAAAGGCGTCAGAAGATCGAAGTTACCCGCGGTTACACCCGCAATCGGAAGGATAGTGTCCGTGGCAGAGATATTGGAAGACAACGTCGAGAACATCGACGTTAAAGGATCTGTAGAGAGCGTCAGCTCCCGCCGAATGGGTGTGATATCGAAGTACGTACCACCCGCCAGAATGTAGAACTTGAGGTTAGTCCCAAGCCCCAGCAGATAGAAATTGGTCAGTGAAACCCACTCAACCAGATATTTGCACACACCCAGAAAAGTGCCGACACCATAGCGGACCCAGCCGCCCAGTTTTTCGGGCAGGCCCGAACGAAAACGGACTTTGTCGCATTCATACCAGCCGCCTTCGCCACTATATGAGGTCCCTTCGCGGTTTACTCCCGGGCGAAACTGGAGGACTTGGAGTTTGTTTTCAGGCACAACAGACCCTCCTTAGCTGCCAAGAACCCAAGACGCTGCGAATTTGTAGTTAATCTGGGTCTGAATGTTAGATGTAGCACCTTGCAGGTACGAAAGCTCAGTCGCCGTCGTCGGAGACGCGGTCAGAATCCCCAAAGCATCGGAGATGATGGCACTGTCAGGCGTAAATACGCTCGTATCGTTCGCGGTAAAAAAATCTGTCCCATCGCTGTAGACCAGTTTGGCGGTGCCCGGAGTGACCGTAATACCTACGCTACCCACGGCGGAAGTGATGATCTCAACATCAGCGTCTGAGTTATTCGAGAGAACATAAATTTTACTTACGGCAGGAGCCGTGATGGTACGTGCTACACCCGGAGTTCCCGTAATGTTCAGGATCATGTTTCGAGACTGATCCGCCTGACCATCCAATGCCGTGAGCGTTACGCTACTCGCCGTGACATCCACACTCACCAAACCCGCAATGGAATCCTCAATCAGAGTTCCCAGATTGTTATTGGTCGTGAGACCCCACTGGTTGGCCTGTTCGCCAGAGGCGATGAGCTCGATGCGAAGGTTGGGAGAGTATGTACTAGGCATCTGGAGTTCCTACTTCTTTTCTTTGAGCACGAATAGAATAAGCCCAGATACTCCTACCCCAGCCGCAGAAATCTGCTTGATCAACTCGGGGTCCAGAGCAACACCCGCTGCAGACAGCATGGCCGTAATGCCCAGATAGGTCGTAGGCTCCTTGAGCCGAGCCAAAAGCCAAGAAAGGAAGATCATGTTATTTCCTCGGTAGTTGCCAGTGAGGTCCGTCCTTAAAGGACTCCCAATCGCCGCCCCATTCTACCTCAACTTTGACTTGCTTCGCGGCTTCTTTCACCGCCTCAGCCAAAGGGTAGAAATCCTTCCAGTCCCATGAGACTTTGTTGTTCACGATGGGGGCCAGATCGACTGCATCCCCGGTCAAATGCCGAGAGTTCATGGTCTTGGTCGCGCCCTTCTCGAATAGATAGGCTTGGCGCTCCTTGGTACGGAGACCCTCGACAACGATGAAGTCGATGGGAGTGATCTGAATGGCACGCTTGACCACCTGCACGAGTGCAGGATTGACGCCTTCGAGGCGGCGTAGGGATTTCTGGCTAAGTATGAAGCTCATTGTTCGTCATCCACAGGGGTCCAGTTGGACGTTGTATGGGTCTGAATCTTAATCCATCCAAAGGTTTCAAGATGCACGGCAATAGCCGAAGCTTCGGCACGAGAGACTACAAACTGCGCCGTGATGAGCGGAGCGTCCGCTGAGCTAAAGCCTTCTGTAATGGAGCGGTCTACGTTCTGGCTGGCTGTGGGATCGTCCGTGATCGTAAAGTCTTCGTTGTAGGAATCGAAGTAAGCTGAGCCGATCTGAATGTCTTCAAGGCTCGCCAGAGCCTCATCTACGGTACCTGCGAACTGCGCAGTGATGCCAATCGTTTCTTCGCAAGAGACGCCATCTGAGAAAGACACCGGGTAATCTACGTCAATGTCGCTGACATCCTGCGCCGTGTACATATCGTCCACGTTACCAAAGTAGAAGATCGCATGTTCGGCATTCGTATCCTCAGAGGTCATCACCTCTATCGGTGTTTCGGTGTAGACAAAATGGTCCACAGGGGCGTCCGCCAGCGATGCGTCCTCCGTCAAACTCAGGAAGTAAGCACTGCTCCCCTGTCCTGCAAACGGCGCTTTCGATATGGCGTATCTACCGAACATGGCTATCTCGC
>CAZCOL010000107.1:2118-3719 GCA_964500545.1 uncultured Ferruginibacter sp. | reverse complement strand
GCTCCAAATGCGGGCACACTTAGTGCTACCCAAACTGGAATTTGCAGTAACAGTGGTACTTCAACCATTTCCACAAATGGTACAAGCGGAACCTGGACTCATACTGCGCCTAATACAATTGCAACATTTAATGCTACAACCAAAGTAGTTACGGGTGTTGCCGCAGGTACTGACACCATAAAAAATACGGTAGTAGGAACTGGAGGTTGCTTGAATTCAGTATCTTTTATTGTTATAACTGTAACAGCTGCACCAAGTGCCGGAACGCTTAGCGGAACTCAGGCAATTTGTTCGAACGGAACCGCACAGTTTACCTCAACAGTTTCAGGAGGCAGGTGGACTGCAACGAATCCACGCGCAACGATTGATTCGATTACCGGTTTGGTAACTGCTGTTTCAGCGGGAGTTGATACAATGAGATACACGGTTTTAGGAACAGGTGGTTGCGCCAATGCAACAGCTACAAGAACTGTAACAATAACTGCCGCCCCAAATGCAGGTACTTTGAGTGCTACACAAACAGCAATTTGTAGTAATAGTGGTACAACTACTATTTCAACTAACGGAACTAGTGGAGCCTGGACTCATACAGCACCAAATTCGATAGCAACGTTTAATTCAACAACAAAAATAGTTACAGGTGTTGCCGCAGGTACTGACACAGTTAAGAACACAGTGTTAGGAACCGGAGGATGTTCAAATGCTGTTTCATTTGTAGTCATTACAATTACGGCAGCTCCTACAGCCGGTACATTAAGCGGAATTCAAACTGTTTGTGCAAATGGTGGAACCACGCAGTTTTCATCCACAGTAACTGGTGGAGTTTGGACATCAGGTAACACTTCAATTGCCACAATTGATTCTACCACAGGAGTTATTACAGGAGTTGCAGCAGGAACTGCTACTATTTCTTACAGGGTGAAAGGAACTGGAGGGTGCTCATCTGTAACATCAGCTCCTCAAACCAGAACAGTTACTGTAAATGCAGGTCCAAACGCAGGAAACTTGAGTGGAAATCAATCAATTTGTACTAACACAACAACTATTTTCTCATCTAGTGTGCCAGGAGGAACATGGACTTCATCTAATCCTTCAATAGCAACAATCAACTCTACAACAGGATTGGTTACAGGCATTGCAGCAGGTATTGATACGATGTCCTACTCTGTAACCAGCTTAGCCAATGGTTGTACCACAACAATTATCAGGCCTATTACTATCAAGGCGTCACCTGTAGTTGCAGATATAACAGGTTCAACCAGTATTTGTATCAACACCAACACATTATTAATTAACGATACTTTGGGGGGAATTTGGTCTTCCACCATTCCAGGAGTAGCAACTATTGATAACTCGGGAATTGTAAATGGTATAGCCCCAGGCACAACAACCATCAGGTATACTGTTACCAATTTAAATAACTGCTCAACAGTTAAGTCTGTTTCATTGACGGTACTAACTGCTTCTGTTGCCAATGCCGGCTCTGATCAAGCAATAAGCACAACTGCCAATGCAAACTTGATTGGAAGTGTTAATTCCAATGCAACAGGTGGAATTTGGACAACATCTGGAACGGGTACATTTAGTCCAAACGATACAAC
>CAZCOL010000107.1:0-2018 GCA_964500545.1 uncultured Ferruginibacter sp. | reverse complement strand
AGAAAAAATTTATTACTACAGATTGCGTCAATTGGACTATAATGGTAATGCAAAATACAGTAACATTGTAGTAATAAGAGATCCAAATGCTAATCCTTCTGGTATTATTAGCGTCTATCCGAATCCCGCAACTACAATTGTTAATGCTGCTATCAACTCAATATCAAATGATAAATTAACAATAATTATTACCGATATTAATGGTAAAATAGTCGCTAAAAGGATTGAAAATATAAAAGTAGGAAATAATATTATTACTGTAGATATTAGAAGCTTAGCATCTGGTACATATATTTTAAAGGCAATCTCTGAGTCTAATTCAGATGTCAGTTCCTCAATGTTTATAAAGCAATAGGAAAATTAAAATTTAATTTAGAATCCCGGGTAATATTATTACTCGGGATTTTTTTAATGTTTCTAATTTGTTTTTTCTATGTTTAAACGTAAAAAAATGTGAAAAAAAACGAATAATTTGTGGAAAAACACTAATTTTGTTTCTAGTTATTAAAAAATTAAATGTTTGGTTGATAGTATTATTTGTTCTAAAATTCTGCAAATACAATGCTGTTTGTCAAACGTTTTATAAGATAACACTCATTTTCAAATACTTATGAAATGGTAACTACGCTCGTTAAATTTAACAAAAATCAAAAAGTAATGAAAAATAAATCAATTAGAAAGTCAATCCAGAAGATAAGTGTTTTATTTTTATTTTCTGCTGTAATAGTAATAAATTCCTCATTTGAAGATACTTACACTTTAAATTTCAATAGATTCTTTTTAAAAGAATCTTCATCCAAAAAAATAAGTAATCTATTAACATTGGAATATTCTATCACCAAATTCAAAGCTGGATCGTCAGGGATTTCAGAAGCAAAAGTATCTCAACAGGGTGGTATTTTCACTTGGCAAAGATTATTATCCAATGAGGGCGCATTAAGTATCAACAAAAGAACAGGTAATATCGATATGCAAAATTCCGACCCGGGGGAATATATTGTTGAGTATAAAATCAATAACCAAAAAGCTACAGTTAAAATAATTGTCTTAATATAATTAACTCAATATTAATCAAAGTCATCTGATATCCTAAAAAGATTCCTGCAAAAAATAAATTTCATGAGAACAATTGTACAAAAAAGCTCGAAAGCACTGACATTAATAATGTCATTATTTTTTTTATTGGATTCGGCAGTAGCTCTAAAAGGCAACACTGTGCCGCCAACATTGGAATATTCTATTTCGACTTTTTGTTTCGGTGCAGTGGGGACTACTACTCCAAGTACACCCGTTGGTTCCAATTCTAGTGCATACTCTTATCTTCCAATTGATCCTAATTCAGGCGCACTAGGGTTTAACTCAAAATCAGGTATAATTACCATGCAAAACTCTGATCCGGGAGTGTATGAGGTAACATATAACCTAACAGGAGCAAAAGATACGATTACTGTTCAAAAAATTACCATTGATTCAATAGTCAAAACTCAGTACAACGGGTTTGATTTTAGCTGTTTTTCAAAAGATAATGGAAAATTGACTGTTTCAGTTTCATATTTCGGAAATTCAATTATTCAGTACAGTTTAGATAATATCAATTGGCAATCTTCAAACGTTATTTCAAATATTACTGCCGGCTCGTACACCGTTTATGTTAGAGATTCACTTGCACCTACGTGTTCTGTTGATAGTGGCACATTTAATTTTTCTACTGCACCAGATACATTGAGTTGGGATTTAGTTTCAAAAACGGATGTTAAATGCAAGGGCAACAACACCGGAGTATTTACAGTAACAGCTTCCGGCGGTGCGGGAAATTACAAATATCAATTAGATAGTGCCGGAATTACTATTAAGCCCTATAGTTCAGACAGTGTATTCAGTTCACTGTTTGCAGGAACTTATTATGTAACGATAAAAGACGATAATAACTGTACTTGGTTGGATAGTGTTACAATCACCGAACCATCAGATTCCTTGAAGTGGAGTAAAGTTTCTCAGACAGATGTAAAATGCAAGGG
>CAZCOL010000106.1:0-3736 GCA_964500545.1 uncultured Ferruginibacter sp. | reverse complement strand
TTTTCGCAACGAATACCACCTGTACAATACATGATGATGTTCTTATCTTTTTTATCCTCCAGCATATCCGCTGCCATGGGCAACTGCTCACGAAAGGTGTCGCTTGGGACTTCAATAGCATTTTCAAAATGCCCCACTTCATATTCATAATGATTGCGCATATCCACAATAACAGTTTCAGGATCATTCGTCATTTCATTAAATTCTTGGGCATTCACATACCTTCCTTTATTTACCATATCAAAGGATGCATCTGTGATACCATCTGCAACTATCTTCTCTCTCACTTTCACTTTAAGCACCCAAAATGATTTTCCATCATTATCCACTGCAATATTCAATCTGATTCCATCCAATGCAGAATAACTGTATAAAAACTCCTTGAAGGCATTGAATTTACTTTCTGGCACACTCGCTTGCGCATTGATACCTTCTGAAGCCACATAGATTCTTCCGAAAACTTTCAATTCGTTTAATCCTTTGTAAAACTCATCCCTGAATGCCTGAGGATTTTCAATAAAAAAATACTGATAGAATGAAACAGTGATTCTGTGTTCTGTTTCTTCATACAGGCGCTTTTTAAGCTCTTCCTGTGAAACACGATTATGAAGTACCGACATGATATTATAATTTGATCCTGAATCAACAGGAAATCTGAAAAAGATTGGATGCTTGCAGGGCAAACCAAATTAACCAAACAAAATTAATGGATTTATTTAAAAAGCCAATGTGATTGCTTTTCTGGCTGATTTAGATGATTCTCTTTTACTGGTAGTATTTTGATTATCGCTAAACAATCCTCCAACACCAAATACAAATGCAGATCGTACATATTTACTATTTTGATAGGATGTAACAAAATCAATTCTGAATATTTTATTGATATTTTCAATTCCAGCAAATACTTCTTCGTAATGATTGTTGTCGTGAATATAATAAGCATTCATTCCCCCCAACAATTTCCAACCTTTCTTTTTAAACACAGGAATTTTATTGGTAATCAATCCATTGAAATGATGCTCGATATGTGCTTCTGTACAAAAGCTTGCAATATTGGAATTTCCATAAACACTCATCAGCTGGAAACCTTTCATATAATTCAAGGTTGATCTGAGTGAAGTACTGTTAAAGTGTCTGAAATCCTGAATGTACAATTTTTTAGTGTTCAAAAAACCACCCAAACTAACTCTGTACTTTAGAACACCAGCCAATTTTAAATTCTTATCATCAAATACATCAAAACTCCATTTATCAAAATCCACATCACTTCCAAGAAAATTATTAACCCCCTTTTCATAACCGATACTGAATGTTGGATACTTTGATCCAATCGGCACTTTACTTTGTGGAAATTGTATGAATTGCTGCCCAGGCCTAACACTTAGTGAAGCTCTTATGATTAAAGCCTGGTGTGATTTTATCTCATCGATACCTACTCTTTCAACAGGATAATTTTCCGTTAAAAAAACAGTATCTCTTTTTTTGAAAGTAAAATTTTCAACATTAAAAATTGGATTTCTGTTCTCATATACTGATGAAATCGAAAATTTAAATCCATTGTCATATTTTTTAGTTAACCCTACATTAAGAAAATAATTTTCGTAAGTTTTCAGTATATTCTTTCCGTCAAACAGAGTGCTTAATTCATTTAATAATGGACTGATGACACTTTCTCTATTATATTGTGATACTCTTTTTCCTCCCGACACTTCCCATTTATTGTATCGATGATTGCTGTAACCCTCTTTTACTTTGGTATATAAATCAATATTCATGAAAGCATTCAAATGTTTATTTCCAAATCCGTAACGTATATCAGGCTCGATATTCAATTTAGTTTTGGAAGTTTTGAAATATTTTTCAAAATATCCGGTAAATTTAGCAACAATACCTTCTGCTGTATTATACTGTAGATTTAATAATAAGGGATCCACACCCCATTTATACCTATACTTTTTGCCATAATTCACCCTATCAAAACCGGGCATTAAAAAACTATACCCCTTGATTTTTCCTTGCCTCTTTCTGAGTGTATCCAAATTATTGTCTATGTCGGCTTGGGATTGTTTAATTTGAAAAATGCTGTCCTTGACCTGATAATCCTTTGCCTCCTCTTGATTCAGCGGTACAGGCCTTACAGTATCCCAGAATAACTTTGTTTTTTGAGTGGCTGCAGAATCATACTTCAGAATTACCTTATCAAATATTTTTTTATCAATCGATGGGTTTATTTTGTAATCACTGTAAACTGAGAGAAAATCTCCTACTAAATCGATATTAAAAAAATTCAGGGCAAAATAATAAACCTGACTGCTTACTCGCCAAAATTCTTTATTTACTGGGATGTACTGTTGTGTGATTTTCAATGTATCCAGCAATTCCAATTGAGATTCTTTTGTGAGAATAAAATCCAAACTATGAATACTCCATTCATCGTCAACGATGTTGATGATACCAGAGAACAAGGGTTCATAGTATCTTTTGGGCATTACTTTTATAGTATTTATTATTTTGCCGTTTTCTTCAAAAGTTCCTAAGATTTTAAATTTATAGTAACGAAGTGCGCCATCTGCTATGGGAGATATAAATCCTCTGTTATTACCGTCTTTTATCACTGTGACATTGTTGGTATAAAAATTGATGAGGTTTGAAAAAGTAAATCCAAAACTATTGCTACCACTGACTCTGCTGCTGCTTACAATTAATTTATTCTTTTCAGGTTGTTGATGGTATAAAACGGATTTAGATTCTGCCAGATACAAAATTCCTTTTCCTACAGAATCCAACATCAAATTGGACTGATTTTCACTGTCCTTCTTGTTTTGATTGAGCAACTTTTTTGGGAGACTTCTCAGCTTGATAACATCTTTGCTGTAATAATCACAACTATAGCTTTGCACCTGATTATTGTGGTAATTTCTTTTTTTAATCGCTTGTCTAATAATTGCATACGCGGGATTTTCTGCACTGGATGAAATTACTACTTCCTTCATCATCAATTGCTGCTCCTTTAAAATGAAATCTACTTGCAGATCTGCTTTAAAATCGACTGACTTTTCGAAAGCCTCGTAACCGATATGCTGACAAATCAGCGTATGTTGTCCTTTTTGCAAATTAAATTCGTAAACACCTTTATTATTGGCTGTTACCCCGGAGGAAGTACCCTTAATAATTATTGATGAGAAAGGCAATAATTCTCCTTTTGTATTATATACAGTTCCGTAAATTTTTTGAGAAAATAAAGGATTAAATAAATAGAAAAGAAAAAATACAGAGAGAATATATTTATGCATGATTTAATTACTGCAAATTTTAACAAATCAATCTTTTATTAAATTCCGTAAAAATAAATTTCTAAACAATGACCCGGAAACTGCTGCCAATCCGGCAACCAGTGCCCCTATAAATGCTGTCAATAAAATTAAATAATAAGGACTATCAGACTTCAATATCAATAAAGAAACCCTATGTGCAAGAATATTTTCATTGTTGGCTGATATCCAAAAAGCCAGGAAATACCACAATAAAAACAATGAGACTAACCCTGAAATAAATGAAATCCATGTTTTTTGAGGAATAAAAACTGCAACGATAAAGGCAACTACGGCAATACTCCACCAGGGCAAAAACAAACACGCGCCAAAGCTCAATAAAATTGTAATTATTACAGATGCAAGAAATTTCATTTTTTTTATTTTAAATAACCTATGTAATCCCACGGTTGAAACCGTGGGCT
>CAZCOL010000105.1:0-3777 GCA_964500545.1 uncultured Ferruginibacter sp. | reverse complement strand
CCTTTTCAATTCCTGCTATGACAATATGGGTTTCGGGAAATGAACAACTGAGTCTTGCATTTCCTTCATTTTCGGTAATGGCAATTCCTCCGATATCACTGATAATGAAATTTGCACCCGTAACACCAACTTCCGCCTCAACATATTTTTTTCTGAGTATATTCCTTGCAACAAGGGTTAGTTCTTCGGGAGTCAGGGATGGATCTGTTCCTAATTTTTCTGAAAATAATTTTGCAACATCCTCCTTGCTTTTATGCATGGCTGGAGTTACTATATGATAGGGAGCTTCACCATCAAGTTGTTGAATATATTCTCCAAGATCCGTTTCAATACTGCTGATTTGATTGTTTTCAAGGGCTTGGTTTAAATGAACTTCTTCCGTAACCATGCTCTTGCTCTTTACCAGCGTTTTACAATTTTTCTCTTTGCAAATTTTCAGAATCTCTTCAATAGCCTGTGCGCTGTTTTCTGCCCAGATTACTTTTCCTCCTCTTTTTGTAAAGTTTTGTTCAAATTGCTCCAAATAGGAGTCAAGGTTTTCAATTGCCTGCCATTTTATGTTTTTTGCTTTTTCTCTGGCAAGTGACAAATTTTCAAATTGCTTTTTACCCTGTATTACAGCTGCATCGTATTTGCCTATATTGAAATTTATTTTTCTTCTATGCTCTGTATCTGTAGACTTGATTCCACTTTTTATTTTGAAAGTTTCCGCATTGTTAATCATAATCAAAACCAGTTTAACAAATAAAAAGTCATTCAACGAAATTTAGCACGAATGTTGATTAAATAAAATTATTTATTGAATAATCACTTTTCCTTTATCTTTTCTTACTCCGTTTTTATCATATAAAACCACTAAATAAATACCCTTTGCCAGATTTTCAACATTCAGATTAATTATTCTGTTGATTGCATTTAAATTATCAAATGTTTTACTGTAAACTCTCGAACCTTTTGCATCATACAAAACAACAGTTCTGCTTTCATTTATGTTTGACAGACCAAATACATTAATTCGGAAAATACCATCGTTTGGATTTGGATAAATAAAAGAAGTATTCATGATAGAGTCTCTTACCATGATGATATCGGAGATGGCTTTGCAACCATTCTGATCTGTTACGGTTACACTATAAGCTCCTGAGTTGTTGGATGATACGGAAAGAGTGCCGCTTGTCTGATTTTGAATCAATGTATTGTTCAAGTACCATAGGAAAGTGTTTCCACTAGCGGTGTTTGCATTCAATGTGATTGACTGTCCCGGTAGTATTATGCTTGAGGGATTGGCGCTGATGTCAACTGTTGGCAAAGGAAAAACTGTCAATAGTGCATTTTCAGAAATCACTTCTCCGCAGGTTTGTTCAGTAATTAAGACCCTATACATATTGCCGTCCATTCCATCGGAAACGTTGAGCAAACGAAGTGTATCTTGATTGTTTGTTCCAGATATATCGTTGAAGTTAATCCCGCCATCTGTACTCACTTGCCATAAGTAAGTTATAGCAGTTCCGGAAGCAGCTGTAGAGATTACAACATCATTTCCGGCACAAATACTTTTATCAACGGGTTGAGATATAATAGTTACAGGAACGGATACATTTAATGTTGCAGAAGTGGAAGTTACAGAACCACAATGTTCGCCTGTCACAATTACCCGATATTTGAAATTATTCAATGAGCTTGTTACTCCGATTAATGTCAAACTATCATTGTTTTCTCCGTCAATATTTAAAAAATTATTTCCACCATCCGAACTTATCTGCCATTGGAATGTATTGTTGTCTCCTGTGGTCGTTGTTGTGAATACAACATCGGACCCTTCGCATTTAACTGCATTTGAAGGGTTATTGATGATCGTTGATGGAGTATATACATTCAATGCGGCATTTTCTGAAATCAAAGTATCTGTAGAGCAGGTGTTCGTAATTAAAACTCTGTAAAGATTTCCATTCATTGATCCCGAAACATTGTTGATGGTTATCGTATTTCTTGTTGAATCTGTAATATTATTAAAGTCAGTTCCGTTATTATCGCTTATTTGCCATTGATAAGTCAAGCCGGCTCCCGATGCTGAAACATTGAACTGTGCATTATTGCCGGGGCAAATATTTGTTTCTACCGGATTGGCTATGATTGAGGCGTTGTCATTGACTGTCAACAATACAATATCGGAAGTATCAGGTCCGGGACAACTTGCTCCATCCACAATAACCCTATATTGGTTGTTGTTCATCGAAAGAGTCGCAATTTGAATGCTAAGAGAAGAGTCATTTTCATTGATCATGTTTGTGAAATTGCTTCCCCCATCAGTACTTTCCTGCCATTGGTATGCAAGGGTTGTTCCTGAAGCAACTACGTTGAAAGATGCGATTGCTCCATTGCAGATATTGTTATCATCCGGTTGGTTATTAATCGATGCAGCACTATTGACCGTAAGCAAAGCGCCTGAAGAAATGATATCAGGTGCACATCCTGAAACAATCACCCGATACAGGTTGTTGTCAAGTGTTGCTGAAACATTATTCAAAACAAGACTGTCATCAATCGCACCACTGATATTATTGTAAGTGTTTCCATTGTTAAAACTTGATTGCCACTGGAATGTGTTGCCTGTGCCGGTTGTGTTTACGAAGAATATTACATTTCCGCCGGAACAAATTTCAGATGCAGCTGGTTGTGTATTGATAGATGCTGCTTCGTTTATACTGAGCAATGCGGCGTTTGAAGTAACAGTCGAAGGGCATGTATTGGACACAACGACTTTGTAAAGATTGTTATTCATGGATGGATCAACATTGTTAAGTATCAATGTATCATTGTCAGCTCCCGGAATATCTGTGAATAAAGCACCTCCGTTTGTGCTTACTTTCCATTGATATACTGGATTGACTCCTGAGTTAGAAATGGTAAATTGGACGTCAGAATTCGTACATGCGTTATAGTTAGTTGGCTGTGATTGAATCGAAACAGCCTGACAACCTGTTAAAATCACTGCAACAGTATCTGCAGTCAATACCTGAACATTTGAAGCATTCAGTAAATTGCTTTGCATTTCTACAACAGGTTGATTTTTGATGGCAATGTCGTCAATATACCATCCTTCAAGGTTAGTTCCCAAATCAGTCAAAAATCTGAAACGAATTTTAATATTTTGGTTTGCAAAAGGGGCAAGGTTTACTTTTGTTTTTATAAACTTGTTGTTGCTGCTACCGGTCCATGCGAATCTTCCGTTGAGCAAAGTACTGGTGTCCATTAAACTTGTGTAACCTCCAAGTTGGATGTTGGATCGTAAGTCATTCCATGTGTTACCACCATTTGTACTAATTTCAAGAACACCGCCATCATAGGTGTTCTCAACGTTAAACCAATGACGAAAAGTCAATGGTGGAGGGTTTGCTCCTAAATTAATTGAATTTACCAAAGTAAGTTTTTCATCATTGATGGAATCAAGATTAGCAGAAAAATATGACTTGTCAGGACTGTAACTGCGTGAGTTTGAAACAGACCAATGTGTGGAAGCCAACGTAGAAGTCTCAGTCCAATTTGGAGAGACGGTTGTTCCATTTACATTGTCTTCAAATAAATTAACTGTAGGAAAATAACTTCCATTGTTTACTTGAACAGTAAAAGAGTATGTCTGTGTTTGACCTGATGTAATATTTACAGGAAAACTAACTACTCTGTTGGCAGAATTATACGACCCCCCACTGACATAAGTCACATTAAGCGGTAAGGTATCTGTAAGAGTGAAATTGGTTAAATCACCGCATGTACTTG
>CAZCOL010000104.1:2608-4004 GCA_964500545.1 uncultured Ferruginibacter sp. | reverse complement strand
CGTGTTCAATAGTTCAAGAGTTCAAAGTTTAAGTTTGATTTTGATTGAGTTTAATAGTTCAATGTTAAACCTTTAAACCGTTGAACTATTAAACGTTAAACTGTTGGTTACACATTAAACCTAAAATGCATCACATCGCCATCTTGTACGATGTATTCTTTCCCTTCAATGCGAAGTTTGCCATTGTCTCTGCAAGCGGCTTCTGAGCCATAATGAATAAAGTCTGCATAGGAAATTACTTCCGCTTTGATAAAGCCTTTTTCAAAGTCAGTATGAATGACACTTGCAGCTTGTGGGGCTTTCCATCCCTGATGAATGGTCCAAGCCCTAACTTCCTGAACGCCGGCAGTAAAGTAGGTGGAGAGATTCAGTAATTTATAGGTAGAGTGAATCAATCTGTCCAAGGCGGGTTCTACCATTTTATATTCTTCCATGAACATCTGCTTGTCTTCAGGGTTGTCTAATTCAGCAATTTGTGCTTCTATGGCATTGGTCATCACAATCACTTCATTACCTTCATTTCTTACTGCTTCAATCAATGCATTTGAGAATTTATTGCCAGTATGCATAGAAGCTTCATCTACATTCGCGACATATAAAATGGGTTTGTCCGTTAAAAGAAAAATATCTGCAATGGCAGCTTTTTCTTCCTTGCTCAATCCCAGAGATAGAATATTTTTCCCTTGATTTAAATGTTCTTTACAGGCCTTTAATACTTCATATTCGGCTTTTAATTTTGCATCTCCCTGTTTTAATAATTTTTCGGTGCGTTGCATTTTTTTCTCAACGCTTTCCATATCCTTCAGCTGCAATTCGGTTTCAATGATTTCTTTATCGCCAACCGGATTGATAGGCCCTTCATCTCTTAATATATTATCGTCTTCAAAACAACGAATCACATGAATAATGGCATCTACTTCGCGGATATTTGCAAGAAATTTATTGCCTAATCCTTCTCCTTTGCTCGCACCTCTTACCAAACCTGCGATATCAACAATTTCAATTTGGGTGGGTACAACGCGATTGGGCTTAACGAGTTCCTCCAATTTGTTCAATCTTGAATCCGGAACATTAACCAACCCGGTATTGGGTTCAATGGTACAAAATCTATAATTGCTGGCCTGCGCTTTTGCACTGCTGCTCACTGCATTAAAAAGTGTTGATTTTCCAACATTCGGTAGTCCTACGATACCTGCCTGTAATGCCATTTTATTCTGTTTTGATTTAAACAACTGCAAAGGTAAGGGATGGGGGCAAAAGTTCAATGGTTCAAAAGTTCAATGGTTTAATATTATGTTTGAGGGTAGGATTTTTTTTACTTTTTACTTTTAAATTTTGAATTTTCAATTTTTACTTTTGAATTCTTACTTTTTAATTTAAATTTATCTTATTTATT
>CAZCOL010000104.1:0-2508 GCA_964500545.1 uncultured Ferruginibacter sp. | reverse complement strand
ATTGTGGAAACCTGTCAAACAGCAGTAACTATTTGTTTGAAATTGATCGGGTTTCTCGCATTGTTCATGGGATTTTTGGCTATAGCAGAAAAAGCAGGTGGAATTAGGTTTTTGTCCAGAATCATTGGTCCGTTTTTTTCTAAGATATTTCCTGAGGTTCCAAAAGGGCACCCTGCTATGGGGCACATGATGATGAATTTTTCCGCAAATCTACTGGGTCTTGATAATGCTGCTACGCCCTTCGGTATAAAAGCAATGGAAAGTTTGCAGGAAATCAATCCTGATAAATCAAAAGCATCCAATGCACAGATCATGTTTCTTTGTTTGCATGCTTCCGGTCTTACATTGATTCCGGTAAGTATAATAGCTTTGCGCTCTGCCGCCAAAGCTGATAATCCTATGGATATTTTCATTCCTTGCATGATAGCCACATTTGTTGCAACAATTGCTGCTATGATCATTGTAAGCATCAAACAACGGATCAATCTTTTTCACCCGATTATTTTTGCATGGATATTGGGGATATCGGCAGTAATAGCTTCTTTGGTTTTATATATTAAAACTTTGGATGCAGATGCTGTGCAATTGTTTTCAGGTTCTTTGAGCAGCGGATTGATTTTATTGATTTTTATTTTGATTATTTGTGGAGGGGTTTATAAAAAAATTGATGTCTTTGATTCTTTTGTAGCTGGTGCAAAAGGAGGATTTGAAACTGCCATAAGAATCATACCTTATCTGGTGGGTATGTTGGTTGCCATCAGCTTATTAAGGACAAGTGGTTGCTTTGACGCATTAATATCAGCTATGAAAGATGTTTTTTCTGCAATAGGAGCAGATACCGGGTTTATAGATGCTTTGCCTACAGCACTGGTTAAGCCTTTTAGTGGTGGTGCAGCAAGAGGGATGATGGTAGATTCAATGAGAACCTTTGGGCCCGATTCTTTTGCAGGCAGATTGTCCTGTATTTTGCAAGGTTCGTCGGATACTACTTTTTATGTGATTGCTGTTTATTTTGGAGCTGTAACGGTAAAGAATACACGCTATACTGTTTGGGCTATGCTATTGGCGGATCTGGTTGGTATTCTCACTTCAATTGGGCTGGCCTATTTGTTTTTTGCATAATGCTATTATGAGAATTTATTTTACTATTCATCCCCATCAGATGTGCCATATTTGGGATTGAACAATCCTACCAGATATTTCGCTTTATAAATGGCTGTATTGTATTGATTGCCTAATACAATGATGGTTGCGTCTTCTTTCAATAATCGGATGAATACAGCGTTATTTCCGTGCCACCATCCATTGTGATAGATTATTTTTTTACCATCGGGAAAAGCATACATCCTCCAACCCAAACCATAATTTCTTATGCCCGCTCTTTCATTACTGTAGGGTTTGTATGATTCCTCAAGTGTTTTTGCAGAAAGATATTGACCACTTGACAATAGCCTGTCCCATTTAAGCATATCTCTAGGAGTGGAAAAAATATTTTTATCTCCTACAACTTTATCCATATCAATAAATACAGCCTGATACCCTCTCCAGTCGTAGCTTGGAGTTGTTCTTGATGAATCTGCATTGGAATAAACAAATGTGTTTTTCATTTGCAGCGGTTCAAAAATTGTTTTTTTTAGGTATTCAGCATAACTCATTCCGGTTACTTTCTCTATGAGCAATGCCAGTAATGCATAGTTAGTGTTGCAATAGCAAAAACTTCGGTTGGGAAGTCCGATATTCTTCAACTCGGATTTTTTGTTTACTAAATAATTGTAAACATCACGGTTTGTTGCAAATTTATTCCTGTCCCATCCCAATTCATTCATGAAATAAACATAGTTAGGTAAGCCGCTTCTGTGATTAAGCAAAGTACGTATGGTTACACCCGAATAATTGAAGTCTGGAAAATATTTTGAAAACGAATCATCAATATCTATTTTTTTATCCTGCCACAATTTCAAAGTAACCATGGCTGTAAAAGTTTTACTTACAGAAGCTATATGAAAAGGTGTATTGGAGTTGATGCTGTCAGGATAACCCAAATGGGCTGTTCCATTGTATTTTTCAAATATGATTTGTCCGTTCTTTGCTACCAATACTCCTCCATTGAATCTGGATTTTCTTAAAAAACTGTCATACCAGTAATTGCATACGTTATTGGCTTTTGAAATATAGTCTTTGCTCAATGTTGGGCCTTCAGATAAATGGTAAGTTTTAACTTCAAGATCCTTATCATAGTCATTTTGTTTTCCTTTATGATTGCATGAAATGCCTGCAAATGCTGTTATTAGTGATATTAATATTTTGATTTCAAGAATAGATTTTCTCATACTTTTTGTGAGATTATGTATAAACCTGTGATCCCGATTTTGCTTTTTAAATAATATATTTGTGCAAAATAAGGAGTTATAACAATGGCAGAGAAAAAAAATACCAGTTATCCCAAAGAAAAAATAAATATTCTTTTTTTAGAAAATATAAGTGATGCAGCCATTGCTCAATTTTCCA
>CAZCOL010000103.1:0-4051 GCA_964500545.1 uncultured Ferruginibacter sp. | reverse complement strand
TAAATCACATGCGACACGCCGTGCTGAGAGTTGATTTTGTCAGTCATCTCGTGTAGAATACGCAGTATAGAAATAAAAGAAAGGTAGGTCAGCAAAATGCTAAACCTAAACTATACACTAGAAAAAGACGGCATAGAGATTATGCGTGTCAATCAACCAATGATTACAGAGAGTCAAATAAATGACCTCATGGATAGTCTAGTAGCACATGGCTACACAGTATTAGAAATGTCAGTGCTCTAGTCTATACTAGGGCTAAACGAAAGGATAACAAATGATAAACTCAGTTTATACAACGGATTGTGATACTTGCTACGGCAACGGACACATCTTTTTTGGTGATGATAACGATTATCACATAGAACCATGTGAGTGTGTGGCTAATGAACTACTCTCATGAACAACTACGCCGAAAGGCGTGGCTTGCTAAACATGGAGGTTTCGCAGGCTATCACACAGCAACAGAACAAGAAAAGGAACAGGTGCTAAATGAAACTAACAATAACTAGCATGGCAGGCAACACTTCATCTATGGAGTTGCCTACAAAAGAAAATGTCTATTACTTTATAGACATGTATAGAAAATCTCTAAAGAAAAATCAAAGAGTCAAGATTACTTGCGACATCTTAGGGATTGACGGCTACCTACAAGGCACAGCCCCACTTAGATAAGACAAGGCACACAAGCCTTCCCCTCTTGTGTGCTCACTATCTTTTTTATTTATTTTTTTATAAATTACGCATCGTACATCTTTGAAAAATATTCAGATTTTGCTAAAATGAAAAATTTTTCAGATTATTTTCTGCATCTTACTAAAATAACATTTATTCTTAAAATGCTGTATAATGTAATCATGAAATCCATATACGACATTCCTCTAAACTCAGCAGAGGGTACCCCAAATCACCTTGAACAATACAAGGGCAAAGTTACATTGGTTGTTAATACAACAGTAGGTTGCGGTAATGCCAATCAACTAGAAGTTTTACAATGGCTTCAAGAAAAATATCAAGATCAAGGGTTTGAAATTATTGCCATTCCTACAAATGACTATTGCGGACCAGGAATTACTTCTGGGCCTTGGTCAGAAGGAATTACTTGCGGTCTAGACTCAAAGGCTTATGGCGAAGATGTTTATGGAACAACCTTTAAATATTCTGAAATGGTTGCTTCATTGCCACATGACAAGTTTTATGAAATGTTTCCAAAGGTGCCATCAAGAATAAGTGGGGTAGTTCAAGAAAATAAGCCACCTCATGAACTTTATGTGGAAATTACATCACAGGTAAAGGATTTGCGTAGAATGGCAGAATCTTCAGAAAACTTAAATGCAAAAGAAAAATTTATATCACCATGGCTAAACATTGGTTTTTATACTGGATTTGTAATGGGTGGTAACTTTGAAAAGTATCTTATTGATAGAGATGGGTATGTTATTAAGCACTTTGCAAATACAGTTTTAAACTATGATATTGAAAAAACATTAAAAGAGAGAATGATTGCAGAAGGACAAGTAAATCTTGATCAGCATAAAGACAGAACGCCAGAAATGTTTCCAGAAGAGTATGCTCTTGTTTGCTCTGAAATTGAAAAAGCAATTGCAGGAGCAAGATCTCCACTTAATCCACTTTTAGCAACAGTTTAATTATATATCTGCAATATTTTTTAGTTTTGTGGGTAATTACCAGATTGCTCAAGAACAAATCCATTTTCTCTATCGAATAAATTATATTCCATAGATATAACTTCAAAGGTTTCTCCAAAAGCAGACAATACTTCTGCAAGATCTAATTTTCCGCAGGTATACAAATCAAACTGAACTAAAGAAGGATCTGCCTCATCCCATATATGAAATGCTATATGGCTAGTCTCAATCATTACAATTGCTGTAAGTCCACGATTTCCTGGTTTGTCAACATAGGACGCAAATGGCCCTTTAATAATTTTCATATCAATACGGTTAACTAGGCGGGTAAGAAAATCAATTGCAGACTCTTCAGTCTTAATAGGATCCTTTACCTTAGCATTAACAAGTAGGTGTTTGTGAAATATCATGATTCTCCTTTATACGCTTGGTCTAGAAATGGATCTGACCACAACTCGGTGATAGACTCATTACCTATATCATCAAAATAATATCTATTTTTCTTTTCACTATAAGTCCAACCTTTCCATAAATTATTATCTGTCCATGTAAGGTTTGTATACTTTGTCATTATGTAAGTATACACTACTAGTGTATAATTTGTCTATGGGCTTTTTAGATAACCTTGAGTCGGCTATGTGGAACGATAAACCAAAAAATGATGGTTTGGCATTAAAAATGTTTCAGGAAATATGCTGCGATGGCTGTACTTGTAAGTCTGAGTCAGACCATAAAGACTAAATAGTTTTATTGCTATCTCTACGATGATAGTCGCTATTGCTATCATGGTGATAATCTGATAATTCGCAATTGCCATTAATACATCCTGGTATTGTACAATCTGGGTTTGTACAAGGGGTGGCCTGTGAATCTAGAACCTTCTGCCACTCTAAAGACTTCTCAAGTAAGTGTCCATGTGTTTTCATTAATTCGTTAAACTTTGTGTTGTCTGCAAAAATTCCATCTGGCAACTCTGGATTTCCTGGCTCATCTTGATTTATTAAAATTAAAACGGTATCGTATCTATCATCTGGCCCAAACTCTAGATCTGGTCTCCAGTGTAATTGATAATTACTGCAAAATAGAACACCTCTGTTCAACTGCATAGGCACTTCGGTTGTATCGACATATAGTGGCCACTTTAGTTGTTTGTCTGGATTGTTTTTATCAGTAAATGGAGTAGACAATAATTGTACGGTCATTGTCAAGTTTGCACTCTTTGAATGTCTATCTAGATGTGGCATTAATCTAGGCTTTAAACCATCATATGCTTGATATCTAGAAAAATGCATACCAATCTTTGTAACCTTTATACCAGTAAGTTCTTCAATTCTCTGCTTTACTTGCGGGGTACAAAAATTTGCAAACTCTGGATCAGTATATACAAGAAATCCATTACTTTTAACTCTAAAGAAACCTTTATATTTATCTTCGCCTGCTTGAAGGTTTGCATCAGTAATACTATCAATTTTTTTATAGATAGCCTTCATCTCATCTTCTGTAAAAACATTATCTACAACTATATGTGGCATTGTTCTAAGATCTAGCATATATTGATTATATCACCATTTCCCTACAGGGCATTTAGCATTTGCAAGTGTTGTTTTTAATTTCATAAAACATCCACATTTACGACAGGTCTCAGTCTTAGGTCTAAAATATTCGCATGCACGACAGATTTCAAGGCGGGATTTAACAAGTTCATCTTGGCTTCTTGGCTCATTAGGATTAAGCAGATCCCAAGGCCTAGTCATCAAATAACCCTAGATAAGCATCAACTACTTTTTTAAAAAATGTAAATAATACCAAAGCAATGACCCCTGCTAGAGCCATACCAATCAAATGCTCTTTCATTTAAACTCTATCTCCTGTCTGTAAGTAACACTATATTCACCTGAGTATATCTCAGCATAAGATATTATATCGTCCATATATCTTAATAGGGTGTTTATACCTACTTTATCGGCTACATATTTTATCCCCTGGGTTATTGGCTTATGATTTATCCCCTCGTTTTCTAAGGCAGCATTTAACGTAGTGAGATATCTATCTTTGCCAAACCTCTTAGAGGCAAATGACTGGTTTGGATATTTCTCTCGGATATCTGAGATATCTAAGGTTTGTTCGATAATTGGTTTGACATCCTCTTCTCTGAGCCTATTTGACCAGTAGAGCATGTTCTTGCTGTAATTATCCATATTGGATAGAGTTGAATCAGCATGTGCCATGCGTTTAAGGTCATATTGATCAAGGTCAATCTCTATTGCCGACGAAATTAAAAAACACGTTGCGAATGGAAACTTTGAGGTATACATTTTCGTATTCCAAAATCGATTTGGATTAAACGACGTATCAGCCATATTGTCTTTTTCAATTCTCATGTGATTGCCGACCGAAACGAACTC
>CAZCOL010000102.1:0-4089 GCA_964500545.1 uncultured Ferruginibacter sp. | reverse complement strand
TTGGCAAATATTGGAGCAACAATTGGAAAAATGAGTCAGGATATTTGTTTGTTTATCAATCAAAATTTCGGCTTTATCAGTTTTCCGGATGAGTTGACAACTGGAAGCAGCATCATGCCACACAAAAAGAATCCTGATGTTTTTGAGTTGATTAGAGCTAAGTCCAATAAACTGATGGCATTGCCCAATGAGATCGCATTGATCACCTCCAATTTAAGCAGTGGATATCACAGAGACATGCAACTGATAAAAGAAAGTTTCATGCCTGCTTTCAAAGAGCTGAATGATTGTCTGCAAATTGCAGATTATGCTATCTCGCAGATAAAAGTAAAAGACAATATTTTAGATGACAGCAAATACAAGTATTTGTTTAGTGTGGAAGCAGTGAATCAATTGGTATTGGAGGGTATGAGTTTCAGAGAGGCCTACCAAAAAGTGGGAGGTGATATTCAGAACAATGCTTTTCAACCATCATCCATGCAAGTAAACTATACACATGAGGGCAGTATTGGAAATTTGTGCAATGAACATATTGTTGCGGAAATGAATCGAGTGATTGCTAATTTCAATTTTGAAAAAGTAGAAATGTCTATTGATGCTTTAGTAAATCAAAAAGAATTGGTTTTACAATAAAGTTCAACAAAGTAAAAGTTCTTCATCATACGCCAGCCCACGGTTTAAACCGTGGGCTCGCTTTATATTTTACAAATGACGATTGTCATTTAGCCCATTGTTTTCAAAAACAATATTATTGGTTGATATTAATTTATTTTAAAGAATTGAATGATCATGTTCAATCTTTTAAAATAAATCGTAACTAAATGAGCGAAACTATTACTTCAGATCGAAATATAGCTTTGCCAAATGGCAAATTAAATAAACTGGAAAAATCACCAACAGGAATCAGAGGATTGGATGAAATAACGTATGGCGGTATACCCCAAAACAGACCAACAATATTGGTTGGAGGAACTGGAACGGGAAAAACGTTTTTATCCATGGAATACATTATCAAAGGGGCTGTAAAATTCAATGAACCCGGTGTATTCATGACTTTTGAAGAAAAAACAGATGAGTTATTGCTTAACGCTTCATCCCTTGGCTACGACTTGTATTCTCTATTGAAAGAAAAAAAAATTCTCCTTGAACATTTGAATATAAACAACAATGAATTATATGAAATTGGCAAATACAATATTGAAGGACTATTTGTAATGTTGGAGTTGGCAATAAATAAAATAAAGGCAAAAAGAATAGTGCTTGATTCCTTTGATACTCTATTCTCAAATTTTGACACAAGAATATTAAGATCAGAATTTAAAAGGTTGTTCTTCTGGCTCAAGGATAAAAAAGTTACAGCCATCATTACCGCAGAATTAGGGGACACCTATTTAACCAGACTCGGCTTAGAGGAAAATGTTGCAGATTGTGTGATAGAGTTAAACAATAGGATAATCAATCAAATAGGAACCCGTAGAATTAAAATTGTAAAGTACAGGGGCTCTATGAATGCGAATAATGAGTATCCATTTGTCATTGATGAAAAAGGAATGACTATTTTTCCACTTGTCAATCAAGAAAAAGATGAAATATCGAGTACGGAAAGAATTCATTCAGGAATTGGCTCATTAGATGAAATGCTTGAAAATAAAGGATTTTATTTAGGTAGCAGTATTTTGGTTTCAGGAACTGCAGGAACCGGTAAAACGAGTATTACTGCATCTTTTGCAAGAAGTATTTGCAGCAATAATAGGGTGTGTCTTTTTTGTGCTTTTGAAGAAAAACCTAATCAAATACTCAGAAATATGAAATCGCTGGGTATATTGTTATCGCCATTTATTGATTCAAAACATCTTCATTTTTATTACGCAAGACCAAATTTGCAAAATCTTGAATTGCATTTTATGGCAATCAAAGAGTTGATTCAAAAACTCAATCCCTCTTGTATCATTTTGGACCCGGTAACTAACTTAATGACTGATGGTCCCAATAGTGATGTTAGAAGTATGTTGACCAGGTTTATCGACTTTTTAAAAACCAAGCAAATAACTGTAATGTTTACGGCTGCAATTACAGTAGGTTCCATTTCGCAAAATCCTTCTGATGAGGGGATTTCATCAATGGTAGATACTTGGATCATGGTTCAGGATATTGATATGAGTGGGGAAAGAAAAAAAACACTCTTTGTTATGAAATCGAGAGGCATGAATCACTCTAAAAAAGAAAGGGAAATAGTTATGTCTTCAGGCGGAATAGAATTATTATCAATAAACAGAAGCAAAAGCGGCTTTTCTATAATTGGAAATAAAAAACGTGAATCTAATACTCACAACCATCATTAAGTAATTTTTACAAAACATTTTAGAAAAAGTGCAAACAATAAATAATGTTGATAATGATGTGTATACTGATGAGTATTTAATAGAATTGTATGTTACCAAAAATTCTACCAGTTCAATTAGAGCAATTAAAAACCTGCAATCAATTAAAGAACAATTTTTAAAAGGAAAAACAAAAATAGACATCATTGATATTTATGAAAATCCGGAAAAATCAATTCGAAACGGTATAGTATCTGTACCTACATTAATAAGAATTAAACCAATACCCGAAATAAGAATTATCGGCGATTTGTCTAATGAACAAGAAACAATAAAACTGTTAATTATTTAGGTTCATCAATTATGGAAAGAAACTACGATGCAGAATTGGATTATATTTTGGAAGAGCTTATAAAAGAGTATGAAAACATGTACAAAGGGGTTAGTTTTTATTCGGAGGACGTTATAGCCACAACGAATGAAAAGATTACAGAAAAGGTAATGGCAAAGTATAATTTAAAGGAGTGGGAGATTAATATTTTATTCTATAAATTACTGCTAGATAAATATTTAAAAAGTGTGGAACCTCTGACCATATCATTGGAGGGGCTTGTGTTTCGGAACAATGGAGGTTATGTACAGAAAATGAAGAGCAGTTTATTTGAATCTAATAGATTGGAAACAATTCAAAATGATTTTAAAAGGTATTCTTTTGGTTTAATGATATTTACGGCTGTAGTAGCATTGGGAACATTGATTTCTGCGTGGTTTTTTGCCATTGAAATCTATAAATACTATTTTTCTGGCCATTTGATTAAATAGCTCAACATATAAAATTCGAGCCCACCTTGAATTATTAAAACACTAATTATTTTTTGCTGTCCTAAAGATATTGAGTTCCAACTTTTTTGGGAATGTTGAGTGATTGATAAAACATTAGCCAAATGAACACGAAACAATCTGCAATTTAATCTTTGACATATATCTTCCATTTCTAAAAATGTGTTATGTTTGAGATGGATAGAGTAGTTGTATTTCGTAGAAAAGAAAGTCGGCTGTCTGTATATATAAAAATACTAAAATGAAAATAGCAATAATCATACTTGTACTAATCCTAATAGCGTTTTCACTTATCCAACTTTATTTTATAAATGGACAAAGAAATATCGAAAGTTACCCTTATGTTGTCCAAAAAAAATATAAGCGATTTGAAGTAAGAAATTATGCACCTACTTTATTTACCTCAGTCAAACTCGCCACAAAAGGGTATAAAAATTCTTCAAGTAAAGGGTTCTCTATTCTGGCAGGATATATTTTTGGAAACAACGACAGGAATGAAAAAATATCTATGACTTCCCCCGTCTCGATGTCATTAGAGGATTCCATGACTATGATGTTTATGGTGCCTAAGAAATTTAATAAGGAAATGCTTCCAAAGCCTAATCAATCAGCTATAGAATTTAAGTTAGAACCTGCAAAAACAGTTGCTGCTATAAGTTTTAGCGGTTGGGCCAATGATACTAAAATAGAAAAGTATAAACAGAATTTAAAAGCGGCTTTAGATGCTGAAGGTATAAAGTATACTAATCGATTTTATTTTTTTGGCTATAATGCACCTTATGAAGTTTTTAATCGAAAAAATGAAGTCATAGTTGAATTGCAATAAATACTCAATACACAAAACAAACAAGCCAAGAAAATAATTAAACTAACTTATAAAAGAAGATAACCGCAAAAATCTTACGAGCAATAAGTGAGCTGAAGGGTT
>CAZCOL010000101.1:0-4263 GCA_964500545.1 uncultured Ferruginibacter sp. | reverse complement strand
TAATGGAACGAATTTGATTTTCATATTCAGGCCATGTTTTCATTTTCCAATTACCCAAAATTCTAAAAGGCTTATCCTTGAGCCCTGCGTATTGATTTCTATAAAACAAATAAGCCGGCTCGGTGATAAAATATACGTTTATGTTGTCGCCTTCCTTTATTTTATCATTAATATAATTAAGGCTTTTTTTAACCTCTTCATTTTCAGTAGGAATATTTTTAAACACATGTATTAAATTCAAAACAAGAAAAAATGTAAGTAAGTAAACCGGTATTTTAATAAATCTATCGGTTAGTGAAATAAAACTGTTTATTATTCCTGATGAAATTAACAATATGAAAAATGGAGTTAAATACAAAGCGGTTCTTTTTTCAAAGGGATACAACTCCAAAGCCGAAAGAAACAAATGGGTTATTACGGGAAATATACATAAATAGTATATTGTTTTCTTTCTGGAAAAATATAGTCCGGCAATAAAAGCAGTTAATGAAAACCATAAATTGTATTTGAAGCCAAGTAAAAATGGTAACATCATTTTGATCTTGGAAAAGAGAAACAGATAAAACTCTGAAGAAAAAATATTTCCAGGCAAAAATCCCCTTTGTTGCGTCCAATATTTCATCATGAACTCTTTTGAAGGATGATTGCTAATAAAAAATAAATAGTAAACAAAAAAGGCTCCAATCCAAACATAAAAAGGGAAAAAACGATAGCTTAATATTTTTTTATTCTTTCTGAACTCCTTTATAAAAATGTAAATACCAATTGTAAAAAGTCCGATTACAGAAATATTAGAAAAAAATATAGCCGCTAGACCTATTAAGGAAAACAAAAGTAAATAGGTCTTACGTTTGATTGTATCATAATAAACTCCAGCAGTAAAAATTAACAGCATTACAAAAATATCTGAGGAGTATTGCTTTACTTCGGCAGAATACCGGATTATAAAGGTGTTGGTAGAAAATAATGCACAAGCAAATAAAGCAATGAGTGTAGATTGAAATGTTTTTTTACCGAAGAAATAAATCAATATAATGGAAAACAAATATGATATCCAAGGGAGTAATTTCAATGACCAGTCAACTTTTCCAAATACATCTGAAAAGAATTTTTCTACATACAAAAAACCGATGGGTGCAATCTGATTCATATCCATTGGCAATAATAGCTGACGATATGATTTGTTTACAATGTTGAGCGCGAGCATTGCTTCGTCTAACCACAGACTTCTATTGTTCAATAAATTAATTATCGAAGCAATAATTCCGGTAAGGATAATCAGTTTTAATAATTGCTCAAATAAGTAACGATTTTTCAATTCGTTCATTATTACTTTGTATTGTTTAATTTTCTATCAGATAACATATAGAATCAAAATATTTTTTCATTTTTAGAACTTTTGACCCATTTTTGATAAAATTTTTTAGAAGATATTGGTCTTCAGTCAATCCATCTATTTTAAAATAGTTAGATTCTGAAACATTGGTAAATAAAAGCCAGATTCTTCCCTTAATTCTGATCAATTCTTCATTATTAATGTACTCCTCCTTTTTTTGTTTTAAACCTAAAAATGACTTTCCACAACCGTGTATATGCCAATTTCCAATAACAGTTGAAGATGATTTTGAAATAGATTTATATTCATTCTTATAAAATTGAAATGCCGGATTCGCCATATAGTAAACATAAATATTTTCTCCTGGCAACATTTCTTTATTGACAAATTGCAAACAAGGTTTTATCTCTTCTTTTTTAACAGGACAAGAATAAGATACCTGTATTAGCAGAAAAAAAAGTACAATTGGAATTATATATAAAGCTTTTGGGTTGGTATGTCTTGATAAATTATTAATTACATAAAACAAACCAAAAGATATGAAAGTTGAAATCATTGGTATTGTGTAAAGCAACATCCTTGTTTCAAAAGGATATAGTTTAAATATAGATAGAATAAAATGACATAGTAAAGGTAAAATCAGCAATATCAATCTCTTTTCTTTTTTATAAACAAAATAAATCCCAATAAAAAATAAGACAAATATTATTACCCATACATTTCCAAATTCTGAATAGGAAGAAAACAACATTTTTGTTTTTCTAAATAAAAACAATCTGAATTCAGGTGATAATATGTTCTCTGGAGGAAAAGCTTTTCGGGCAGACCAATAATCTACCATGAACTTTTGAGTTGGGTGGTCTTTTATAAATAAAATGTAATAAATCGCAAAAGAAAAAAAACAAATCAATAATGAAATTGTTTTTTTATAGTTAATAGAAATCTCTTTATTATAAGAATTACTCAAATTAAAAAATGACAGTGATAACAATGTTATAATTGTTGTGTTTGAAAATAAAATTGAAAATATTCCAACAAAAGTTGTTATTAATATTTGCTTTGTATTTTTGAATTCCGAATTTTTAATAAATGTGAATATTAATAGTAAACTAATGCAGGTGTCTGAAGAATACTGCTTGACCTCATTTGAATAATAGAAAATTGAAGCATTGCAGACGAATAATATAGAGGAAGTTAAGCTGATGATTTCATTATTAAAAACCTTTTGATTTATCTTGTATAAAAACAATATCGAAAGAAGAAAGGAAGTATATGGTATTATCCTGAATACCCAATCATGATTACCCAATAAGTTAATCAATAGTTTTTCAGCTATCAAAAATCCAATTGGGGCTACTTGATTCATTTCGAGCGGTTTCAATAATTGGAAATACGACTTCTCTGATATATTCAATGCCAGCATTGCCTCATCTCCCCACAAACTTCTATTGTATACTAAATTTGTTATTGAAATTATTATACCGAAAAAAACAATTAGCCATAAAATTTTAACTATAATATTTGACTCGGATTTAGGATTCATTTATTCTCTTTAAAAGATCCTCATATTTTTTCGCTATTTCTTTTATATCAAACAGTAGCAACGCTTTTTCCCTAGCTTTTTTTCCCATTATTATCATCTCAGGATAATTTTCAATCATGAGTTTCATTTTGTTATATAAATCATTGGTGTCTTTTAATTTATGAACCAATGCTGAATTGTCATGTCCTACCGCTTCTATGTTCATTGTTATATCGCTGCATACTATTGGAATACCTGACATCATCGCTTCAACCAATGCTCCGCTAAATCCTTCAAATCTTGAGGGAAATACAAAACAATTGGCATCATTTAATTTTTTGTACGCCTCAGGAAAATTTCCTGCCAATGTTACTTTGTTTTTTAAATTCAAACTATTGATTTGAAATTCTAAATCTTTTCTTTGAGGCCCTTCGCCATAAATAACAAGTGAAGTATTTTGGAATTTTTTTTCTAAAATGGCAAATGCGTCAACCAATTCAGTAAAACCTTTTTTCTCATAAAGTCTACCAATTGTAGCAAATACAAATTTATCGTTTAAAGGGGCACTCCACGCCTTTATGTCTTTAGAATTACGACCTCTATAAATAACATGAACGGTTTCTTTTTCTAATCCTAAGTATTTAATATGATTTTTTCCAATACTCCAGCTGTTCGAAATCCATGCTGTAGGAATAAAAGAAGTGATTCTGTCTAAAACTAATGTTGGAAAAAACTTTAAGTAACCTTTGATGCCCTTAAATGTTCTTCTTCTTTCTTTGCCATAATTGTCCTCTACAAAAGTTCCTATTACTTTAATACGCAACAAAAAACCAGCTACTCGTGTAATTATACTGGTTCTGTATAATGAAGCAATTACCAAATCCGGTTTAATTTGATTTAAAGTTGTTTTCAGTTTTTTTATTCCGCTAAACCAATCATACCTCCCCTTTAAATCTAAGAAATGAATTACGCAATTTGTTTTTTGAAATGATTTTAATAAATCATGCTTTGGATAAAAATAAACAACAAATACCTCAATATCCGCCGAAAAGTTTTTAATCAGTTCTAAAATACTTTGTTCGGTTCCGCCTTGAGCAAGACTATCTATAGTAAATACAATTCTCAATTAATTAAATTAATAACAGGTTAAATTATGAAATTATAGTTGTGCTGAATACTCTTTTCTCCAAAGTTCAATCATCAGTATAAGGAATATACGTCTTTTATTAAATCGCCCTTTCAGTTGACCTTTCCACAGTTGTTCTATGAATTTTATATTCCACCAACTTTCTTTAGTAGTCATTAAATTCTCTTTAATAAAATTCTCCCACTTTTTTTCTTTAAGCCAGTGCTCCATAGGTGGGACAAAACCCTGTTTTCTTTGGAAATCAAAATTTTCTGGAAG
>CAZCOL010000100.1:0-4312 GCA_964500545.1 uncultured Ferruginibacter sp. | reverse complement strand
TATCAATAAAAATAAAAATCGCCAATCCCAGCAGGCATAGAAGAAATAGCTAGCAGCCAACAATAAAATATTTTGTGCTTTATTGCTTTTATTGGCGACAAACCAATAGAGAAAAAAAACGATTGGTAGAAAAATTAAAAAGTTAATGGAATTAAAGAGCATAAAAGGTAATTTGAAAGTAATTAAATGTGATTAATAATATCATTGACAATTATTTTTCTTTTTAAAAGATTTTAGAAATAGTATTTTAATCAATTTTTGATTTTATAGTTTGATTCAATAAGTGAAATAATATCATTCAGTTTAAGTGTAAGTTTTTTAGCTCCGTTCTGATTGAGATGATCTGCATCAAAAAAATCCCCTTTTTGAAAAGACGAGTCACTTATATAATTAAAATAAAAAACATCATTATTATGAAGTGTAAAAAAATAACCAGTCTTAGCTATATTTTCAAATGTACCTTTTTCAAATTGATCTATATAAGATTTATAAGATGGGGGTGTAAATAGTATTATTTTTATTTTGTTTTTTCAGCAAAAAAAATTATCTTCTCAATAACGCTCAAATTATCTTTAAGAAATTTATTGTTTTCTTTTTGACTTTGAGCTAAAAGTTTTCCAGATTTTTCTATGTCTGCTGTTTTAAACGGTGCTTTAAAATAACCTAACCTATTACATGCTGGATCCGAGATAAAATCAGTAGTGTTTCTTTGGATATACGTCCACCAAAGTCTTTGTAAATTTAATTTAAAAGGGTTATTTAATAAGTTGATAGTGGTAAAATATAACTTAGGGAAGTTTATTCCATATTCCTTAATATAGTATTTTATTCTGTAATTTTCGCTACTATATTCCAGTCTGTTGTTTAAAGAAACATAATCAATTGGCAACAATATGAACTTCAAACTTCCAAATCGATTAAAATACCTATCCAATATCTCAGCATCTAAGTTTACCGTTTGAGCAAAATATGCTGCATTAAAAGCATTTTGTTGAATAAACTCAGGATTTAATCCGCAGTAAGAGTGTGAATTACCAAGAATCAATATTTTAATTTTATTAGAGTTAGAATCTAAATAATTTTTTTTATAGGTATACACATTTGGAATGCGATACAACATAATTTCCATGATTAATAAAATGGAAATAAACGGAAATAAAAAAAATGAAATTTTTTTAATTAAAACAACCAATACGGTATTTTTTTAACTATTTACTTTTTAAAAAATTTTGATTTCTTAAAATTTTGTTTAGCCTTAATGATAATTTTTGAGCACCTCTATCATTTAAATGATTGGCATCAAAAAAATCATCGTTATTAAAAGATGAATCATTCAAAAAGTTATAATAATAAACGTCTGAATATTTGCTGGAGAGTGAATTACCTGTTTGAATTATTCGGTCGATTTCTTTTTTTGAAAATTGCTGAGAGTAGTAATAATGAGCAGGTGGAGTTAACAAAATAACTTTGATTTTGCTTTTGTTTGCTTCTTTTATTATTTCATTATATAAATCAATATTTCTTTGAAGAAAATTTTTATTATTCTGCTTTTGTATTTCGGCAGATTTTTTTGCTGACGACATAAAATTTTTATTGGTTGTAGTCCAATACCCCCAACCTAAATCATTACAAGCTACATCTGAATAGATATCAAGCTTTTTTCTGTGATAAACCCTCCATACTCTTTTAATGTTGCCATATACTGTCCCATAAAATATTTCAAGCGAATTTGGAAAATACCCTTCTAATATAATTCCATAATAATTGAAATAGTTTTTTACCCTAAAACTTTCAGGGCCATGTTCTATGGTGTTGTACAACGATACGTAATCCAAAGGCAAGAAAAGAAATTTCAAACTGTCTAATTGGTCTTCGTATTTTTTAAAAATTGCATAATCACAATTTACAGACTGAGAAACATATGCGGCATTGAAGCTTCTTTGTTCTATAAAATGAGGATTGACGCCATAATAAACATGTGAGTTTCCAAGAAACAGCACTTTTAAATTTTTAGAATGTTTATCCAAATAGTTCTTCTTGTAAGAATAATTATTAGGAAGTTTCTCAAGTATTATTTCAAAAATAATGAGAATAGAAAAAACAGGAAAAATAAATAATAATGATTTTTTTATAAACTTCTTCATTCAGCTTTTCTCAATAATATTTTTTTTATCGCGCTGTCAATTTTTAATGTCAATTTTTTTGACCCCTTAATATTCAAATGATCTGCATCAAAAAAATCGACATTAGTAAAATCAGAATTGTTTTTAAAATCAAAATAATATACATTTGGATTTGTATCAACAATGGTATTTATTGTACTATCAATAAAAAAAATGTTTTTGTGATCCAATAAATTTTTATATTCTGTTTTACATGGTGTTGATAATATAAATAGTTTAATGTTCTTTTTTTTACAGATTGAAATTATTTGCTTCAATGATTCAATGTTTAAGTTGAAATTACTCGAGTTATAAGGCCTGTGTCTTTTAGCGGCAGTTTCACCCGATTCAATAAAATTTTGTTTCGAATTTTTACCATAAGTTATACAATAACCTAAATCAGTGCAAGAAAAATCAGGAAGTTTCCAATAATAATGATTCCAGAATTTATGAGCAGTATTTATTATTGTGCCGTTAAGTATTTCAAAATTATTTTCCGGTTTCCAGCTTGTATTGATATCAAAATACATATTGTAAAACTTTACCCTCCAGCTTTCATTGATATCGTTTGCCAGCCTCCTGTATATGTTTGAATAATCTATATTGATAATCAAATATTGCAAACTATCGAATTGGTTTTCATATTTTTTAAGTATTTGATAGTCATAATCCAGCGTCTGAGAAACCTGTGCAGCATTGTATGACCGGATGCTCATAAATTCCGGATTTATTCCCAAGACTGTATGAGAGTTTCCTAAAAACAATGCTTTTAATTTATTGGAATTGCTGTCAAGGTAATTTTTTTTAAACTCATATTCATTCGGAATGTTTCTCAACATTATCTCTAAAACTAATGCGAAAAATAACAATGGAAAAAGCAGAAAAGTGATATTTGCTAAAAATTTTTTAATCAAGAAGAATGTTATTTTTATACCTATTTATATTTCTAGCATCAAGTGATCTTATAACACTGTCAATTTTTAACGAGAATTTTTTTGCTCCTTTTTCATTTAAATGATCTGCGTCATAAAATTCTTTATCTACAAATGATTTGTCTTTCAAAAAATCACAGTAAACCACATTGGGAAATTCTTTTGCATATTTATTAGCAACTTGTAGTGTGTTATTCATTTGGCTTATATCGATTCTCGATAAGTATTCTCTGTGTACTGGGGAAGTAATTAAAATTAATGTAGCGTTTAATTCTTGTGTGCATTTGATTATCTTTTTTAAATACTCAATACTGGAATAGTAATATTTAGAATTGGGTGCTTTTTGAATCGAAGCTTCACGGGTGGCCGTTTTTACCAAATCTTTATTTTGTAAAGATTTATAGATTGTACCCCATCCTAAAGTGTTACATAGTAAATCATATTGCTTACCTTGTATATTTTTTATTACTCTTTTGGAATTGGCCCAAACAGTTCCATTCAATATTTCCAAGTAATTGAACGGGTTATGGCTTTTATAAAACCCATAATAGATATTGTAGTTTTTTTTTCGCCATTTTTCCTTTCCATTTTCCAATCGATTATAAAAAGTAAAATAATCAACTGGTAGCACTATATACTTTATTTTATTTAATTTTTTTTTATACTTATTTAGAATTTCATAATCGTAATCTATAGGCTGTGCAATATGAGAAGCATTGAAAGAGCTCTTATTCAAAAATGCAGGGTCAATACCATAGTAAACATGTGAGTTTCCCAGAAACAACACTTCTAGCTGATCGGCATTTTTATCCAGATAGTTGCTTTTGTATGAATAATCATTGGGGATTGAGCGCAGTAAATATTCAAACGTGAAAAGCAATAAAACAATTGGCAAAGTGAAAGTAAAAATAAGAATAAGGAATTTTTTCATGCTTGAAAAAAATCAGCAAACTATTTTAAAAGCTTCATACTTTTCTTTGATCTTGCTAATAACAGGCTTCATCAATTGCTGACTGCTAAATTCTGTTTTCGACAATTCATATCCTTTCTCAGCAATTGTCTCTCTTTCAATTTCATTGTTTATATAAAAATCAATTTTTTTCAAACAATCTTCTGCATCAATAAAAGTTGTTAATGCTCCCATAGATTCATATTTTTCAAGTTCGTTTGATGATCTTGTAAGCAAGAGACTTCCGGAACTCATCACTTCCTTTATTC
>CAZCOL010000099.1:0-4502 GCA_964500545.1 uncultured Ferruginibacter sp. | reverse complement strand
AATGATACCGTCGTTCAAACAATAGCTGCGGGTGCTGCTACTAAACTGAGTATGAATACCCAGCCTACAGCACCCACTGCAAATGGAGGAGCATTAGCCACTCAGCCCAAGATTAATATTCAGGACCAGTATAATAACTTAGCTGCAAGTACCGCAACAGTAACTGCTGCTGCAGATAGTTTAATATGGACATTGAATGGCACAACTTCTGTTGCGGCCTCTGCAGGGTTGGCTACTTTCAGTGGACTTACAGCAACTAGCGCAGCTTCAGTGGCAAGTGCAAAAATTATTTTCAGCAGCCCGGGATTAACAAGCGTGTCATCTAGTGCATTTTCGATTCCAACGCCACCACCCGCTAATGATTTATGTGCCAATGCAATAAGTATTATTGTTAACGGAAGTGTTACAGTAGGCTCATTGGTGGCAGCAACTAACACCGCAAATACATTTACATACGCTTCAACCAAAAACGATGTTTGGTATAAGTTTGTTCCAGATGTTACAGGAAATGATACAATAACATTAACGTTTACTGCTGCAACAAACAGAGACATAGATTTTGTTGTCTTTAGTGGAGCTAGTTGTCCAACAACCGGAACTGAAATTCTTATAGCTCAAGGTTCAACGACCACCGAAACTGTATCTAGAGCTTTCACCGCCGGAAACACTTACTATATTCGTGTTATAGATTGGGGCAGCACTAATGGTGGGTCATTTAATATTTCAGTAAAAGGTCCTGCAATACCAGTTATATCGACAACTGGCAGTCTGTCTGCATTTACTTCAAATTTCGGAACTGCATCTGCATCTCAAAACATTTCAGTGTCTGGAACAAAACTGGTCGGTTCAATTTTAGCAACTGCTCCGACTGGATTTGAGGTTTCAAGAGATGGTGGTAATACCTATAAAGACACAGTTATTTTTGCACAATCAGGAGGTAATGTTAACGGAACTTTATTCATTCGCATCAAGTCAACTGCATCTGTGGGTTCATACGACTCAAAAAATATTGTTTTATCATCTACCAGCGCAGCGTCCGTAAATATTTCCACAGCGTCTTCAGGAAATATTGTTGCGGCAGTAGTGCCTTCAGCACCAAGATTGGATACGGCTGTTGCCGGAAATGCCCAAGCTACCCTCTTTTTTACTGCACCATCTTCAAACGGAGGCGCTGCAATAACAGGGTATACGGTTATTTCTAATCCAGACGGCATCTCAATAAACGGTACAACTAGTCCAATTACATTAACCGGACTTACTAACGGAGTCGCATATACGTTTACTGTTGTTGCAACGAATGTTGCAGGCAACAGTTTGCCAAGCAATACATCAAGTTCTGTGACACCAACATCAGACCCAGTAGTGCCCGGTATTCCAACTATCGGAACTGCTGTAGGAGGAAATGGACAGGCTACCATTACATTTACGGCACCTGCCTCAGACGGAGGTTCAGTAATAACGTCTTATACTGCGGTTTCAAATCCAGGAAATATAACAGCGACAGTAAATCAATCAGAAAGCGGATCAATAACTGTTACGGGTCTTACTAACGGTACTGCATATACGTTTACGGTTTATGCGACTAATGCCATAGGAAACAGTTTGCCAAGTATCGCATCCAATAGTGTTACTCCAAAAACAACAGCATCAGCACCAGCTATTACATCTATTACAGTTGGAAACAAACAATTAAGTGTAACATTTACGGCACCATCTTCAAATGGAGGCGCAGCAATAACCAACTATAAATATTCAGTTAATGGAGGTACAAGCTTTGTCGCATGTGCTCCCGCGCAAACAACAAGCCCAATTGTAATAACAGGGTTAACAAATGGAACAAGTTATGATGTTCAAATATTGGCTGTAAATGCAGTGGGTGATGGGTTGGCTTCATCAACAGTGACTGCAACCCCAGCTACAAAGCCTGGCGCACCCTCAATTACTACCATCACGCCTGGTAATACACAATTAAGTGTTGACTTTACTGCACCTCTTTCAGACAGTGGATCAGCAATAACTAATTATAAATATTCAACAAATGGCGGAACAAGTTATACAGCTTGTTCTCCTGCTCAAACCATCAGTCCAATTGTAATTACTGGTTTAACAAATGGCACATCATATACGGTAAAAATATTAGCGGTGAATGCAATGGGCGACGGTACAGCATCTGCTTCTATGACAGGAACTCCCCGTAAAGCAGAGCCAACTGCACAACCAACATCACTTGTGTTTTCTTCTGTTTCTTTAACAACGATGCATCTTGCTTTTACGGCGGCAGCGGGTACTCCTGACGGTTATCTTGTTATAAGAAGCACAAATGATACATTGAGTGCAATGCCTGCCGATGGAACAGTATATACTGCAGGAAATTCTTTAGGAGGAGGAACAGTGGTTGCTTCAGGAGTTTCAACAAGCGCCATTGCAAACACCACTTTGACTTCGGGTACAAGATATTACTTCTTTGTGTTTGCATACAACAACGCTTCTACACTAAGAGATTATCTGACTGCAACACCTTTGACAGGCAATGCTATTACTTTAAGTACAGCTCCTGTACCAACGGCATCCAACGTTGCAGGTTTTAGTTTTGATATAAGCTGGCCTGCTGTTACAGGAGCCAACTCTTATGTGTTGTCAGTAAGCGCTAACGCTGGTTTTACAAGTATGGTTGCAGGTTATGACAGTGTTAATCTAAGCGGATTGACCCAATCAATTACTGGCCTTCAAGCAGGAACTACTTATTACTTTAGGGCAAAGGCTGTCAATGCTTCAGGAAGCAGTGCTTATGGAACTGGCAATGCAACAACTTTAGCATTAACAGCACCTGTTGCAAACGCTGCTAATGCTATCACATCTACCAGCTTTATTGCAAATTGGGATTCTGTGCCCGGTGCATCAAGCTACAGATTAGATGTGAGTAAATCGCCAACATTTGGTACGTCAACTCCTTCTGCTACATTATCTGAAAGTTTCGAGACAGGGATAACAACCACCTATCAAACGACTCAAACCAACAACACGTTGGCTTCTGGCGTTTGGACATTTTTAAATGTACTGAGAAATTCAACCAACCAGTCTTCAGGTACATATGCAGCTCAAATTAAAAACGCTTCAGGCGCTAACCTTACAACCCCAAGTATTAATAAGGTTGGTATTCTAAGGTTTAATTGTGCTGCAGGAACTTCAGGTTCTAATGGATTAAAAATTCAAAAATCAGTTAATGGGGGAGCGTTTACTGATGTTCAAACATTTACCATCACCACTACAAATACCAGATTTTCTTGTACGATTAATGATACAAACAGCAATGTCGTTATTAGATTTCTTAGTATGGCTGTTCAAACGCTTTACCTCGACAGTGTTACTATCGGTCCCGATTACACGCCATCGTTTGTAACAGGCTATGAAAACAGGACAGTAAATGGTCGTTCTCAATTAGTATCAGGACTAAGAAACGCAACAAATTATTATTACAGAGTGAGGGCATTTTCAACTAATAGTACGAGTGCAAATTCAAATACAATCAATCTTACAACTGATTCTACAATTCTAAACTCGCCGCTTCTTGTTGCAGATACAAATGCCACAGTTGACAATCCTTTCAATGTCACCTTTATTGAGGACCCCAATTGGAGAGATGCGCTTACAGGCATTTCATTAAACGGAGTATCAATAGCGGATTCTGCATACTCAAAGACAAATGAAGGGCAAATAGTATTTAGCCCGTCTTTATCAAATTTGTTACAAACACCTGGTACTAAATCGTTTGTATTTTTTGCGTCAGGGTATACCAACGATACTTTAACTCAGTCAATAAAAGTAGGATCTCCCAATAAGTTGGTTGTTGCTCAACAACCTGTTGGCCCCGCTACAAATGGTGCTGCTTTAGCTACCCAACCAAAAATTTCTGTGCGTGATCAGTATGGAAATCAAACAAGTGCAACAGTGGATGTAACAGCCACTGCAGATTCCGCTTCATGGACATTGAATGGTACATCTACGAGTACCGCGATAAATGGAGTTGCTTCATTTACGAATTTAACAGCAAGCAGTAGTACATCAATTTCCGGCGCAAAAATAATTTTTACCAGCCCGGGAATAACTAGTGTTACCTCTAATGCATTTTCGATCCCGCCTCCTCCTCCTGCAAATGACAGTTGCTCAGGGGCGTTCAACCTAACAGCTAACACAGGGGTGGTTTCTGGAACCTTTGTGAGTTCAACTCCAATGCTAGGAGCTACCAAAAAAGATGTTTTTTATTCATTTACACCAATGATAACTGGAAGCTTTACTATCACAATAAATGGATTCAGCGCTTCCGGAGACAGGGATTTGTATATATATGGCGCATGCCCTGCAACATATTCAACAAGCGTAAATGTTATTGGATCTGGTACTGCATCATCAACAACATCAGAAACAGTAACTTCAACACTGACAGCAGGTATCAATTATAAAATTCTGGTTCAGGATTTTGCAGGTGCGGGAGGAACATTTAA
>CAZCOL010000098.1:0-4520 GCA_964500545.1 uncultured Ferruginibacter sp. | reverse complement strand
TTCTAATGATGCCAACATGGCTGATCTGTCTGATTTCACTAGAATATCATCTGTCATATAAGAATGAAAGTCTGCACGCATTGCTCTGTCAGAAAGATTCAATCCTCCATCCATCAACTCTCTTTTTATTGATTCTGTACTATACGGAGTAAGTTCCCCTATTATTAGTTTTTTTCTTTCATTTAGATTCATAAAAGAATCTGTTAAGGGAATTGAGTTTGTAAAGTCTGTTCCTATTTGTTGTAGATAATTTTTTCCCTTGTAACCTATGGGCAATATCTTATTTATAGTTTCAGAAAAAGCTGTCCTGGCTATTTTGGGAACTTTACCAAACAATTGTTGCATTTTGTTCCATTGTTGATATCGGTCGTATCCTCCAAACAACTCATCACCACCATCACCCCCTAGAGCAACTGTACAGTGGTTCTTTACGGCTTTACAAAGTAAATATGTCGGTAAAATTGATGTATCGGCAATGGGTTCATCAAATTGTTTTGCAAGTAGCAATAAAAGATCTGGTTCGGCTTTATCAGTTTCTATTTCTGTATGTGTTGTTCCAAAATAATCCGAAATCATTTTAGCATATACCGCCTCATTGTTTTTATATCCAGGAAATGTAATAGTGTACGTACGTACTTCTGATTTTAAATGAGCGGCATAAGATGTTATCAAACTACTATCTAAACCTCCGCTTAACAGTATACCCGTTTTAACATCTGCCTGTAATTGACCTGATACTGAATTCAATAACATTGAATCCAAATCATTTATTAACAGATTTGTTGATGGGTTTGTGTTTTCAAAAAAAGGTAACGTCCAATATGCCTCAGATTTCGCTGTTTCTTTTTTTAAATCATACTCTATATAATGTCCGGGCAATAACTTATGATAATCATTGAAGATACTCCTGTTTCCAGGAACATATCCCATACCCAACAAACAATTCATTGAAGCATGATTAATTTTGGGAGAGTCATTATATATTCTAATCAGCGCTTTCAATTCAGAGGCAAATGAAAACGTCTGATTTTGAAGTGTATAATAAAATGGTTTTTCGCCCGCTCTGTCACGGGCAGCAAATATTTTTTGTTGATTTACATCATAAATCGAGAAAGCAAACATGCCGTGAAAATATTCCAAAGACTTAATACCCCACTCTTTCCATGCATATAAAACAACTTCGGTGTCACCCTGGGTTAAAAATCGATGCCCTTTTTTTATTAATTCTTCTCTTAACTTTTTAAAATTGTATATTTCTCCGTTATAAGTAATAATTAATTTTCCATCCTCAGATTTCATAGGTTGTCCTGCATTTTCATTTAGATCAATAACCGATAATCTTCTGTGGCCAAAAAAAATATTGCGTTTATCGTTTTTCCAAATGCCATAACTATCAGGACCCCTATGAAACATTGTATCCAACGCTGAGATGAACTTTTCGATGTTGATTTCTTTATTGCTTATTTGGCCTAATATTCCACACATTCTATGCTATTCGAAATTTTATTGTTGCAGGATCCAGTGTTTTTCCTTTTTTGTTGATTATTCCATGATATAGACCTATGATTCTAAGTGTAAATCTTATAGATCTGTCCGGGGCAATCAAAGAAGCAATCGTTCTTTTGCTGTTTAATATCAAGAAGTCAAACAAATTGAAAAGTGTAAAATGCATTCTTAAAAAAAAGATGTGATTTCTGGTTTGGTAATAACCTCTCCACAAGCTTGTTTTAGAAAACTTATCTCCGGCCCCATGATGCATTATTTGATGAAAATCATTCTTTATTATTCCGATTTTGAAGTTATTTTTTCTAATCCTGTAGCAATATTCAAAATCATCGAACATCATAAACCAGTCTTCAACAGGATATCCTATCTTATCAAAAACTTTATTTTTAATCACAGCTCCGTCAAACAAACAAAAATCTGCCTTCATAATTTCTTTGTCATTCGGAAATACCTCTATTCTTTTTCCAAGTTTGACAATCTTTCCTGAAGAAGAGATCAGGTCGAAATCAGAATTGGCTATATTATCAAGCAATCTATAATAAAGATTTTCTTCAGGAATACTATCATCTTCAAGAAAAATGGTGTAGTGGGTGTCTGCGTTTTTGTTATTTAAATATTGAAGCCCTTTTGCCAATGCAGCTCCATGTCCAACATTTTCAGATAAGTTCAATACATTAAAAGAATCATCGAGTGAATTTAAAAAAATTCCGCTATCATCCGTTGAATTATTGTTGACTATAAGAAAGGAATTGTAACTCCATCTATAATTTCTGACGGACCCAATTATTTTTTGAAGCGTTTCACTTCTATTGTATGTAACTAAAATAATATCAATTATTGGTGCCGCCATTTTTAATAATTGAAGCTATTCATGAATTCCATTTAGTTTTCCTGTTTTATCAATTATGAAATGCCATAAGGCCAAAGAAATTAATTTAGCATTTTTAAATCCATATACAATTCCATACCTGAATCCAAAAAACAATTTATAAATAGATCGTGCAATTGTTAAGATTATTGCTTTGTAAAGTTTTTGTTTTTTTAAAATGAATAAAATATTTCTAATCGAATAATATTCCCTCCAAAGATTTGAAATTTCTTTTTTAGAACCTCGATGCAAAGAAAAACTCATTCTATTATAAAGTATTCTATGTTTTTTATAGATTTCCTTATCAGTCAATAAAATATAACCTGCGTTTTTCAACCGAATGTCAAAATCCAATTCTTCGAAACCATAAAACAATTTTTCATCGGGTAGAATTTTATCTTCTACAATTACTTTAGTGTTGATTAATTTGCACATTCCTCCAGCAATATTGTCAACCTGAATAAAGCCTGAACCATCCAACTCGATGTCCGAAACACGTTCCATTATTCCCTTTTTTTGGTTGAAATATTGTCCAACTGTTCCTACACATCCTACCCTGTTATGAGAATTGCCTAATTCAATGAGCCTTTTAAATATATCATCAAAAACAGGAGGATTGTCATCATCAATCCAGGCAATCCATGAAAACCCTTTTGATGATAGTTTTTCAAGTCCAAATTTTGCTGCACCAGCCGGACCAGAATTGTATCCTGTTGAAAAATACTCTATAATATCTGATGAATAATTTTCAATGACAGATGATGCAGATTTTAAGGGATCATTGTCAATTATCAATATTTTATGCGGTGGTAATCTTTGTTCAATTAATTTATCTATTGTTTGCTTCAAAATATCGGGCCTTCTGTAAGTCATTATAAATGCGGCATATTGACTGTTATTGAGTTTCATAAATTATTGAATTTTCCTGACAAATATTTCAGAATATTCATAATCAATACTTTTATGTAAATCGATTTATTCTTTTGAGATTCAAGCTTTGATATTTTTCTCAACAACAATAAAATATTGAAAGATCCTGGTTTTTTGTTTTTCAACCACTTTAATGATGCGTAAAGACTTTTTAATTTTGTTTCATTGCTTTGGCAATTCCAAATTCTATTTCCTGCATGTCTCCTAATCAATGCAACTGGACTTACGAGTTCTGCTCCGACTAAATTTCCGCAGAACGCTAATCTTAACCACATTTCAGAATCTTGGTGAAGTATGAGATCAGGATTGAAATATCCGGCTTTTACGAAAATTGACTTTTTTAACAAGATGCCATTTGTATGAAAGTGTCCGTAGGTTCCTCTGATTAAATAATGAAATAGTTTATGAGGATGAAGATCTTTACTTAACGTAAAAATTTTTCCATTTGGTTCATTCAAATAACCAACAGCACAATAAACACCATCAATATCTTTTATTGTCAGGATTTTTTTTATTGCTTCAGTAAATCTATTCTCACAATAAATATCATCTGCATCCAAAAAAGCGATGTATTCATACTTTGAATTTTTAATTCCCAGATTTCTGCTTTCTGATGCACCAAGATTTTTGTTTTCGAAATGTGTCAGCAGTTTTATTTTTTCATAAGAGTCAGACCATTGCTTGCAAACAGATAAAGAATTATCCGTTGAACCATCTTCAACAAGCAATATCTCACCCACTTCGGGTAAATGAACAGCGGACTCCAAAGCTTCAGAAAGATACAATTCGGCATTGTAAACCGGTATTATGACACTAATCAATGAGAAACTTATGAATTGTTAATTAAAAATTATTGATGTTTTTTCCAAACTATGCCTGCAATAATTGGAATATGGCTAATGAACAATCGCATAACTCCTTTTAAATTAAAAGGATCAACCAACCATGCTTTATAAAAATATTCATGTGCCTGTGTGATATTCCCTAGTTTATATAAAGCAACAGCAGTACTTTGCAAATAGTGTCTATGAACTCTTTTGTGTGTTATAAACCAATTATGATGTTTGTTCAGGAAATAGATATTTGAATCCGCTCTGTTATTTAAATTTCTACCCCCGCCGCTTTCAGCAGGAAAGTAATTTAAATTCACAGAATCAATGTAGCCCACATTTAAATAATATTGCTGCAGGCGAATGCTTAACTCAGCGTTTTCACC
>CAZCOL010000097.1:0-4525 GCA_964500545.1 uncultured Ferruginibacter sp. | reverse complement strand
ATTTTAATTTTAAGGCTTTCGGATTTACCTGAAATTATATTGTAGGATGTTTAATATCTATATTTTTAAATTTTTTGTATACTCAACCAAAAGACAGTAACGGCGTCTTTCATCATTAAGGGGAGCAAGTTGAGAAAAGAGGTCAAAATCGATCTCTTTTTCTTTTTTTATGCCTCCTAGCATTGAGTAAAATCTACTTTTTGAAATATCTTCATCCTCAAAATACTTTAGGTTATGATTCGCCAAAACTATAATAGCGTTGAAAAATTAATAATCATTTCTTTTATTATTATTTTCAGCTGTATTTACACCAATGTAAATGCACAAGAAAGTTTTGCTGATAAATGTGTAGGTAAGTGGGAAGGAATAATGTACATCTATAGAAAAGGGCAATTAAGAGATAGTGTCTCCGTTCAATTAATTGTACAAAAAACAACTAATCCAGATACCTGGATATGGAAAACAAACTATCTATCTAAAACTAATCCAATGGAAAAAAATTATACGTTAGTATTAAAAGATGCTGCTACCCAAACTTATCTCACTGATGAAGGCGATGGCGTTGAGTTATGGGATTATTACTTTAATAACAAACTATATTCTGTTTTTGAAACACATGATGTGATGTTAACGTCTAGCTATGAATTACAAGGCAACCAATTAGTTTTCGAGGTGACTTCTGGAAAGAAAATAGAAGAAAAAAAAGAGGTGACTAATTATACTGTACTTAATTTACAAAAAGTCGTTTTCAACAAGGTGGAATAATAATATTACGTTATAATCAAAGATTGTTTTTTATATTTTAAGGTATAACTCTTCTGGTTATACACTCAGGTAGGGCATTATAGCTGCATCTTTCATCATTAAGGGGAGCAAGTCTTAAAAGCCACCATAAGGTGGCTTTTTTTATGCGATAATTTTAGAGGCGAGAATTTTATCCCGATTAAGTGTTTGAGCGACTTAGAAGCAAACAAAAACTTACATCGAGGAACCGAGGAGAAGGAGCAAAAGCCTCACAGGAATGTGGGGCTTTTTTATTTGAAGATTCAAAACAATTATACTGAAAGACTCATTTATAACAGGCTGACACGTATATAGCATCTTTAATTTAGATTTTTCAAAATCCAATCAATACACGATATAGGTTCCACTATGCTCCAAGAATGGGGATGGCGATTTCCTTCTATTCGAAACCCCCGCTGATAGGAATTAATAAACTCCGCTTTGAGATTGCCTTTGTCATTTAACAATTGAATCATAGCAGTTTGGTCAAGGGCGTTTAAATCATACATATCGACATGTCTATTTTTCATCCACCAAATTGGGTCAACATCCGCATAAATCCTTACTGGCATGTTGATCAGAAATTGAGCGTTACCACCATCTATGAGATCACGGGAATATGATGAGTAATAATCATACATCGCCTGATTTGAAGTTGGTGTTCCATGACAGTACAACTCTAACTCCGCAATTCCATATTTTGGTTCATTCATGCCAGGATTTTTATCTTTTTTCCGTTGAAAATTCAAATAAATATGCTTGAGATCACTAGGGCCATCACAACTAAAAACAGCTTTAGATTTTATTTTAGCTTTCGTTGAATCAGCAATTGCCATTTCAGTATATCTCAAACTAAATAATCCACCCATTGAAAACCCGCCAAAAACAAAATTATTTTGAGGTAAATGGTATTTTGATATGGCATGTTCACACATTGTGTTTATGACTGAAAATATTTCATCGGTCATAGTCAATCGTTGATTGATAGATAAAACAATAACGGCTAAATCATTTTTGAAAGCAATTTTTGTAAACTCTGCCATACTATTCCAAACATGTTCCGTAGTTTCCCAGGTTCCTGGCAATAAAACAATCACCCCTTTTAAAGGATTACTGGGGATTATTGATTGGTAAAACAAATCCTTTTGGCTACCATCTCCAACATATATATTAGTAGTATCGTCAATCCTTACAATATTTTTTTGAATCCTCTTTTGCAATTTTACATCCAATAAAACAATTGAATCAGAATAGTTGACTTTATTTTGGGCATTAATATTTATTAAAATCCCCCCAAAAAAAATCAATAAAAAGAGGTCTCGTAATTGCAATTTCATTTCACGAAAATAATAATATTCTCAGTGACTCTTATTCAATAGTATTTCATAACCCCCCCAATTACATTTTTGCTCATACGGCAATTTAAATTCATATAAACCCTCAATTCTTCGCAAAATTGGTTCGAGAATAGACAATTTTGGGGAGTTGATATAAATGTAAAAGGGTTATACTTTGATAGTATGGCCCTTTTTTTATTCATAAGTCTAACAACTGTCATTTACCAAGTCATCCTTAAATTGTAAGATTTTTTTCTTCATCTCCTTAATCTCATTCATCTTCTTTTCCAAAGAAATCATCTTGTCATCAAGAATTTCAATTTTTTGTTTCTTGGTGTATTTCTTGTTGTACCAGGCGTCAATGATTTGACCAATTTCTTTAATGGCAAATCCCACCGATTTCGCATCACAAATAAATTCAAGTTTTTCAACAGTAACATCGTCATAATGGAAGTAATTATTGGATTTTACGGACTCGTCTCTTCTACCAGCAAACAAACCCGACTTCTCGTAGAACCGAATGGTATGAACTGAAATACCTTTTTTTTCGATAATTCATTTATTAACATACAGTAAAAATAAGGAGTTGAAAAATAAATATGAACCTTAGACTATGTATTAGCCCCCTAAATAGCTGGAAGCAGGGGTCAATTTGAAACGGAATCGGGGGGTCGGTTTAGCCGGATTTTACAGCTGGGTAACAGGGAAGCGGAAAAAGGATGATTAGTTTTTCAAATTGATTTATATTTCCCCAAAACTAAAAATATAGAACGGCCTAGATTTCTTTTTTGGTGGTTTATGCAAGTAAAAAATTTCTTTTGTTTTGATACATCATTAAGTATCCCCTCTTATTAGAATCTGTCAGAAACGAATGACTAATCAATAATTCCATTAATGATTGCTTTTCAAGAAACGGGTTCATTAGTTTATTAATTCTGTTTTCAGAAATACCTATTCGTTTTGCAAACTCTTCAAAATCGCTTTTGTTGGGATGGCCATTTTTCTTGTACTGCTCGCTTTTAAAATCATCCGCAAATAGTCCTTTATCCATTGCAAAATCTGAATCATCAACATGCATATGAGTATTCAATAAGTCATATGCGGGACTTAGGAGGTAATCCCCTTTAGTAGACTCAAGTAAGGAAAAGTTTTTCAGGTGGGCATCTCCATTTGAAAACAAAAAATTGAATAGAACTAATGAAAAGTATTTTTCTATTTCTATTTTCCATGCTGAAACATATTTCTGTATCAATAGTCCTGCTTCTTCATAGCTGTATTCATATTTAAAATTAACTCCAGCATTGTCTTTGGTTTTACCTGCCAGCGTTGCAAAATCTTCTATACCCCATTTACTTCCATCTTCTTTAACATCAAATCTTTTGGTGATGTAGGCCGGAGAACCATTCTTGAAAAAAATTATAGCATTTTCTGCAGTATTCAACCCATAAACCTGTTTGGCTATTTGCATTGTCAAATGTTCATTGGCGGGAACTTGGTCCACTTTTTTTAAATCTCTTGGTATAGGCTTGAGTATGTATGTTCCTTGTTCGCCTTCCTTTGTCAAACGCAAAAATTTTTTCTCCAGTGTAAAACTCAATTTTTCCTGAACTCCCGATATGGAAATACGTTTTCGGTTTTCCATAAACTGCTCAGCAACATCTTCATTTTGCTGTGGCTGATCATAAGGCAAAATATGGCTTACTTTTTTGCCATTAAAAAGATTCCGCAAACAACCTGGACTATAAGTAGAAAAACCTTCAGCCAGCGTTCCGGGACAATATTTTAATTCATGTATATTCATTTCGTTATTATGGGTTTTACGGTTACGGCCCCAACTGTATCGTATTGTGCCGTTGCTGCAAGTAATCCGAAATTATCTTCTTCATCAATTTTCAACTGTATACTTTGTAATTTTCTGTTTACTCCCTCACTAAGCATGTTGAAGAAAAATGGAAACAAGAATTCGCTGTTATATTCTCTTTGTGTTTTTGGTAATGTTAAACTGATAGCTGGTTTGCTGTCATCCATAAAATAATTGTCATCATACCTGAAAGTATAGTGCTTACGATTTTCTTCAGTGAGTAATCCTGCCAGAATTCCATTGCGGTATATTTCTAGTGTTCTCATTTATTTAGGGTTTCTTTTTCACTTCAAAAGTTAATTCCATTCCCAACACTTCAGCTAATTTGTTCAGCACATCCATTGAAGGATTCCCTTGCCCTTTTTCTAACTTATACAAAGTGTTGACGCTGATTTGGGCCAAATCTGCTAAATGAGGTTGAGTGATTTTCAATTCCTTTCTCCTGTTTTTTATGGCTTCGCCAAGTTTATTAACCAACATTATATTGTGATTTATGTGTCAAAATTACTATTTTTCATTGATTTAAACAACAAAATCACATTAT
>CAZCOL010000096.1:0-4778 GCA_964500545.1 uncultured Ferruginibacter sp. | reverse complement strand
GGGGGAAAACCCCCTCCCAAATCCATTGAGAAAATAGGAGAAAAGCAATGCCAAAATATTATTCAATTCTAGACAATGGAGTAGCAAAGCCAATGGCAAGAGATCGTAAGCCAGCAGACCGCATGAAGCAGGGTCTGAGCAAGAGTCAGAACAGCAAGCCGAGCCAGTTCAAGAAGAAGGGTGACTTCCGTCTTGGCGGCACCTACAGCACTGGCCGTGCAATTACCCCAGGAATCCCAGGCAAGAAGCCGAAGGTCAAGGGAACCGCTGTTGCCGGCAAGTCGCAGGCAATGCGTCGTGCCGACAAGGCTGATGCGTCAAAGCGTCGCATCAGCGGAACGACCCGTGGACGAGGCAAGTACTAAACACGGGTTGTAGGGATTGGGGAGGGGACCGACCCCCTCCCCTTTCTACCTAGGTAACAAATAGAGCTATTGGTTGATGATGAAAAACGCTCAACCAGCTCATTCCCTTTACGGTGCACCAGTTTCTGGTCAGCGTCTAGCACCAACCGATGGTGCACGCATAGCGGCACCAAGCGCCCCGTATGTGGGCCGTAACCGTTGCATTGGCAACGACGACACCTGTGATGGCCCAAAGGCCAAAGGCACTGACTACTGCATTGGGCATTTGCGTTCACAAGGGCAGGCTAAGTGATTACGCTGGCCACTTTGCGATCTCAGGTTCGGTCAATGGCCGATCTCGATGAAACGGATTTGCCAGATTCCGTCATTGATCAGTATGCCCGTGAAGGCTTTCAGCGGATTTACGCCTTGGAACGCCGTTGGCCACACCTTCAAGAAACGTACACTTTCAACACGGTTGCAAACCAGCGTGCATACACCATTTCGGTAATTGGTGACATTCGGGAAATTATCTCAGTTGTTGACACCAGCCCATCCGGCAACCGTTTTACGTTAATTGATTACAACAACGCTGAAGAGGTTTGGCTGGGCAATACCGATACGCCAAGCCGACCCTACTTTTATGCCTTTTGGGATGGGCAGATCCATTTGTGGCCGAAACCGGATACGGTGTATCCGATCACGGTGCGTGCGTACCGTAACCCAACCTACACGTGGCTGAGCAATACGGCAACCAATATTGATTTGCCTGAATGGTTTCATGCTTTGCTTCCATATTTTGTGTTGGCACGTGTGTATCAGCGTCAGGAAGACATGGAGCTTTCCACCATGTATATGCGCTCCTTTGAAGAAGGAGTCGCATTTGCAAGACGAGACCTGATGAAGGCTTCCAGCGCTCAGCCTGTCGTTATGTCTGGCGGTAAGCGTTATCCGACTATGCGTCGCTGGTTGCAGACGCTGGGAGCGACGCTTGGTCAATGAGCACTGTTTCCGTTGAGCGTTACGATGACTTTACTGGCGGTTTGAATCTTCGAGCCGATCAGTTTCAGTTGGCACGCAATGAATCTCCAGACATGTTGAATGTGGAAATTGATCCACGTGGTGGTTTGTTTACTCGTGGTGGCATGAGAGAAATCAATACGACTGCCATTAGCGGTTCGTGGACACCTCAAAAGTTGTTTGCTTTTCAAGGTGATACGCCCACAATCATGCTGAGTACTCAAAGCAAGGTGTACAAATCTACGGGCACGAATTTTACGACCTTGGAATACAGTGCAGGAAATGATGTAACTCCATCTACTTCCCATGGTGCGTGTTTTGCGCAGTGGGGCAAGACACTGTATATGGCGATGGGTACTGCTGGTAATGGTGGCTACAAATGGCGAACTACCGATACATATGCTACGGCGTTGACTGCTAGTGGAACCAATCCACATGATTGGCAGGCATACCTTTCTCCGGTTGGTGGGAAAATCCCAACTGCGCAACATTTGTGCGTTCACGCCAACAAGTTGTTTGCTGCTAACACTACGGAAAATGCTGTTGCGTATCCGAATCGTGTGCGATGGTCACACGAAAATCTTCCAGAAGATTGGCTTTTTGATGACCATATTGATTTTGAGGGTGGTTCAGATGGCATAACCGGCATGGCGTCTGTTGCTGGTCAACTTGTTGTTTTTAAATCATCATCGATTTATGTGGTTTATGGTTACGACTCAACCGACCATCAGGTCGTAGAACTTACTTCCCAACTTGGTATTAGCTCCCACGAACATATGGCTGTTGCCGAAACTGGCGTTTATTTTTATGCGCACGAACGTGGTTTGTATTTTTACAATGGAAATCAAATTGTTGATCTGACAGACAACTTGAAAGCCATCTTTGATGAGGGATATGTAAATACTTCTGAAATTGACAACATTTTTTTGTCATACGTCAATAGCCGTGTGTGGCTTTCGATGCCGTACTCAAAAACGACTAGCGTCAATTATCCAACGACTTCGTTTGTTTATGATCCGTCAATTAATCGTGGTGCTTGGGTGGCGCATCAGATTGCTGGCGGTCATGCGCCTGTTACTGGATGCAACTTCAAAAAAGCCGATGGCTCATTCATGTATTTGATGGCACACCCAACTCTTCCACGTGTTTTAGAGGTTGACAGATATGACGAAGAAAAAGATTTGCTTGCCGGAGTCGAAACCGGTTTTGCTAGTTATTACAGAACTGGCTGGGTGGATGGTCGTTCGTATTCGATGAAAAAGATGTTCCGTCGACCGGACATTGTTGTCAAGCAGGTGGACACAGAAAGAACAATCAACATCAAGGTTTACCACAACTATGAAGAAGCGATTGGCAATGAAAGAAAAAATTTCAACGTCACTCTTCAATCAAGCGCACGTGGAATGTATTGGGGTGCGGGAAGATGGGGGATAGATGTGTGGGGTGTAATTGCTGAAGGCGCTCAAGTTGTAAGGGGTTCAAATCTCGGCCTAGCCCGTTCGGTGCAATTACTGTTTACCGGACCCGTTGGTTTCTACTGGGGTCTTGACAGCATTTCATACAAGTTTAATACCCGAAAGGTGACTGGATAATGGCAATTACAATTCCACACACATTTGTAAATGGTGTAATCGCAGAAGCTTCTGAAGTAAATGCAAACTTTTCTGCTGTTGAAAACTACGTCAATGGTTTGTCAAATGGAACAAACATTGATGCAAATGCAATTACAACAGCAAAAATTGCAGATTCTTCGATCACTCAAGCAAAACTTGCTCCGGGTGTCGGTGTTTCCGGAGACAGCGACCAAGTCGTATTGGGGACACAGATTTTCGGATGATGAAAGAAATCCAAATCCCCGCTCTTACTACTCTTCAGTCGACGGACGCTAGGGCGATCCGTGCGATTGTTGCTTCTCTTGTGGCCGAAATTGGTCGGCTGAACAAGGAAGTTGAAGATCTGAAAGATCAAATGAAGAGACGTAACGATTTCCGAGAAAGGGCCGTTTATGGCATACGACGCTAGCCAGTTTGAGGCACGCCGCCGTGCGGCGATGCAAAACATTGCTGGTCAATCAGCAATGAACGCATACAGCCAATTCATTTCACAGCAAAGAGGCCAACGAGGGTTGGCTGATTTGCAACAGCAATACACCGAAGGTGCGCCCAAGGTTGTCTCTAGCTTTGGGAGACGAGGACTATTGGCGCCCAGCGTGAAGTCTGGCGCATTTAGAAAGGCGATGGCGGATTATGCGAAGCGACGTGTGCAGGATACGGCTGCTGCGCAACGAGAATTGGACATGTCGCAGGCAATGTCGGAGTTGCAGCAACGTCAGTTGCGTGACCAGTATTCGCAGGATTTGGCTGATATGGAAGCGGACAAGGCTAGGCAGATTCAGGAAGATGCGTTGAATCTTCTTCGTTTGAGAGCAGGAGCATAACATGGCAGAGAACAACAGGACCCCGGGTCGTAGCGCATACAAGGCGAACCGTCTCAAGGTTTTTCCGACGAGTGGATCGACCACTGGAACGATTACGCCCACCTACACGATGCCATCGGCTACGAAGGTTGTAGAGGCACGTGTTCCTGATCGTGTTGAGCCTTGGTCCGAACAGGCTATGTACGGTGGATGGTATGGTGGCATGAGTCCGGAACAGCGTCTTGGTTTTAAGCAGCAGACGGGTTTGGATCAGCAACCAAAAACGAATGTCAATCTTGACATTGCTGGAGCGTTGGGTCTTAGTGGTGAAGGTAGCGGAGGTGGTGGTGGTCCGTCCTCGAGCGACAAACTTGCTTGGGCAAAATGGAAATACGAAAAAGAACAGAATGCACTAGAAGCAGAAAAACAGCAACGAGTATACGATTTGATGCGAGCCCAACTCGAAGACGGGTCATATCGTGGCAATGTGGACGCAGCTCTTAAGCGTCTTGCACAGATGGAAGCAACCTCTCAAGCCGGAATTGGAACTACTTACGATAACGCTTTGAAGAACATTGCCGCCGGGTATGACGTTGCGTCCGGTCTTACGACCGGCGCATACAACTCGCTGACGGATTATCTCACAAGAAACCCCAATCAGGCATTTCAAGGTTTGACACAGCAGGTCACGACCCCGCAGGACCAAATGCAACAGATGTTGGGAGCATATGGTGTTGTTGCCCCCGAGGTTCAGCAGCAGGTTCAAGCTGAACTTTTGGCTGGTCAGCAGAGTGCTGGAGCTTTCAATACGTTGGCAGACTTTTTGAGCAGGGCCAGTCAGCAGGCTGATCTGTCCCGTTTGGCTGAGGCACGTATGGCTGGCTCGATGGCCAGCACCCAGTTGGGTCAGGAACAGGCTGCGTATCGTTCTCAGGCCGCTAGAGCCCGTCAGGATGCGCTCACAGCGTTGGCTGAGCGTACGGCTCAGGCACGGTTTG
>CAZCOL010000095.1:0-4999 GCA_964500545.1 uncultured Ferruginibacter sp. | reverse complement strand
GTTAATATCTTTTTTGTAATCAGTGGATTTCTGATAACATTTTTATTGTTAAAAGAAAAAGAAAACAATTCAGGAAAAATATCTTTAAAAAAGTTTTATGCGAGAAGAATGTTGAGAATTTGGCCCCTGTATTATTTGATTGTTGGCATTTCATTATTTATTGTACCTCTAATTAATAATTCTTTTCAAATTTTTTCATCTGTTTCCTACTATTTTAATTCAATTAATAATATTGCAAGTTATACTACTCAAGTAAAACTATTATATCTTTTCTTTTTTCCTAATTTGGTGTTGAACGTATATAAGTATTTTGTTGCCTGTTGCTCTCAAACCTGGTCAGTTGGAGTTGAAGAGCAGTTTTATATTATTTGGCCAGTATTGATATTGCTGTTTAGCAGAAAATATATTATTTGGATTTTTGTAGCAATATTGCTTTTTTACAGAGCAATACAGGGAAGCTCTTACGATTTATTTATAAATATTGATTTGGCCATTCCATTTCAGCATATGGCTATTGGCGCGCTTGGTGGATTTCTTTATATGTATTATCCGGAGCGTTTGACAATAATCGGGAAAAGCAAAGGGCTATATATATTTCTTGTTTCGCTGCTGATTTTCTTGTTATTTAAAGATGCTATAGGAAAGTTTTATCAAAGCTTAACCATGAGCGTATTAACTTTAGGGATTATCGTTTGTACCATTAATAGTCAAAATAAATTCGTTTTTAGAAATAAGTATTTCGCTTATTTAGGGACTATATCTTATGGGATATATATGTACCATCCATTAGTAATGTATATTGTTTTTGCAGTGGTTAATTCCTATTTCAATTTGAATCCACTTTGGTATAATATCCTGTCTTATGTTATTATTATTTCATTGACTATTATCATCAGCCATTTTTCTTATAAATATTTCGAATCTTATTTTCTAAAAATAAAAGAAAAGAAATTTAACACTCAATGATACCATTTAACAAACCTTATTTAACTGGAAATGAAACACACTATATAGAGGACGCTGTAAAAACAGGAAAAATATCAGGCAATGGAAAGTATACAAAATTCTGTCAGGATTTTTTTGAAAAAGAATATGGTTTTAAAAAATGCTTGTTAACGACTTCCTGCACTGATGCGCTTGAAATGTGTGCTATACTTGCCGATATTCAACCAGGAGACGAAGTAATTATCCCTAGCTATACGTTTGTTTCAACTGCAATTGCCTTCATAAGGCAGGGAGCCAAAGTGGTGTTTGCGGATTCTTATTCTGATAATCCTAATATAGATGCAGAAAAAATTGAAGGCTTGATTACATCAAAAACAAAAGCAATTGTACCAGTTCATTATGCGGGTGTATCATGTGATATGGACAAAATAATGGAAATAGCAAAGCAACATAATTTATTAGTTATTGAAGATTCAGCTCAAGCTATTGATAGCTTTCATACAGATAAGCATGGCAATAAGCGTGCATTAGGAAGCATTGGGCATTTGGCTGCGTTTTCATTTCACGAAACAAAAAATATCATCTCAGGGGAAGGCGGTATGTTAACCATCAATGATGATAGATTTATTCATAGAGCAGAAATAATTTGGGAAAAAGGTACGAACAGAGCAGAGTTCTTTAGAGGAGAAGTCAATAAATACGGATGGGTAGATACCGGATCTTCTTTTTTGCCCTCGGAAATCATAGCAGCTTTTTTGTGGGCTCAAATAGAGAATATGCAGGATATCCAATCCAAAAGAAAACAAATATGGCAGGCTTATTTTGAGGGGATTAAAGCGTTAAATCTTGATTTTATTTCACTGCCTCAAATTCCTCGATATGCTACCAATAATGCTCACATGTTTTATTTGGTTTTAAATAATATTGATCAAAGATCGAATTTTATCAACAATCTGAAATCCAAAGATTTTCATCCTGTTTTTCATTATCTTTCTTTGCATTGCAGTGAATTTTACAAATCGAAACATGATGGAAGAATTCTTACTAATTCAGATAAATTTTCTGATTGTTTGGTTCGCTTGCCTTTTTATTATGAATTAACATTAGAGCAAGTAGCAGAAATAGTAAATACAATTAATCTTGAATAGAATTGCAATTATTAAGAACATTTTTTGTGAATTATTCTAGCAAGAGATCATTTTTTTGGGTTTTGATTTTTCTTTTCGTAACGGCCATTGTAGTACTGATTAGAAATTTAGGGTTATTGTATTTTACTGATACAATTTCCTATTTGGAAATGGCCAACAGGATTAACAAAGGAATATTTCCGCATTCAGATTCTTTTTCCCCGGGATATCCATTTCTAATCGCTTTTTTCACTAAAACATTTTTTATTAGTCAAATTCAAAGTGTTTATCTATCAACTTTAATTCTTTCTTTTTGCACTTTTATTGTATTATATCAGCTATTAAAATTATTTATTGATAAAGGAGATCGATTCTCGGTAAAAAGTTTTTTTCTGGTATTTTTTATAATGGCAAATTGGCTATTACTAAAAGTAATGTTGACAGCACATGCAGATTTGTTTTTTTTACTTTTATTGTCTGTTTATTTTTTAGGAATTACTAAATGGTTATTTTTCGAAGAAAAAAAAGGGTTTTATATATTATTGTTTACAATTGCATTAAGTGTTTGGATAAAATACAATGCAATTATTTTGATTCCATTTTCTGTTTTTTCAATTTTATTTTATAGAAAAAAAAATCCCCTACAAAATCTTATATCGATCCTGATTGTATTAATCGTTTTTATTTTTACTTACACTATGTTTAAGGAAATCAACGGAACAGTTATACAACATTTACAAACCGAGTCTTTTTCTGAAAAAATATCAAAGTCAATAAAAAACAGCTCATTGCTGATTTCAAATTTTACATTGTCCGGCAAAATATTTTTTGGAGCTATTTTTTCAAAATCCGCTGAATTATTATTGCCCAGGTTGGCGGCAACGGTCTTCATGTTTATTGTAACTATCATTTTTGTTTGTTTTTTGGTCGTTGATATAAAAAACAGAACTCCACAAAATATTTTCCTGTCTTTTACTTTTTTTTATTGGTTATCATTTTATGCATTGTGTCAATATGCAGGTTGGGAAGAAATCAATTCGAGAACACTTTTTCCTTGTATATTGACATTGTATATATGGCTTATTATTCAGGAAAGCAGGTTTTTGAATTTTTGGAAACATTTTATTACTGTCCTTTTCACTATAAGTATTGCATATTCTTTCTGTTACCTTATTATTTTAAATCGTTCATCAAAAGAAAAATACTTAAGTTATTTAACTGATTTCAAAAATAAAAAATCGCTTTTTGACTTTAATCAGATAAGAAAATCCCAGGATTTTAGCGGCAATATCTACAGCAATGATTCCAGAAATTTATCATTCGCCTTAGATCATGAACCTGTCAAAGAGTACCCTAAGAAAATAGTGTTTAAAAACGGAAAATTCAGGGCTGTTTCCGAATCTGAACTAAAAGCTAAACAAGCCGAATTCTGGAGCAATTTCTCCACTCATAAAAGCGCGCTATTCATTTTTAATGATACGTTAGATGTATTTATTCAAAGCCATTTGAATACTCAAAAGCTAAACGTTTATAAAAATAAAAATGACATCCTGATTATTCATACTGATTAATTGGGCAGTTGTTTTTAACTAAAAAGCTGCATAAATAATTTGAGTAGAATAAATCTTTTTCTTTTTATTGTTTTTCAAAACATTTCCTTTTTAATCAAAGGGATATACTATACTTGGTTGGTTAGAAATAGCTATAGTAACAAAAAAATATCTGTTATCATACCCACAATGTATAAATCTTCATTGTTAACAGACTTAATTCATCAGCTAAACAATTCAGAACAAGTACTTGAAATAATATTAATTGATAATGCAAATAAAAACGGCTCTATGTTTACCTCAATTCCAAAAGTTAAAGTATTCAATCAAATAAATAACATTTATGTAAATCCTTCATGGAATCTAGGAGTAACCAATGCCTTGTCTGATTATGTTTTGATCTGTAACGACGACTTGTTATTCGACCTGGAAATTTTAAAAAAAATTCAGATACTATTGGATAAAAATATCGGCTTGATTGGGGTTTCACTTAAGAACAATGAAACAAGCAAATTCTTAAAGATTCGAGTGGCTAAAATGAGATATGATGGCTATGGCACTTTAATGTTCCTAAATAAAAAAAATTACAAAATAATTCCTGATGATTTATTGGTTTGGAGTGGCGATGACTATCTTTTTTATGCTATCAATAAAGTGAATTTGGAAATTAGCGGCTTTTATTATAAAACTGAAATGGCCACAACTTCTGGACTATCACCATTTAATGAAATAAAGATTAGAGATAGAAAAACATACATTGAAAAATACCAATATAAACTGGGGAATACGGTTTACATAAGATAATAAAAAATTGAATTCAAATGCTTTTATTCAGCATAATAATACCCGTTTACAATAGGGCTTCATTCCTTACTAAAATCATTGGTAATATTTATGACCAGAGCTATAAAAATTTTGAAATTATTATCATAGACGACGGATCTACTGACAATACAAAAGATTTAGCAATTCAGATTTCAAAAGAAAATGTTCATTATTATTATCAGCATAATCAAGGAGTAAGTGTTGCTAGAAATTCCGGCGCGGGAAAAGCCCGTGGAGAATTTTTGATTTTTCTGGATAGCGATGACTCGGTTGATAAAAAATGGCTAGCTGATTTTCATGAAAAAAGTTTAGAAAATGATTATGATCTTATTTGTTGTGGAGTGCATGTAAATAAAGAAAATATGCTTAAAGGCAAATCATTGCAAGATGAAATTATTGATGCAAAAAGCATTTCCAAAAGATTATTAGCAGGAGCATTTGCAATAAAAAAAGAATTATTTTTTAAAATTGGCCAATATGACACTCAAATGAGATTCGGTGAAAACGCTGAGTTAAGCATTCGCCTGCAGCAATATTATTTAAATGTGGGCT
>CAZCOL010000094.1:0-5039 GCA_964500545.1 uncultured Ferruginibacter sp. | reverse complement strand
CCTATATTATCATATACCGACTTCATCTCAATTTCAATTGACTTAGCAACAGACTCAGATTCACTCAGCATAAATAAAGAAGGACCACTGCCCGAGATACCACCACCTAATGCTCCGACATTCAGACATTTGCTTTTAATATCATCAAATCCGGGAATCAGTTTGCTTCGGACGGGCTCTGCAACTACATCCCGCAATGATCGCTTAATCAGTTGATAATCATTTTTCAAAAACCCTGATACCAGCCCTGCAACGTTTGCCCATTGCGTAACAGCACTCCCTAATGAAATTTCCCTTGGAAGAATTTCTCTTGCATAAGAGGTTTTAATTTCTATTTGAGGATGAATGATGGTAATATATAAAGTTGGAACATCCAAAGAAATGATATCCAAAGTTGGCGTGTCTCGTATCAAAACCAAGCCGCCGAAAATACAGGGAGCCAGATTATCCGCATGTCTTGATCCGCTTGCCAGCACTTCTCCTTCCATTGCAAAAGAAATCAATTGATTTTTATTGAAAGGTCTTCCAAGCAATTCATTTGCAGCAACTACAACACCCGCTGCACTGGCCGCACTTGATCCGATTCCACTTCCGGGCTTTATTTTTTTATCCAATATTATTTCAAATCCCTGTTTATAATTCAATGCATCCAGTAATGCCTGCAATGCAACACCTGAAATATTTTTTTGAGGATCAACAGTCAATTCAAATGAATCGTGGTGTTTGATTGTAATCCCAGGCTCATCTTTCTTAATTAATTCAATGATGTCGTATGGGTCGTTTAAAGCCATTCCTAATATATCAAAACCACAACAAAGATTAGAAAGCGTAGCGGGCGATTTGACTTTGATTGAATTCATGAATTATTTTTTAGCTGATCTGATAATATCTGCAAATACACCGCTGGCGGTAACTTCAGCTCCGGCACCAGCTCCTTTCACCACCAGGGGTTGTTCCCGATACCTATCGGTATAAAACAATACTACGTTATCTTTTCCATACAGGTGAAACAAATCGTGGGCAGGCTCTATTTGTTTTAACCCGACTGAGGCTTTACCGTTTTCAAAACTTGCCACGAATTTCAATTTCTTTCCTGATTTATTTGCATCGTTGTAGATTTGTTTAAAATGCTCCTCATGCAGTTGCATAGCATTATAGAAATCACTTACAGACCCTTCCATACAAGCTTGAGGCATAAACCCTTCATTAACGATATCTTCCATTTCAATAGATTCTCCCGCTTCTCTTGCAAGTATCATAATCTTCCTCATCACATCTGTACCTCCTAAATCCAAGCGTGGGTCCGGCTCAGTGTAACCCTCATCCTGCGCCTGTTTTACCACGTCAGAAAATTTTCTTTTACCATCATAATTATTGAAAACAAAATTCAAAGTACCACTCAACACCGCTTGAATTTTATGAATCCTATCTCCGCTGTGTATCAAATCATTGATGGTACCTATTATAGGCAGACCTGCACCCACATTGGTTTCAAATAAAAAAGGCGCATTGAATTCCCTGGAAAGGTCTTTTAGTTTTTTATAATTTCCATAGGCGGAGGATGCCGCCACTTTATTACATGCCACCACTGCAATGCTTTTTTGCAACAATTGTCCGTATATAGACGCCACGTTCTCATTGGCTGTAATGTCCACAAAAACACTGTTTCTCAAATTGAGCTTCAAAATATTTTGAACAAATAATTGTAAATCTGCAGACTCCGCAATATTCAATGAATCACGCCAGGTTTCAATATCAATTCCTTTTTCATTGATCAGCATTTTTTTACTATTGATTATTCCTGTCAGACGAATGTTGAGTCTCATTTTTTCCATTAAAAAAGCAGTCTGCTGCTGCAATTGAGTCAGCAATTTGCTTCCAACATTGCCAGCTCCTGCCAGAAACACATTCACCAGTTTGTAGGTTGCTTCAAAAAACTCTTCATGCAATACATTAATTGTCTTCTTAACATCAATGGTATCAATAACCGCAGAAATATTTTTTTCTGAAGAACCCTGAGCTATTGCTCTGATATTGATGCCATTTCTTCCCATAGCACTGAACATTCTGCCGCTAACCCCGGTATGATTTCTCATATTTTCTCCCACGAGTGCAATAATGGAAAGATTGTTTTCAATCCTTAATGGATCTACTTTCTGCAATGCTATTTCATTTGAAAAAGCAGCATTTACCGAGTTGGCGGCTTTTTCAGAAGCATGCCCGTCAATGGCCACAGAAATTGAATGTTCAGAAGAACTTTGAGTAATCAGGATGACATTGATTTTTTCATTACTCAAGGATTCAAAAAGTCTTTTTGAAAAACCAGGTATTCCAATCATTCCACTCCCTTCCAAAGTAATCAGGCTTATGTTATTGATGCTGGATATTCCTCTGACTATGTTGGCTTCATTGGAATCAGCATCCATATTTACATCATTGGAAATTTTAGTTCCAAAATCATCCGGAGCAAAAGTATTTTTAATCCAAACCGGAATATTTTTTACCATAACGGGTTGTATCGTTGGCGGATATATAACTTTCGCACCAAAATGAGACAACTCCATAGCTTCCTGATAAGCAATGTGGGAAATAATTTTAGCATTGGAGCACAATCTTGGATCAGCCGTCATCATACCGCTCACATCAGTCCAAATTTCCAGATTGGAGGCATCCAAAGCAGCCGCAAAAATAGCAGCCGTATAATCTGATCCTCCTCGTCCCAAAGTTGTAGTAATCCCATTGGACTCTGCAGCTATGAAACCAGGAATAATGAATAATTTTGAGTTTGTACAGTCAATGTAATCCCTGATTTTTTTGTTTGTTTCATTAAAATCAACAACAGCTGCCCCAAAAGCAGCATTGGTCGTTATTAACTCTCTGGCATCTTTCCATTGCGCAATAACATTATTTTCATTGAAAGCATCTGAAATTATTTGCGAAGACAAAAATTCACCATAACTGGCAATTCGATCTTTTGTTCGGGCTGTTAATTCTCCCAGCATAAATATTCCTTCACAAAGATTGCTCAATTCTTCACAGGCTTTTTGTATAGAAGTGATGAGTTTGGTATTTTTTTCAGCAGACAATATCAGGGTATTTACACAATCCAAATGCCTTTGCTGAAACAACGCTAATTTTTCTTTGTATTTTTCATTGCCGGTAGAAGCTATGGATGCTGCATCAAGCAGTAGATCTGTAACCCCTCCCAAAGCCGAGACAACAACAATGGTTTTATCCTTCTTAATAGATGAGGAAACTATAGAAATAACTTTTTTAATATTCTCCGCATTCGCCACTGAAGTGCCTCCAAATTTCAAAACTTGCATAAAATAAATTTTAGGTAGATAACAAACAGATAATAGAACTTTTTCTTTTTAACAGCTGATGCCCTTTGGATTGTATAATTTAGATTTAACCCTGACGGGTTGTGGTAGTAATTGTAGAGAAAAACTCAACAGAAAGGAGGTATTTCAATTCGTTTAACATAGATGGTTACTAAGTTAACAGAATATTTCATTAAAACAATAGAATACCTGGATATTTGAAATTTGTTTAAATATTTTAGTGAAAATTAGATTTTTATCAACCTGATTTTAAAAAAATTAATACAATGACTTTTTGAATCCGTGAAATGTCAAAGTATTGATCCTTCCTAAATTACTTAAAATCAAGCACTGCATTGAAGTCATAGATTTTATGTGATTGAATAGAAACACCAATGGAAGAAAAATCAGTGGACAGACATATTTCACGATGTCCCAAGCTGGGAACATTATAATCCAGCAATAAAGCCATTAATATGGATAAAGCATCTGAATACCCATAAGAACAACATTCACCATAAAAATCCTTTGTACAATTGGAATTTATTCGTTCATGGCCCACATAACCGGTTTTACCGGAATATTCAGCATGACATTTTGCGCTGATGTATGCATCCTTATCGGGAATAAGAAGCCTGTAATTGGGTCGTATTTTTTTTAAAGTTTCAATCAAAGACAGGTCATATTGATTTCTATTAGCCTGTATTTTGTAATAGGGCGATGAGGGATTAAGCAGCACACTATTTAAAAACAATTCAGGATTCATTCGAATCATGTTTAATATTTGAATAATTTCTTTTTCACTGGTTGAATAATAATTCACTTCTTTAGCTGTATTGCAGGCTGAATATTTTTCTGCTATCCATTCTTTAGAAAAAATACCCAAAGGATTGATGATTGAATCAATTAAAATCTCTTCTTTGATGAATCTAACTTTATTTACCGAAAAAGTTTCCATAGTTAAACAAAACGTCAAATAAATTGTTATAATTATTATTGCGGAATTAAGAATATTATTCTTCATAAATTTTCATTTTTTAAGTGTTTGTTGAAACTATAATAAAATATGTTAATTCAAATGTTAATTCAATAATAACCACATAAATCAAGCGTACCATCATTCACAATTAAATTTTAATTTTAAAATAAACATAAAATGAACGTAAACGAAAGATTGAACTGGAGATATGCTACAAAAGCAATGAATGGAAATAAAATACCACAAGACAAAGTAGACAGAATAATCGAAGCAGCCCGATTGGCGCCTACATCGAGCGGTTTACAGCCAATTGAAATAATTGTAGTAACCAATCAGGAGCTAAAGGACAAAATCAGAGCAATTTCCAACAATCAATCGATGGTTTCGGATTGTTCACATTTGCTGATTTTTACCGCGTGGGATACCTACACGGCGGAAAGAATCAACAAAATGTTTGACTTAACCAATGAAATCAGGGGATTTACAAACGAGGGCTGGGAAAATTATCGAAAATATTTACTGGCTAATTATCCCGGCAGAAGCAGCGAAGAAAACTTCACTCATACAGCCAAGCAGGCATACCTTGCTTTTGGGGTAGCCATCACAGCTGCTGCCTTTGAAGAAGTGGATTGTACTCCTATGGAAGGATTCAACAATCAAGCTTTGGATGATTTACTCGGACTAAAAGAAAAAGGATTAAAGAGTGTAGTTTTACTCCCACTTGGCTACAGAGATGC
>CAZCOL010000093.1:0-5128 GCA_964500545.1 uncultured Ferruginibacter sp. | reverse complement strand
CTTAACAATTAATCAAAGTTCACATAATAAAACAATTGATTCCACTTGTTATTTTTATAATTGGCATGATTCCTTGTATTCAAAATCGGGCATCTATAAATTTTATTATTTAAATGAGTCAGGTTGCCCAAGTGTGGATACTTTAGAATTAAAAATCCTTACTACCAATAACTCAATCATCGACACTGCAATTGATAATATCATTTGGCAGGGTGTCAAATATGACTCAAGCGGAACTTACATTCATACTTATGAAAATGAGAACGGTTGTGAATCTGCAGATACTTTACATTTGACAATTTTATACACCACTCATAATACATTTATAGATACAGCATGTGATTCATATGTTTGGAATGGAAATATTTACACAATTAGTGGAATGTATACTTTTGGATACATCAATTCTGATCGAGTTCCATCCATGGATACACTGTATTTAACAATTTTCAATAGCACTCATAACAACATTATTACTTCCTCCTGCGGATCGTATTTATGGCACGATTCAATTTATAACTCCAGCGGTAGATATTTATATTATTACATTAATAACTATGGATGCCTTTCTGTTGATACATTGAATTTGACAATCTTTTATCCCACATACAGCGTAGAGGTAAAAACTTCCTGTGATAGTTATTATTGGAAAGGAACAACTTATTTCGAAAGTGGTAAGTACATTAACAACTATACAAATCTTTCAGGCTGTTCTTCGGCAGATACGCTCTATCTGAATATAAAAAAATCAACTCATTTTACAAAATATGATACGGCCTGCGACTCATTTATTTGGAAAGGCGTTGAATATTTTACGTCAGGAACATATCTTTATAATTACGTAAATGACTCAGGTTGCCCTTCAACCGATACCTTATATCTAACAGTAAATAATTCTTCTCATAATGTAACTAATCTGGTTGTATGCGACAGTGCAATATGGAATGGCGTTCTTTATAAAACAAGCGGTACTTATTTATACAATTATATCAACAATAAGGGTTGTAACTCAACTGACACCTTGCATTTAGTTGTAAATAATCGTACTGACAACAGCTATCATATTCAATCATGTAATCAGTATGAATGGAATGGAACGGTTTATACTACATCTGGATTATATACCCATCAATACATTAATACTATGGGTTGTAGTTCAGTTGACACCTTGCATTTATCCTTAAACTTCAGTTCTCATCAATTTGATTCTATTGTGGTATGCGATACCTTCAGGTGGCATGGTATTTTATATTCTGAGTCAGGAATTTATACCTATTCGTATTTAAATGAATCAGGATGTTCTTCATTGGATACTTTGGCATTAACAATTAAAAAATCTACACATCTTGTGTTGATAATAAATCAATGCGACAGTTTTAGGTGGCACAATGTAAAATATACAAGGAGCGGAATTTATACCTATTCATACATAAATCTATTAGGTTGTCCTTCTGTTGACACATTAAAATTGTCAATTGATGTTACGAATAATGTTGAAATAAGAACTGAATGTGATTCCTATTCATGGCATGGTGATACTTACAGGGGAAGCGATATGTATACCTACGGATACCTTAATTCAAAAGGATGTTGGTCTGTAGACACTTTGTACCTAACCATAAAATACTCAACCCACAATATTGAATACGTTGAACAATGTGATTCATTTTCATGGCATGGGGTTACTTATTTTTCTTCTGGCAATTATAGCTTTGGCTACATAAATGAAGATGGGTGTTTTTCGGAGGATTCTTTATATTTATCCATCAAAAATTCAAGTCACAATATAGATACTGTATTGGTTTGTGATTCGGTTATATGGTATGGAAGTGTATACAAAAAAAGTGGAATTTACACGAGGGATTACTACAATGCGATCGGCTGCCTCTCAGTAGATACCCTCAAATTAACTATTCTAAAAACAAATAATTCCTACGATATCATTGAATGTGATTCGTTTTATTTACATGATGAAAAATACAGCACTAGCGGAACCTATATAAAACAATACATCAATCAATCCGGTTGTTTATCTGTAGACACCCTAAGACTAACAATTCGTCATAGTAGCCATTTCGTTACAACTGCAACTGATTGTTATAGTTATCAATGGCATGGAAAAAATTATACCTTATCCGGCACCTATTTTTACTACTACTTTAACTCAGACAGTTGCCTTTCGGTTGATACACTTAAGCTAACAATAAATTCTACCCATCATGTTGATACAATTACAGAATGTAATTTTTACGTTTGGCATGGTGATATTTATAGAGGTACCGGAATTTATACTTTCGAATATATAAATAGTTTTGGTTGCATTTCTGTAGATACTTTAAAGCTTACCATAAATTATAGTATTCATAATACAGAATACCAAACTGCCTGTGATTCATATATTTGGCATGAAACAACTTACACAACATCGGGCGTATATTTATTTAATTATATTAATGATGATGGTTGCAATTCAACGGATACGCTTTATTTAGAAGTTAAGTATGGCGAATACAATACTGTAAATGAAGTTCAATGTGATTCATTCACATGGAATGGAGTTAATTACACAACTAGCGGAACATATTATTACCATTACATCAATCAGAATGGTTGTCCGTCTATAAATACACTAAATCTCACCATTTTATTATCTACGAATATTTCAGAAAAAAGAGTTGCTTGTAATTCATATACATGGCGGGGAGATACTTACACAACTTCTGGGATGTATTTGTATAATTATTACAATGTTAATATATGCCCATCAACCGATACACTCTATTTGACAATTAATCACCCGACTTATAGTAGTCAAAACAAAATTGCTTGTAATTCATATACATGGAATAATGTTACTTATACTACTAGTGGTGTTTATACATTTAATACCTTGAACGCTAAAGGTTGTGATTCAACAGCCACACTAAATTTAATTATAAGTAATTCAACTCAGTCGTCATTTAGCGTTACATCCTGTGGCGCTTACTATTGGAATGGTATTATTTACAATACTTCCGGAAATTATACAAGGACATTTACAAATATTTCAGGTTGTGACTCAATTGTAACATTGAATCTTACAATTTCAGGATCTGCTCCTGTTAGTCCTTCCGCAATAACTCAAACACTGGTGAGTAATGTATGTGGGTCTAAGATATATAGGTATACTGCGAATACCGTAACAAATGCTATCGGTTATGGTTGGTTGTTACCTTTATCGGTAGGAGGAATAAGTGGGGTTTCCGTAGATTCCGGAAGTGTTGATACTTCAAGAGTAATCAGGGTTCGTTATACCTCAAGCATGGGAGCATTAGCGACCGATTCCATTAAAGTCAGAGCATGGTCTGCATGTGGTACAAGTTTATGGAGAGGAATTAAGTTGACAAATACAGCCTCACTAACTCCTTCAGCACCTGCAACCATAACTATTACACCAATATCAACAAATATTTGTGGTCAGAAAAAGTATAGATTTATAGCCCCTTCGCTTACTGCTTCAACTTCCACAACAGTTGCTGCTACAGGATGGACTTGGGCATTTACTGGAACTCTTACAGGTAATCCATTCTCAGATACAATTAAAGCAGTTATAGATTCTGGAAGCGTTAACTCTCGGATTATTGTCGTAAGATTTAAGTTAAACAGTGCAGCTGCAACGGGAGATAGTGTGAAAGTTGCTTACAATTCGTCATGCGGAAATAGTTTATTCAAATCAACAAAACTTACTAATACAATTTTAACGGCACCTGTTGCACCTGCAACTTTAACGATCACACCAATTGTTAGTAATGTTTGTGGAAGCAAAAAATATCGATTTGCCGCACCAGCATTGACTTCCTCTTCCAGTACAACAATGGCAGCAACCGGCTACATTTGGTCATTTACAGGAAATCTATCGGGTAATCCATTCTCTGATACTACAAATGCTGTTATAGACTCAGGCAATATAAATTCAAGAATAATTGTTGTAAGATTCAAATCAAATACAACAGCAGTTAATGGCGATAGTGTCAGGGTATTGTACACATCTGAATGCGGAAACAGCATCAACAAATCTATAAAACTCACCAACACAACAACAGCATCGCCAACTACCCCTACTGCAATCACAATTACATCAGTTTCTCCGAGTAACTGCGGACAAAGGGTATATCGTTTTGCCGCACCTGCTTTGCCGGCAGCAACATCATCAATTGCTGGCGCAACCGGCTATATATGGTCGTTTACAGGGTCGCTTGGATTGAATGCAGTTATTGACTCAGGTACCATCAATTCGCAAGTGATTAGGGTTGTTTTTTCCAGTAACGCGGCGGCTGTAAATGGAGACAGCGTAAGAGTTTTGTATACATCATCCTGTGGAAATAGTTTAAACAAATCAGTAAAGTTGACAAACACAACATTAACTACACCAATTCCAGCATCCATTACTATTGCAACATTAAGTGATGTATGCGGATACAGAATTTATAGATATACCGCACCGATACTTTCTGCCGCTACCACAACTGCACCTCCTACTACTGGTTGGAAATGGTCTTTTACAGGCTCTTTGGGTAGTAATGCAATAATTGATTCTGGAACCATTTATTCCAGAATAATAAGAGTAAGATTTACAAATTATGCTGCTGCACTTACAGGAGACAGTGTCAGAGTCGCATATATTTCTTCTTGTGATACAGGAAAAAATAAAGCGGTTAAATTAATTAATACATTTAAGATTTGTCAAACAACCCCAATTTCGCAACCATCATTAAAACAAGATAACCCTGCAATTATTACCAACAATTTTGAAAATGATTTCCAATGTAAGGTTTACCCAAATCCTTCAGCTGTTAATTTTAATTTAGAGATAATTACTAAAAAAACAGAGCAAATTTTTTATAAAATATCGGACGTTGGTGGAAGGATTGTAAGAAAAGGAATCGTTCAATCAGTAAAGGGTTTCACGTTCGGATCTGATTTACAATCAGGGGTTTATTTTATTGAATTAGTTCAAGGGAATAAAACTAAGACAATCAGAGTTATAAAATATTAACTTTAAAAATCATTTATTTTTTTAGAGACATTCAAGAAACTAAAAAGGGTTTCAATTTACTTGATTGAAACCCTTTGCTAATCTATATTCTAT
>CAZCOL010000092.1:0-5227 GCA_964500545.1 uncultured Ferruginibacter sp. | reverse complement strand
GTAACTCCCGGACTTAAGCTTGCGAAATCCTTAATGGTTGAGTCGTGATCCAGAGAAGCTTTTGTGGCTATGAAGCAGTGACTGCCAATTGTACAATGATTGTTAATGATCACCCCAGCCATTAGCACACAACCTGTTCCTATTGTAGTTTTTTTGCCAAATATTACTGAAGGATGAAGTGCATTTACAAATCTGAACTGAGGACAAAGGGCCTCAATTTCCCTGGTAACTTTCATTCTGGTATAATTATCTCCAATTGCAACAATTCCTCCGATGATGATTTTTTTCTCAATCAATTCAATCAGTTCATCCATATAACCCAGTAATGTGTACCCTTCAAAACTGCTGCCTTTTTCGAGTTTTTTGTCAACAATGCCATGAATTTGATATTTACCTTCTTGTTCAATGATGTCAATTGTGTATTTGCAATGGTCAGAAGCGCCAATCAAAACAATTTTTTCAAGCTGTAGCATCAATTATTAAGAATAGTTAATTTATAATCGGAATTTAATATTCCAAATGTAGTAAAATATGAGATAGTTAATTCAACACAATTGTGATGAATTGAACGTAATTTTGCAATTGAAAAGAGATTAAAGGTAAAATTGATTATTTTAATTTAAAATTTATATACTATGTATCCCGCAGAAATTGTTATTCCAATGAAAGAAGAATTAACTGAAAATGGTTTTAAGGAACTATTAAGCCCTCTGGATGTTGACAATGTATTGGCTGAAAAAGGTACAACATTGGTAATGATCAATTCCGTGTGTGGTTGCAGTGCAGGAACTGCAAGACCCGGTGTATTAATGGCAGTAAACAATGCGACACAAAAACCGGATCATATCACTACCACATTTGCTGGCTTTGATATAGACGCTGTTAAAAAGGTCAGAGAATACATGTTGCCCTATCCACCTTCTTCACCTGCGATTGCTCTGTTCAAAGACGGTAAATTGGTACACATGATAGAAAGGCACAACATTGAAGGAAGATCTGCTCAAATGATAGCTGATAATTTGATGGGCGCATTTAACACTCATTGTAGTTGATTATTTACGAAATTGTTTGAGCTATAAAAAGCCTTTATGTATCCCAATCTTTATTATTTCTTTAAGGACTTGTTTGGAGTAGATTGGATGGGTTTGTCCTTTCTGAACACATTTGGATTGCTGGTGGCTATCGCTTTTCTAATAGCAGCACGTATACTTTCAATTGAACTTAAACGAAAGGAAAGAGCCGGATTGCTATTAGCCAGAGAAGAAATGATTACTGTTGGCAGCCCTGCAACGATGATTGATCTATTGTCAAATGGATTGATGGGGTTTGCATTTGGGTATAAACTTATCGGCTTGTTTTTCAACAAGCCTGATTATATGAATGCTCAGGAATATATTTTTTCCAAAGAAGGAAATTTTGCTGGGGGTTTTGCTTTGGGATTGATTTTAGCCGTTGTCAAATGGTATGAAAAAAACAAACAAAAGTTAAAGCAACCCGAAAGAAGAATAATCCGTATCAGACCACACGAAAGAGTAGGGGACATCATTGTATTGGGTTTGATTTTTGGTATCCTTGGATCAAAGCTATTTGATAATTTGGAGCATTGGGATGATTTCATACAGCATCCCATTGAATCAATTCTATCTCCAGGGGGTCTTACTTTTTATGGAGGTTTGATTTTAGCAACCATAGCTATTTTAATTTATGCAAATAAAAAAGAAATAACCATCAAACATCTTGTGGATGCAGCTGCACCTGCATTGATGATTGCATATGCGGTGGGAAGATTGGGATGTCAGCTATCAGGTGATGGAGATTGGGGAATTTACAATAGCGCTTATGTAATCAACCATTCCGGAAAAATTGTTCAAGCAAAGCCTGGTGATTTTGATACTGCACTTAAAGCAAATGCAACATACTTTTTGGAAGGAAAAGTAATAGAAAACAATCAAAAAATCTATGTTACTGACAGGATATATGCCGGTCTCAATGAAGTACCTCATTACTCTTTTGAAGGACCCGGTTTTTTGCCTGATTGGTTGATAGCATCCAACTATCCGCAAAATGTTAACAAAGACGGAATCCTGATTCCCGGAAATACTGAAGAACACAATCGAATGCTTCCAATTCCGGTTTTTCCGACTCCCTTATATGAAACAATCATTTGTACAATACTGTTTTTTATTCTTTGGTTAAAGAGAAAAAGTATTAAAGCGCCGTATTTCATGTTTGGTCTGTATTTGTCATTGAATGGTGCCGAGAGGTTGCTGATTGAATGTATGAGAGTGAACATACCCTATTCGATTTTTGGAATTCGTTCAACTCAGGCTCAGTTCATCGCAGTAGTCCTGATCGTTACCGGAGTTGTCATGATGTGGGTTGCGCACAATAAATATTCCAAGTCAATATTGCAAAACAACGAACAATAAATTTATAAATATGCCTTCATTTGATTTAGTAAGTAAAGTGGATTTACAAACACTGGATAATGCGGTGAATGTTGTAAACAAAGAAATTACCAACCGTTTTGATTTTAAAGGTTCACACGTTGTCATAGAACTCAATAAAAAAGAGTTCAAAGTGAATTTGGAAGCCGACAGCGATATGAAAATTGATCAAATTGTGGATGTGCTAATCAGCAGAAGTATGAAACAGGGATTAGCAGCAGAAATATATGATTTAAGCAAAGATTCATTTGTAAGTGGAAAAATAACCAAAAAGGAAATTTCTGTAAGAAATGGGATAAAACAGGAAGACGCCAAAAAAATCGTCAAATTAATCAAAGACAGCGGATTAAAGGTACAGGCTGCCATTATGGATGATATTATAAGAATTACCGGTAAGAAAATCGATGATTTACAAGAAGTTATAGCGCTGAGCAAGACTTGGAATCTCGGTTTGGCTTTACAGTATGTGAACATGAAGAGCTAAACTCCAATAATTTTTATTTTTACTAAAAAATTCGTTATATTTGCACTCCTTTTATAACAGGTACGGCAAAATCCGTACACAAATCTGAAAATATGAAACAAGATATTCATCCAAAGAACTATAGAATGGTAGTTTTCAAGGACATGAGTAACGGAACCACTTTTTTGAGTCGTTCAACTGCACACAGCAATGAAACAATCGTTTGGGAGGAAGATGGAAAAGAATATCCGGTAATTAAACTGGAGATTTCAAATACTTCCCATCCTTTCTATACTGGTAAAAATGTATTGGTGGATACTGCAGGTCGTATCGATAAATTTAAAAAACGTTACGAGAAGAAAGCAAAATAATACCCCAAAAATCATAAAATTACATGCCTGCTCCTTTCCTGAGCGGGCATTTTTATAAATCCAAAAATCAATTTGATTTTATTGTTTCCAATCTGGGAATAACTTATTATTTTTAGCAAAATGAACCTGTTTCTTAACGAAAATGAATGTAAGGCAGATTTATTGCCCTTCTCTGCTACAAGACATGTATCGGATATAAGAATAGGTATTTTGACAATCAGGGAGAAATGGAAATTATTGCTGGGTGAGAATGTAGTTTTTTTATCCACTCCAACCGAGTGTAATGATGTTTTTTCGATTCCTGCAAATGTGATTCCAACCTGGGATAATTATTTGTCAATTATTGAATTTTCCAAATCATCAAAGCAAATTCCTGAAAATGATACAAATTGTTTTATACATTTTCCCTGGGAAATTTTTCAATTGAATGATTTTGCTTTGAGAAAAGATTTTGAATTATTAACCAACAACAGAAGCACAGCAAAAATTCATTCTTCTAATTATGTTGTAAACGAAAAAAATATTTTTATTGAGGAAGGTGCAGAGGTGCATAATTGTTCACTTAATGCTAGCCTAGGCCCGATCTATATAGGTAAAAACGCAGTTGTTATGGAGGGGAGTATGATCAGGGGACCATTTTCACTTGGAGAAAAAAGTTTAGTGAAAATGGGAGCGAAAATTTATGGCGCCACAACCATTGGCCCACATTGTGTTGTTGGCGGTGAGATTAAAAACTCCGTACTCTTTGAATACAGCAATAAGGCGCATGACGGATATTTGGGAGATAGTGTGGTAGGAGCATGGTGCAATTTGGGTGCAGGAACCAGTAACAGTAACGTAAAAAATACAGGAGAGGAAGTCAGCTTTCAAATTGATAAAGATAAAAAAGCTGTGAATATCGGAAACAAAGGTGGTTTGTTGATGGGAGATTACAGCAGATCAGCAATCAATACCTCCTTTAACACAGGAACTGTCGTAGGAGCTTGTTGTAATATTTTCTCACAAGGATTTTCTGAAAAATATGTTCCCCATTTCAGCTGGGGGCAAGAACAATACAAGCTTGATAAGGCATTCAGAGATATCGACAACTGGAAGAAAATGAAAAATGAAACAATTACAGTTCAAGAAAAGGAATTATTGACAAAAATATATTCAACGAATAAATAATTACAAAATGCGTAAAAAAATTGCAGCAGCCAATTGGAAAATGAATTTGAATTTGCAACAGGCAATTGAATTGACAGACCAATTAGTCAACAGTGATATTCAATTAAATGAAGCACATCAGGTACTATTGGCGGTTCCCTTTCCTTATTTATTGTCTGTTAAAGAAAGAACAGATAAAAGTAAAGGAATGAATGTTTGTGCACAAAATGTGGCATCAACAAAAAATGGTGCATTTACCGGGGAAGTCAGTGCAGAAATGTTGCAAGGGATGAACATCAATTATACAATTATAGGACACAGCGAAAGAAGGGATTTTTTTCACGAGGACAATAATATTTTAGCGAAGAAAGTAGACTTGGCGTTGGAGTATGGTATTAAGCCTGTCTTTTGCTGTGGAGAGCCATTAAAAATCAGAGAATCCAATGAGCAAAACAGTTTTGTTGAGCTTCAGCTGAAAGAAAGTTTATTTCATTTGACCGCTGCGCAAATGAAGGATTTTATCATAGCATACGAGCCAATATGGGCCATCGGTACCGGCAAGACTGCCACAAGTGATCAAGCCCAGGAAATGCATGCTTACATTCGTTCAGTAATTTCAAAACAATATGGTAATGAAACTGCTGATACCGTTTCAATTTTATATGGAGGAAGTGTTAAAGCTTCCAATGCTGCTGATATTTTCAGTAAACCTGATGTGGACGGAGGATTGGTAGGAGGTGCAAGTTTGGTGGCAGATGAATTCATCTCTATTGTCCAAAGTTTAAAATCATAATTTTTTT
>CAZCOL010000091.1:1171-5313 GCA_964500545.1 uncultured Ferruginibacter sp. | reverse complement strand
TTGTCGGGACGACTGGATTTGAACCAGCGACCACACGCCCCCCAGACGTGTGCGCTACCGGGCTGCGCTACGTCCCGAAATTTGATTTGCAAATGTAAAAAAAATCATTCAATAACAAGTATTTTATTGAAGCAGGATATTTGTCATAGCGCAAATTCAATGTGGATATAGTATTAAGCATAATTTTAATTCGGAAGTTCCTTTTTTTATAAGTGCTTATTATGAATACCATAATGATTGTGGGATCTGATGAAACCTACACAAAATATATTTCTGAATTGTTTCGCCATGATGGATTTAAGACAATTCTATTGTCAAAATTGGAGGAAGCATTTAAATATTTGTCTGAAAAAAAAATAATTCTGCTGGTTTGTGTTTTAGAAAGATTGGAAACAAATGAACTTAGAATAATTGAAAAAGGGAAACTATCCAATCCGCTATTGCCTATTATAATTATCAGCAGTCAACAAAATACAGAGATGGCAGCAGACTTAATTAAAAAGGGAGTAACGGATTATTTTTCAAAACCTGCAGATTTAAACAAATTACTTTCCTCAGTCAGAAATTCAATAAGAACAAATCATGTAGGCAACGGAATTCCGAAAATTAGACAGAAGGCATTTAAAATGCAGCATATTGTTGGCATCAGTGATTCCATCAAAAGGATCAATGAAATGATTGAAATCGTAGCTCCTACAGATGCGCGTGTCCTTATTACCGGTAAGAATGGCGTCGGAAAAGAATTGATTGCAAAATGGATTCATGAAAAAAGCAACAGGAACAATGGACCAATGGTTGAAGTAAATTGCGCTGCCATTCCCAATGAGCTTATCGAAAGTGAATTGTTTGGTCATGAGAAAGGAGCATTTACCTCTGCATTAAAACAACACTCTGGTAAATTTGAACAGGCAAACGGAGGTACACTGTTTTTGGATGAAATTGGGGATATGAGTTTAAGTGCTCAGGCTAAGGTTCTTAGGGTGTTACAGGAAAAAAAAATAACCAGGGTGGGGGCTGACAAATCAATTCCTGTTGATGTAAGGGTAATTACAGCCACCAATAAAGATCTGATTAAAGAATGCAGATTGAATCATTTCAGGTTGGATTTATATCATCGTATTGCTGTCATAATTATTAATGTGCCATCGTTGAATGAAAGGTCCGAGGACATTCCAGTATTGATTGATTATTTTTTGGAACAACTATCGTTTGAAAATGGCTGGCCTGTTAAATCAATAGAGCCACAGGCAGTATTTGCGCTTCAGCAACATTTCTGGTCAGGAAATATTCGTGAATTGAAAAATGTTGTGGAGAGGCTGGTTATTTTATCCGGCGAAATGATAACATTGACAGATGTAGTGAATTTTGTATCTCCTGAATTTAATTTGGACAGAGTATAATTCAGCAAAATCATTGCATCATTTTTATTTGTTAAAATTATATTCTGAAAAAAAGAAAATCAAAGAACATACCATTATTTAAATTATCAATCTTACTTTTGGAATTCTAATTTAATAAATGGCTAATATGGGACTAATTTTATTTTTTGTTTGCGCACTGCTATGGCATATCGGTTTGTTTGGAATGTTTAAAAAGGCTGGAATTGATGGCTGGAAAGCCTGTATCCCTTTTTACAATACCTGGTGTATGGTTCAAAAAATGGAATTGAACAAACTTTGGTTTTTTGTTCAATTGATTCCAATTGCCGGACAATTTGTAACCATTTGGATCACCATAAAATTTGTAGAGCATTTTGGCAGATTTGGTTTTGTTCATCATGCAGCCACAGTTTTATTTCCGTTCATATATTTTCCTTATTTGGGATTTTCTGCCAATGAAAAATTTGCAGGTAAATTGGTAGTGGATAATTACAAAAAATCAGCACTACGCGAATGGGTAGACGCAGCATTTTTTGCCATAGTTGCAGCAAGTATCATACGTACTTTTATTTTTGAGGCATATACCATCCCCACGCCTTCAATGGAGAAAACACTTTTGGTCAATGATTTTCTTTTCGTGAGTAAATTCAGTTACGGCCCAAGGGTTCCGAATACTCCGATTTCGATGCCTTTTGTGCATCACACCATGCCCGTTACAAATTCAAAATCCTATTTGGAATGGATAAAATTACCGTACAAAAGATGGTTCCCAAGTCCTGTTAAACGCAACGATGTGGTTGTTTTTAATTTCCCGGTAAATGATACAGTTATCAATGATGAAGAACGTTTTGGAAGTCGCATTACCTATTACGAGGCAGTAAGGCAATTGGGCAAAGAAATGGTATGGCAAAATTTTGGAGACATTATCATCACAAGACCTGTTGACAAGAGAGAGAATTTTATCAAAAGATGTGTGGCCATTGGGGGAGATGTATTGAAAATTGTAAACGGAAAAGTGTTTATCAACGACAAACCACAGGATTTTTTTGCAGCATCAGAAAGGTATTATAAGCTTGAGACACCTCCCAATGTGATTGCTGATCAGGAATTATTAAAAGATATGGGAATCAATATACATGGTGGAGAGGAGATAGGCGATATCAGGGAAACAGATTTGCCAAATGTGATCATGTTGAATATTACAAATGAGGAGGCAGCCAATTTGAAATTACCTCAGGGGTATAAACTTACGGACACAATAATGGATCCTGAAAATCAATTGTTCCCCTATTACAATGCAGATTCAAAATGGTCAGTTGATAATTATGGTCCAATAATGATACCCGGAAAAGGAACCACAATAGAATTAACTGCGGATAACCTTGTACGTTATCAAAGATGTATAGAAGTATATGAGGGGAATCAATTTGAAAACAGAAATGGTATTTACTTCATAAATGGCAAGCCTGCAAACACCTATACTTTTAAAATGAATTATTTTTGGATGATGGGCGACAATCGTCACAATTCATTAGACAGTCGTTACTGGGGATTTGTTCCGGAAGACCATATAGTTGGAAAGGCATCTATGATTTGGTTCAGTTGGGAAGGTGGACCAAGATGGAAAAGACTATTTAATTTGATCAGATAAAATTGTGTTTTTAAAATAAATTTTGTAACTTGTAATCATCCTCTTGTTCAATACAGGAGGATTTTTTATCTAAAATAAAGATATGGCAACATCAACAGTAAAATTTGATTTTGAAGTATTGGATTCTATAGATCAATTGTCGGCAGAGGATAAATTGCTGCTGGAATCAGCAAGAAAAGTTACCGAAAAAGCATATGCTCCATACAGTGAATTTTTAGTAGGTGCAGTTGCAAAATTAGTCAATGGAGAAATTCTTAAAGGTACAAATCAGGAAAATGCCTCTTATCCGGTAGGGGTTTGTGCTGAAAGGGCTTTATTGGCAGCAACTGCCATGCTCGAGTCCAATATTGGAATAAATACTATGGCTATAGCCTATCATAATTTAAATGGAGAAAGCGATAAGCCTGTTTCACCTTGTGGTATGTGTCGTCAAAGCTTGCATGAGTATGAAGAAAGAACAAAACAGCCCATCAGACTGATCTTAAGCGGAATGACCGGTAAAGTTTATATTATTGAAAGGGCAGGGTTGTTGCTTCCATTGTCATTTGGCAGTGATAATTTGAAAAAGTAAAATAACTTTTAAAGTTAAAATTCGATTTGATAAACGATTCTTTTATCATTGAATTTAATCCATTTAGGTCCATCTGAGATAATTTTTACACCGGCATTGTCGCATTCATTATTTATGGGTTGAGTTATTTTGAAATCAACAGGAGTTCCTTGATCATCTATACTGAAACTCAATATCAGTAAACCTTTACAGGAAATTCCCAGAGCATTCGTTATTTTTTTCTTGTTTTCATTTATCTCATCGTTATAAGAACTCCATCCATTTGCTGGATAAGATTCCTGCGAATAATTTGCTTTTTTATTTTTCATAGCATACTTGTCAACAGAAGGGGAAGCCGGCTGAATACTTTCAGAAACATTCGAATCATCGTTGTCAAGTATAGCTATAGCTTTTGTTTCATTTAATTTGATTTTATCAGTAGACGCAACATTAATAGTTTGGCTGGCTGTTTTGGCTGAATTAACAGAGGTTTTTGATTCTACATTGACATTGGCAAAAGAATTTTCAACCGGTATGGATACTGCTTCTTTTATTTCGATTT
>CAZCOL010000091.1:0-1071 GCA_964500545.1 uncultured Ferruginibacter sp. | reverse complement strand
AAAATTATAGAAGCAGCAATTCCTAGTGAAAAATAAATTTTTTTGTAATTAGAATTTGATTTGACAGAAGATTTTGGCTTGTATGCATCTAGCTTGTATCTAATATCAAGTAGATTTTTTTCAGCATTATTGGAGTAAGAGTAACCCTCCAAAGCATCGGAGAGAAAATTATCTTCAAGTGCTTTTATTTCTAATTGATGCATTTCATTCTCAGACATTTTTCCCTCATGGTACTGGATGAAGTCTTTCGATGAAAATTGATTTTTATTGGGAGAGTTCATTAGGTATAATTATTTTTTACTTTTGTTTATCCATGCATATTTTCAGGTTTCGCCTGCCATTTTGAATAAAACTTTTTATTTTACTGGAATCTATCTTTGAAACAGATGCAATTTCCTTGTAACACTTTTTTTCAAGGTAAAAAAGGGTGATGGCTAATTTTTGTTCATCAGTCAATTCTTCAATGCATTTATGTAGTTTATTCAACTGATTTTCTTTGAGCATAACTTCATCCAGATGCAAATTGTCAGATAATTGCATATTTTCTGTATCAGGATTCAGGTAAATTATTTTTTTCTTTCTAAGAATCATTAAGCAATGATTTTTAGAAAGTTGATACAACCAGCTCTTGAAATGATTTATCTGATGTTTTTTGATTTTAGCAATAAGCTCTTCGTAAATATTGATTACCGCGTCTTTGGCATCTTCCTCATTCTTCAGGTATTTCAGGCAAACACCGTAAACCAGCTCCATGTAGCGCTGATACAAATCTGCCAAAAAATTCATATCTCCAGAAGACTGATAATGGCCAATGAGTTCATCATCAGATTTTTCGGATTCAGTATTTTTAATGAAGTTCAATGCTTGTAATTGAATTTATCGATGATTCATTCTTCAGTAGTATGAAATTACTTGAATTGAGAAGGAACTAAACAGATTTTATTAAAAATGCAGGCTAAAATTAAATATTTATATAAAAAATGTTCATTTTTTTTGTTACTGAAATACTGAAACCTTACTTTTGCCGCGGAGAGATGGCAGAGCGGTCGAATGCGGCGGTCTTGAAAACCG
>CAZCOL010000090.1:2543-5573 GCA_964500545.1 uncultured Ferruginibacter sp. | reverse complement strand
AGAATTGGTTGCTTTAGATTTTACAGAATAGTAATAAGTAGTCAATGGCGACAATCCTGTAACAGAAGTAGATGTTCCATTTACAGTAATAGCGGTGTACTGAGGAACTGTTTTAATCGTTGTTCCTTTGATAATGATGTCATCAATACGGCTGGTTCCACCTGTATTTGTACCTCCAATTGTAGATCCGTTTACTGCAGTAGTAGAAGCAGTTGCCCACCTGATATACAAATCAGTTACATTATTACATTCAGACGGTAATGAAACATTGCTAATTACTCCTGTTGTAAAATTAGTTGCAACTGTGTATGCCGAAACAAGGTCTGTCCAAGTTCCTCCTGCTCCTATTTTGTATTGTACTTTAAAGTCTTTTGGACCGGAAGCAGAAGAATATTGAGCAGATGAAAGAGTTAGATTAGTGTATCCAGTTGTATTCACAATTATCTGCCAGTTTTTACCTACGGTACTCCATGCGGTGCCTGAAGCTGCTGAAGTTGTTACTCCACTAACTGTTGAAATTGAACCACTGCTAAGTGTGATTGTTTTTCCAATATTATTAGCATTCGTTATTGAACTTGAAGCATCTGCTGTTACAGTAGTACCGCTAACAGGGAAAGTCCATCCCGCAACGCCATTGTTTGTAGCAAGGTATGAAACATTGAGTTCATAATTGCTTGCACAATTAACCCCATTCCAGTTTGCTGTAAAACCAGCACTACCAATGTTTGTGGCATTTAATGCAGTGGTTGAAGAGACTGCGTTGGTAGAAGCTGTTCCGTTCAATGTCATGGATGTCAAATAAGACGGACCAAAGGTGGTGGAATTGTAACTATAGATCTTATAATTATACTTAGTTGTATCAGACAATCCTGTCAATGCAACTGTGTTTCCGCTTCCTGCATAAACTACCTTTGCATTGCCGAGCATTTCACCGGCATTGTAATTGGTACCAGGTACAGGAGAAGAATTGAAAGTTGTAGTTCCACTGGTTTGCAATACCAAACTTCCGTCAGCATTATTACCTGCAGTCCATCCAATCGTCATGCCATTACAAGTAATAGAAGAGGCATTGAAATCAGTGGCGACTTCTGCAGTTACCGGAGGTAATGTTGTTGCATCTGCCATTGGAGCGTTCGCTGTATAATAATTAGTTGTTGCAGGATCTGTGCCATTCCAGGTAAATGGAATCAACACAAAATTATAACGTGTATTGCCTGTCAACCCTCCGGCTATGGAAGCAGTGTCATTCGCAGACACGTTGGCATTGACGATGGTTGAATTTGCACCTGCTGAGGCAGCCTGGCCATTAAAATTTGCCAATACCGGTGTATTTGGATACTCAGCACGCACGATTACATATCCTTTAGCTGTTGCGCCTGTCGATGGGAAAGTTGCAGGTGTCCAATTCAGTTTTATCTGATCCCCGGAATAATAGCTTGCATTCAATGAACCAATTGCACTTTCGGGCGGATTAGATAATGTTATGAAGCTTGATTGAGCAGATATTCCAGTACCATATGTATTGGAAGCATATCCTGCAAAATAGTAGGTTGTTTGCGGAGCCAATCCTGATCTTGTATGAGAATAATCACCAACCAATGTACCACCTTCAGCCAATACATTATCAGCGATTGTTACTCCATTGCTTGTCTTATAAACTGTTCCTCTTTCAGTGATACCTGCAGCAGCTCCTGAAGAAGTTACCGTTGCACCCAATACTGCACTATTGTTTGTTATTGAAGTTGCAATAGGATTGTTTAACGTAGCAAATCCATCCAGAGTTCTTACTGATATTGTGTTGGAACTTACAGATGTAGCATTTGTACCTACAGTTCTGACGCGGTAATAATAGTTGGTATTGTTTGTCAGTCCAGTTACTAGTTGAGAAGTACCGCTTACACTGAAGTTGTTGTAAGGCGATACAAATGATCCCTGATAGCCAAAAATTGCTAAACTATCAATCGCCCAAACCTCAGATCCTGCGTTGTTTGCTAGTGATATTTTGATCTTCAAATTATTCACAGAAGGAATTCCGCTAACTACTAATTTTCCATAACCATGACTAATTGTAGCATTAGTTCCAACAGGGGTTAATACAATAGCATTATTGGATGCATCAAATGTTTTTGAAGCGGTTGAATCACCCGAACCGGCACCAGTGAAGCCCCATTGAACATTATTTCCACTACCACCAGTAACTTGAAGTTGTTTATAATAGGTAATACCACCGTCAGTGCTTATTTCCACTGTTACAGAATCACTTGGATCCAATCCATTAGATGTACTGCTACCAAATGCTGCTAATCTAAAAGTTAAAGTGTTATTGATAGTATTTGAAACATCAATGGTATTTGAAGTGATGGTTGATTTATTATTGTTGACAATCAGTCCATAACTACCTGCAAATCTTTGAGGCGTAGTTGGAACTATTCCGTTTGAATTTGAATATGCCACAGCTCCTCTTGAAACAGTAAACAATGACATTCCATTTTCAAATCCTTCAGAAGCAACAGTTGTAGTTGGACCATTAATATTAAAGAATGTTGGGTAGGTACTCACATCCAATCTGTAGCCATTGCTAGCACAAGTTGCCGCATTCCAATTTGCGGTGAATTCCTGTAAGCCTATACTTGTTGCGTTTAAAGCAGTGCTTGCATTGGGTGCAATAGTCAATTGAGTTCCTGACAGTGGTGAAGTGAGCTTGTACGAAATGTTACCAGTAACTGATCCATTGTATGAATATATTCTGAAATTGTAAGCTGTTAGATCAGTTAAGTTAGATAATACAAAACTTGTATCAGAACCTACATAAGCAACCACAGCATTATCAACGGTATTGCCAGCATTATAAACAGTTCCGGAAGTAGGTGCTGTTGCAGGAGCTGTTGCGCCACTGCTTTGCAACACTAGATACCCGCCAACAGAAGATGTGGTTGGGTTTTTCCAAGTCAATGTCATGCCGTTGCAAGTGATATTGCTGAAGCTCAGGTTTGTAGGAGAAGAGGTTGGTTCTAATGCAAATGTGGTGGC
>CAZCOL010000090.1:0-2443 GCA_964500545.1 uncultured Ferruginibacter sp. | reverse complement strand
TTAAGAAGTTGTTTGTCAAAGAATTTCCATTTGTGCAATAAGGTATCAATAAGAAGTTGTAAGAAGTTGCCATCTCAAGACCGTCTGCTCCTACAGATATGGTTTGCAGTGTAGAGTCATAAGAAATATATTGATCCACAATAGTAGTGCTGTCGCCTACCGTTACAATATTACCATTTGAACCTGTAAACACAGGAACGTTGGGAGATTTTGCTCTCAACAACAAGTATCTTCTGTAAGTTGCTCCCGTTGTTGGGAAAGTGGCATTTGGCCAGGTAAGATTGATCTTACTTGCTGAGAAAGGTGTAGCTGTCATACTAGCAGGCTGTGCTAATGGTGGATTGGATAAAGTATAAAAATTAACTTCCGATGAATATCCTGTTCCTTCAGCATTAGTTGCAAACCCTTTGAAATAATAGCGTGTTTGTGGCAATAAATCAGTTCTATTCTGAGAAAAAGTACCGGTATCAGCATATGCATCCACTACAGGATTGTCTGTTAAGGTAACTCCAGTTGCTGTTTTCATTGCAATACCTCTTGCAGACATTACAGCAGTAGATCCAATGTTTGCAACATTGGCTGTTAAAGTAGCAGAAGTATTTGAAATATTGCTAACCGAAGCAGTACCCAACCCTGGTGTCGCGGAAGCTAAGGTTGAAACTATGAATGAGGTTGATTTAGTTGAATTAGTGCCATTAGCAATAACAACTAAAGTGTAGGGAGTTCCTCCGGATAGATTATTTAAATTTAATGAATTGGAAGTCAAGTTATTATATGTATTCAACTGTAGCTTAAATTCATCAATCATCCATAATTCTCCTGTTGAATTATTTGTCATTGAAATCCTTATTTTTAGTTTAGATACAGTTGGTAAACCAGTAATAGATACAGTAGATAAGCCGGAACCACTACCAGTACCTGTAAATGCTGCGGGAATATTATCCGCATCATAGTTAGCTGATGCGATTCCTCCGGCGGTAAATGCCCAGTTTGCACTTGTGCCACCATATATTTTAAGTGTATAGTACCAAGTTATCCCGTTATCTGGACTTACCTCAACTTTAACAGTATCTGAAGCCTCCATACCTTGACCTGTACTTCCATAGCCCAATGCAGATAATTTAAATGTAAATGTTGGTGCAGATAATGATGAGGAGGTATTAAACGCAGTAGATGTTAAAACAGCTGTTCCATTTATAACACCATATCCATAACTGCCTGAGGCAGAATAAAGAGCAGAAGAAGGAGCACCTCCAGTATTTGTACCAGAATAGTATGCTCCACCCGAAACAGTAAATAAACTCATACTGTTTTCGAAATTTTCAACACTATTTATAGAAAGGTTATAAGAAGAAGCACAAGAAGCAGAAGTCCAATTAGCGGTCATCGCATTGGAATAAATATTGCTAGCACTCACATTGGGAGCAGATACAGCTAAAGTGGATTTAGAGCCACTCAATGAAGAAGTAGTCAAATAAGATGCATTTGATCCTGATCCATTGTAACTGAATATCCTGAAATTGTAGTTGGTAGAATCAGGCAGAGATGAATAAACCAGGTTTGTATCTGCACCAATATAGACCACTGTTGCATTACCTACAACATCGCCTGTGGCGTATGCAGTAGCCGAAGTTGGGGCTGTGTTAGGTGCTACCGCGCCAGTATTTCTCAATACCAAATATCCACTCACAGAAGGCGAGGCATTATCCCAGGTAACTGTCATTCCATTGCAGGTTATGTTCGTAAAGCGAAGATTGGAAGCAGATGCTAATGGAGTTGAAGCGATGGTTGTGCCAGTTGCTGATGCAATATCGCTGGTCAAGTAATTGTATGTACTTGCGTTGACTCCATCCCAAGTGTAAGGAACCAAAGCAAAATTGTAAGTGGTGCTGCCCGATAAACCTGTAGCTGAGGAAGTAGTTGTGGTTCCATTCAAACTAAAGCTAACGATGTTTGTATTAGCACCTGCAGATGGAGCTGCTCCGTTAGTATTACCTAATGTTGGTAAATTAGGAGAGGTTGCTATCAACAATACATATCCCTTGTTGGTTGCCCCAGTTGCAGGATAGGTTGCAGCAGTCCAGTTTAAATTGATTTGTTCTCCGGAAGCAGCCGTTGCTGATAAATTGGTTGCTGCTGCAGTTGGAGGATTGGACAATGTTCGGAAACTGGATACCGCACCCAAACTTGTACCACCAACATTGGAAGCATATGCTGCCGCATAATACAAAGTTTGAGGGGACAAAGAAGATCTGGTATCAGTGAAAGCATCCCCCACATTAGGAACAGCAGACAATGCCTGAGCATTATCAGTAGCGGTTACAATTGAGGTTGTGTTATAAACAGTACCGGCAGCTGTTAAAGCAGAGCCTCCGTCTGCAGTTACTGTTGAGCCCAAAGTTACAGAACTATTAGTGATTCCGTTGATAGTTAATGAACCAAC
>CAZCOL010000089.1:1684-5634 GCA_964500545.1 uncultured Ferruginibacter sp. | reverse complement strand
TTTCTTCAAGGAAGAATGGGCAATCAATTGTTTCAATATGCTTTTGCTTATGTGACTGCCCAAAAAAACAAGACAACATTCTTGTTGGAAATGGACAGAAATAAGTTTTATTTAAAATTCTTTAAACTTAATTTCCCGTATAGTTTATTCAGCAACAATTTCTTATTCAGAGTATATTGTCAGATAGCTAATAGAATTAAAATGAAATTTGTTCTTGATTTAAGCGATTGCAAGAAAAATATTCAATTGCCTGATTATTGTACAAACACTTTATATAAAGGATATTTTCAGGACGCATCTTATTTTCATCCGTACAAGAAAGACCTAATAAAATTATTTTCTCTTAAAAAAAAGACACAACGATTATTTGAGAAAAAATACGGAGAAATATTCAGTACCTATAAAACACTTGTGATTTGCATAAGAACAGGTGTAGATTACAAAAACTTTCAATTGCCTGATTACAACCACCCCCATGTTTATTTGCCGACAGAATGGTTTACCAATATTATTTCAAAAGTAAAGTCGGAGTATGAAAAAATTATTGTAATCAGCGATGAAATAAATGAGGCCAAGTTCATTTTTGGAGAGTCAGATAAATATTTGTACATAAATGATGTACCTGAAATTCAATTTCAAGCACTTATGAATGCAGACGCATGTGTGATTTCCAATAGCAGCTATGCCTGGTGGGGTGCTTATTTGAACCCGAAACCTAATAAAAAAATATACGCACCCATGAATTGGGCAGGTTACAACATTGGCATAGAATATCCCGCAGGCATTATGACCGAGGAATTTATTTGGCTAGCATAAATCTTTTCAATTATTCTTAGTACAAGTTAGTACAAATGAAGCGCAGATTTAATGAAATATCTGTTATCATGTGTTGTCACAATAGTGAAAAAAGAATTGAGACGACACTTCAATATTTATCACAACAGAAATTAATTACTTCAGATATTAAGTTTGAGATTATTCTGGTTGATAATAACTGTAACGACAATACTGTGGAGGTAGCCCAGAAAATATGGCAACCTTACCATGAAAAACATCCTCTTCATATAGTGTATGAAGCCAATCCGGGAAAATCAAATGCATTGATTGCAGGTTACAATGCAGCTAATTTTGAAATACTATTATTGTGTGATGATGACAATTGGCTTTGTTCTGACTATTTTGATATAACACTTTCATTGTTTAATCAACATCCTGATATTGGTATGTTGGGTGGATATGGAAAAGAAGCAATATTTGGCGAAGGAGTTGACGAACCTATTTGGTTTAAAGAAATGTCGGGAGCTTATTTTGTCGGTAGGTTTATTGAATCATCAGGCTTTTTGCCCCCTACACATTTCAATATATGGGGAGCAGGATCGGTTATCAGAAAATCAATGTGGAATTATTTAATAAACAATGGGTTTCACTATAAAAACAGCTTGCAAGCAGGTAAAGCTCAGGCAGAAGATGCCGAATTGGCAAAATTGATAACAATAACAGGTCATCAGCTGTATTTTGATGAAAGATTAACCTTCATTCATGACTTAAGCGGTGGAAGAGTATCGGAAAAAAATCTTGAAAATCAAATAAAAATAAATGCCAAGTGCTATGGGTGGTTGGTATTTTATAAAATTCTAGTAAAGCAAGTCAAGTTTAAAAAAGACAATTTGTTTGTATTTTTTTATTTAAGAGAAATAGTGGTTCTTTTAAAAAACATCTACAAAAGAAGAAAAATCAAGCCAAATAAAACACATCGTTTTCTGACTACAGACTATAAAGAAATTTTGTTTGACAAATATTTGCTTTTTGAAATGGCGACTAATTTTTTCGTTTATTATAAATCAAGAAAAAAAGATTTAAAATTTATAAAACGGATTTATCAGCAAAGACCGCTTACTTAAAGTATTTTACTATTAATGAAGATTGCAATTTTAATATTGGCTCATAAATCTAAGGAACAACTGAATTTTTTAATTAAGCAATTTAATCATCCCAATTATAGGGTATATCTTCATCTAGACAAAACTGCGGACTTTTCCTACAAAGATCTTAATGAAAAATTTACTGCTATTGTTCCTAATTACTTTTGCTCCTGGGGTGCATATAATGTAACTAAAGCAACATTTGCTTTGCTGACAAGGGCGTTTAAAGACAATAATGATTATTATGTATTAATAAGCGGAGAGGACTTCCCGATAAAACCGCTGAATAAAATCGTTGATTTTTTCAAGGAAAATAAAGGCAGAAGCTTCATAAATCTTCTCCCATTGGAAGATGTAAAAAAAGATCCTCTGGTAGAGTATTCAACTTTTATTAAAAGATTTTCATTTATTCACGTGCCAACCAGACATAAAAATGGAATATTACATTATGTCAGACACCAAATTATCATATACTTTAAAAAGGCACAAAAAAAATTCAATTTCTTAAGGTTTAGCACTCCGCGGGATATATATGTTGGAGAAAATTGGTTCAATCTGTATAAGGATGCAGTTGAAGGTTTATTGAATGAATACAAAAAATCCAAGTGGCTTAGGTTTCGCCTGTCTTTTGGTTTATTGATGGAAGAAGTTTTGCCGCATACTTTGTTGAAAAGAAACTTAACAAATAATAATTGGGTCAATGACTCTTTAAGATATACCCTATGGAAGCCCAATACAGGCAGTCCTGAAATTCTTAAATCTGATAATCTTTCGGTAGTATTAAAATCCGAAGATTTGTTTGCAAGAAAATTTGAAGATATCGAAGTGGTCAGGGAGTTGTCTCAAAAAATCAATTTATAAAATGGCTCAGTATTCTCACGACGAAGTGATTCATAACTATTCAGCAGCAGAAGCTGTACTTCCAATTTTATTTGAGAAGTATAAGCCAATGTCTGTGCTGGATGTTGGCTGTGGACTTGGGAACTGGGCGGCCGTAGCAAAAAAAATGGGTGTTCCAAAAATATTGGGAATTGACGGATATTATGTCAATAAATCTCTATTAAAAATAAATCAGGATGAATTTATCCCAATTGATTTAAAAGAATCATTTGATTTTAAACATAAATTTGATTTAGTAATCTGTCTTGAGGTAGCAGAGCACCTTCCTGTTGACTCCTCGGAAGTTTTAGTAAAATCACTTGTTAATCATTCCGATGTTATTTTGTTTTCAGCCGCTATACCGGGTCAAGGAGGTCAGTTTCACATTAATGAACAATGGCCTTCATATTGGCAAAAACATTTTGCAAAGCACGATTATGAAATGATAGATTATTTTAGAAATAAAATCTGGAACAATTCCCAAATAGACCCTTGGTACAGACAAAATTTATTTTTGGTGGTTAAGAAAGGACATTCTCTTTCAACTGGAAATGATGCCGAAATAAAATCTTATATACATCCTGAATTATTTACTTTGTTTATAAATCAACAGGAAGTAAAAATGAAAACCTTCCAAGATACAATCAACAAGCTTTCGAAAAGAGACCTTGTTGGAAAACTAAATAAATTTATCAAGAAATTGTTTTCAAAATAAATGTATTGGATTTTTAATTGGGATCCTTTTCAAAAGAAAAAGAATTACATGCTGGATCAACTCAATGACACCAGCATTCTTATTAAAACGTTAGAAAGACCTAATCAATTAATTCATCTGCTCGATTCTATAAAAAAATACAAATTCAAGGGCCCAATTGTTATTGCAGATGACAGTAAAGTACATTACAAAGACAAGGTATTATCTGCATTCCCTGATTTGAATATAACTTATATCAATCTGCCTTTTGATACTGGTACTGCAGAAGGAAGAAACAAAATGCTTGAAGTAACCACTACGCCTTTATTTGTATTATGTGATGATGATTTTATTTTTGAGCCTCGAACAAGAATTCCATTAATGAGGAAAATTTTACTGGAAAACAATTTAGATATATTGGGAGGTGTATTTCGACAATACAATTTGAAATCCAG
>CAZCOL010000089.1:0-1584 GCA_964500545.1 uncultured Ferruginibacter sp. | reverse complement strand
ACCAGACTATGTGGAGTGGTACACGACAGATGGTCTCCAATGCCAGAATTATTTAAAGAATTGAGGATTAGAGGAAATAGCTATCAAAAAATAGCACTTGAGGAATTTGGGATTACAAAAATGGAAAACTTTGAAGAAGTGATGAAAGAAAAATTCGGGGATTAATTTAAGGCTCTAAAAACTTAAACAACAAGATGTTACAAACAATTAAAAATAAATTCTACAAAAAATTCCACACATCTTTTGCTAAGTCCGGTATTGATATACAGGTATTTCAAATCCTTCAACAAAAAAAAGTTGGAACATATGTCGACGTTGGTTCACATCATCCCATTTTGGCTAACAATACATTTTTCTTTTATCTTAGAAACTGGAGAGGAATCTGTATAGACCCAAATCCTGAGTTTTCAGAACTATACAAGATCAAACGTCCAAGTGATATTTTTTTGAATGTTGGCATATCGAATCAACCTGACATAACGCTCAATTATTATAAACTTAAAAAGGGTCTTTCCGCAAGGAATTCCTTTTCTGAGGAATATATTAATAGTAACAATCTTCATGGAAGTATCGAGCAAATCATACCTATAAAAATAAAAACATTAAAAGAGGTTTTCAATCAAAATATGTCAAATCGAGGAATTGATTTTTTATCAATCGATTGCGAAGGCCTTGATTTAAATGTACTGAAAAGCAATGATTGGAATAAATACAGGCCTACCATTGTTTGTATTGAAACCCATGACGATTTACAAAATGACCTGCTTTCCGAATCTGCAAAATTTATGAATGAGGTGGGTTATACTTTAAAAGGGAAAACGATGCAAGGAGAACATGTAGGAAGTTTGTTGTTTATGGAATAAAAAATGAAGACGATTTTAAAAAATGAATTCAGGTTGTTAAGAACCAGTCCTGCAAATTATTCAATAACGGATAGCCGGCATTTCACGGAAGACCTTGATGTTAGCATCAAAGAGAATCATGTTCGTATTTATAAAAAGGCTTCAATAGTACAATTGTATTTATTTAATGGGTTTTGTTTACAGAAAGAATATAGCCTAACCAGAAAGGCATCATCAAACAAAATAATTAAAGCCTATATCAAATGCTTAATTTTTAAAAAGAAAAAAATCAATGAAGGTATTTGGGTATTAGATCAGTGGAGTTCGGGATATTTTCACTGGTTTACAGAGGTATTACCTCGTATAATTTCTGTAAAAGAAATTAACAAGGATGCGGGAGTTTTACTGCCTGAAAATTATAAAAATCTTGACTTCGTGAAGGAAAGTCTTCAAGTACTTGATTCTGAAGCCATTTTCTATGAAAACAATGAAAAGATTTTAGTAAAAAAACTTCTTGCACCTTCACACTTAACACCGGCACAATTTGATCCAGAGTATATTCTAAAAGTAAGAGATGCATTCCAATCCAATCTATCTAAAGATATTCCGAAAAAAAAAATTTACATCAGTAGAAAAAAAGCAAATAGAAGAAAGATTTTAAATGAGTATGAACTGAACAACACATTGAGCGCTTTAGGATTTATAACAGTTTATATGGAAGAACTTTCTTTTTCCAAACAAA
>CAZCOL010000088.1:0-5672 GCA_964500545.1 uncultured Ferruginibacter sp. | reverse complement strand
ATATATTCAGTGTATCATGGGATTGCAGAATCATTTGACCACCCGCAGAAGCATTGTACCAATCAATGGTTTCATCAGATGCACGAATAGCCACCAGGGAAGCTAATCCTGAATCGCAAATACTGGTATTGACAGCTAAAGGTTTAATAGGAATTCTTGGAGAATTATTAATAATGAAAGAACCCGAATTTGATATACAACCATACAAAGAACTTTTAGCAATAATTGAATGATTGCCTGGAACTAAACCGGTAAAAACTCCAGTTGAACTGGAATCAATTCCATCAATAATAAAATACAAATTGGTTGTTGTAGAACTTACAGAAACAGATCCCGTTGAAATTGTACAAGTTGGATGGGTAATATTCAATGAAGGTACCGAAGGTGTTGGGGGCTGAGTGTTGATTGTTCCGATGGTAATTTGAGATATACATCCGGTTGAATTATTTTTTGCTGTAAAATTATAGTTGCCAGATACAAGATTATTGAAGATACCGGTTGTATTTGTATAATCAGCCCCATTATTGCTGAATGACAAACCAGTCAAGGATGATGTGACAATTGCTTTACCGGTGCTTAAGACACAAGTTGGATGAATGAAATTGAATGAAGGTGCATTGGGTATTGCCGGTTGATTGTTGATTAAAATTACTGCAGCAGAAGAAATACAACCATTCGAAATGTATTTGGAAGTAAGGCTATAGCTGCCTGGATTGAGCGCATTGAACACTCCTGTGTTATTTGAGTAATCAATCCCATCAATACTGAATGTTAAACCTGTCAACGTGGAATTAACAGATAATGAACCTGTATTAACAGTACAGGTTGGATGTATGATATTTACAGTTGGGATTGAAGGTGAAGATGGCTGAATATTTATAGTTATTGTTGTTGCTGTAGAAATACATCCTGTTACATTGTCTTTGGCTGTAAGATTGTAGTTTCCGGAAGTAAGGTTACTGAAAATACCCGAACTGTTTGAATAATTAGCACCATCTTTACTGAATGATAATCCTGCAATAGATGAGGTGATTGTTGCAATTCCTGTATTCACCAAACAGGTTGGCTGAACAATTGAAACGCTGGGTGGATTTGGAACAAAGGGTTGATTATTTACAATGATTGAAGCGGCTTGTGATATACAACCGCTGGAATTATTTTTAGCAAACAAATTGTAACTGCCGGAATTTACATTACTAAACACACCGCTAGTATTAGAAAAAATAACTCCATCAATACTAAAAGATAATCCGATTGTTGTACTTGTTACAGTAATTGAACCAGAGTTGATATTGCAAGTTGGTTGAGTAACACTTGCTGTGGGAATTGAGGGAATAATTGGTTGAGGGTTAATAGTAACTATTCTGTTTGATGATATGCAGCCATTGGAATTTTTGCATGTTAAATAAAATGTTCCGACAGGTACATTATTAAATTGCCCGCTTGTATTGGAGTAATCTGTACCATTTAAACTAAAACTTAATCCGGTTGTAGCAGATGTTACAGTGACTGATCCGGTATTAACAGTACAAGTTGGATGAGTCAGTGATGCGGTTGGAGAGGATGGTAAAGTATTGACAGAAATATTAACAGTTGCCATACTTGTGCATCCATCATAGTTGGCAGATAAAGTATATTTACCGGCGGCAGCAGAAGTCACATTGTTAATGGATGGACTCAATTGGTTTGAAGTGAACCCATTCGGACCGGACCAGCTGTATGTTGCTGAAGCCTGATCACAAACAGCCGATAAAAAAAGTGTTTTTGAAAGACAAACTGCATTATCGGCAATTATAGAAACATTAGGAGTTGTACATGGTGATACTGTTGTGGACCACAACCCTCTCCCATGTGTTGCTGCTATCAAAGTGCCATCACTATCCCTGTATTTCAACATATCGGTTCTGGCTACAGGAAAACTGCTGCATGAATTCCAAATGGTTGAATTTCCACAAATAGAATCAGTTGTAAAAACTCCTGTTTCAGTTGCAATGATGGCTTTTGTATTATCTCCCGGATAAAACATGCACCACCTTACCGGCATATCAGGAAGATTACCATCTGATGAAGACCATGATGTTCCACCATTATACGAAACCCAAACATTGTTTACACCATAGTTGGAATATGAGGCGATAAGATACTGATCGTTTGTACCAACATTTATACAGGAAACATTTCCTGCCGGCATTCCCAAACCGGTTATATTTACCCCTGATGAAGCCGATGATGCAGTATTTGCATTGTTTAAATATACAATTCTGCCGGCACTTGTTCCAAAGTAAACCTTGTTGGAGGTAAATGGCGAAACCTTAACAGTACTTACTTTGGCGTTGTTCAAAGCGGAAATTCCAGACACTATGGATGCTCCAGAAGGAAAACCAGTTGTAGAAAAATAATTATTAGAAGGTGTGGTATTGGGTGTTGTCCATCTAAAAAATTCTCCTGCATCAGCACCTGCATATATTATATTTTCAACATTGTCATAATCAAATGGGTTGATAAAAGTTCCAAAATCAGAAGAAGAGGAAGAAGTTCCTTTTTTAAAATCTATATATTCCCATGTTTCACCACCATCTGTAGATCTGTCGTAAGAATTGTAAACATAAGTTCCAAACTGATTGTCAGGTTCATTTTGATCAATGGCAACGAAACCACCGTCACCTCCCATCACTTCAATTGATTTAGTAAGACCGGGGCCATTCAATTGATGAACACCATTGTCCTGAGCTCCCGCTAAAAAATAGTTTACTGAATTAGGATGAATAGCACACGAATAAAATTGCTTTATTCTAAGTCCTTTATTTCTGTCACGAATGGTATTTCCGCCGTCTGATGAAAAATGAATCCCTCCGTCACATCCAAACAACAATTTGTTTCCGCCGTCATACCACAATATTTTATGAATATCTGCATGAACATATTGTCCGGTTGTTCCGTACCAGTTTGAAATTTTAGACCAGGAAGTTCCGCCATTGGTTGTTTTGTATGCATCCAAACCACCAATGATGCATTGATTGGTATTAGAGGGATTGATATCAATGGATAAAGAATACCATCCTTGTCCGCTTGCCCAGCCAGAAGTCGGCTGTCCGGTTGTAGCAGACCAGGTTGCCCCTCCATCAATAGATTTGTAGATTGTTGGAACCTGATAGGATGAGTTGACAGGTAATGCAAACAACACATTACCCTTACAAGCGATTTCAGCTCTTTGAGAATAAGATGGAAAAGCTGTTGCAGGAGCATTCCAGCCTGAAGAAGATGTAACAGTTGAAGGTATATCAGTGTATCTGTATGATTGCGAAGAAAAAATCCCCGTTACTATATGCAGCCTGCCGGAAGTCGCTGTGGAACTTATTTCCATATCACATATATCCGAATTAATTCCAGAAGGTGTTATGTTAGTCCAACTTGCCCCGCCGTCAGTTGATCGCTGTAAACCATTTGATCTTGTGGCGAGATATACATTTCCCTGATAATCACATATAATCCTTGTGCAAAATCCAAAAGAAATTGAACTGCTTAATAACGACCAGGTGAGACCATGATCAGTACTTTTAAAAACTCCATTCCCTTTAACAGCATCAAAATTAAAATAAGCTTCCCCGGTACAGAAGTACATTATATCATAATTGGAAGGATCCTGGCATATATCAGTAACTGCAAGATTGCTCAAAAAATCATTTACCAATTGCCAGTTGGGTACTGATTGGGTTACGTCATTTGTTTTCCATAATCCTCCATCTACACCACCAACCCAAACTGTTTTTTTAGTTGCATCAGAAGAATCAACCATAACCGCTCTGACCCTTCCTGCAGTAACCGCACCATTCTGCCTTGTATTATCATTTGAAATACCAATCGTATCGGAATAAGGCCCTCTTTCAATCCAGTTAAAATCAAGTGTGCGTCTACTTCGGGTTAAATTGTTATTTAAAAGATTTTTTTTACTTTTTATAGTTTTTTCAATCGCATCCATCAATCTTTCACGAGGGACAGTTCCTGTTGATGGGTCTTTAGTAATAAAATATTCGTGTGCGGCAGCTTTATCAGGACCATCATATTCCTGCTTTTCATCTTCATTTTCACCTTCTCTTTCTCTTTTGTATTCTTTATGAAAATCTAGAAATGATCTTATTTTTTGAAATTTATTTTGGAAGATATCCCTGATTTTTTTGTTTTGAGCCAGAGAATCCTGAGGATTAGAAAACAACGCAATTATCAAAAGGATATGAAACCTTAAAAATTTCATTCATAATTGGATTTAGATAGGTTGTAAAGTTACAGTTAATTGAAGTAATGATTTAATCAATTTTTCATTAAGTAAATTATGATTGCATAAATGCCAGTAATTATGTTTTAAGCCATAGGAAATAAAAAAACCAATAAAAATGCAATGAAACAATTCATTTTACAAGGATATATCTAATTTGATAAGCAGAAATTTTGAAAGAAAAAGATTCTTCATAAAATTCCTGCATGCCTCTTGTTAAATTGAAAATGAATTGCCATATTTTTTTGAGTGGGTAACGAAAAACAAAAGGAGAGGTAAATTCAATTTTTATCTTTTCTATGGTAAAATTGATACCATTATAAAACTGAGGAACTTTTCTTTTAAAGTAATTTGATTTTGAAAAATAACACATGGTGTAAAGACCAAAAAAATTCTTATGGGTGTAATCGCTGTAATAATATGGATTGGAAAAATGAGGAACAATCATTTCAAATTTGCCGTTTTTTTTCAGCACCCTAAAAATTTCTTTAAGTAAACCTTCCAGATTTACGATATGTTCCATTAAATGAGAAGAGAAAATATAATCCACTGAGTTGTCAGGTAAGAAACTAAGTCCAAGTTCCAAGTCAGCAATGATATCCACAGCATCGGAGTCATATTTATCAATAGTAAGCGCATCTTTAATATTTCTAAGGTTTCCGGGCCCCAATTCAACAAGCAATAAGTTCTTATTTAAAAAATCTTTTAGAATATTTTTCTTGTCAACAATTTGCTGCATTGATCATCATTAAAATAATGGGAAATATTTTTGTACCAGTTAATTTAAACCTTGAATATTATTTTTCGATTACACGCATGGCAACCCTGAATCCGATATTGTATCCTGGAGTAGAATATGAACCCTCATTTAATAATTGAAGGGAACTGGAATAATCGTCAAAACTACCCCCTTTAGTAATTCCATATTCAGAGATCATTTCTGCAACGTTTCCGCAAATATTATAAATGCCAAAATTGCCCGAAGGGTATGAATTGACGGCACTTGTAATCGTTTTCTTTTGCATGAAATTTACAAATACTGATTTTTCTGATTCAGTTTGAATAACTTCATTATTTTGTTCAGTTAATTTGAAATTGGCAAGAAAAACACCTTTTTTGTTTCTAAGATAAGGGCCATCCCAAGCATATATTCTGGAAGTATCACCTCCACTTGCAGCCAAGATCCATTCTTCTTTAGAAGGTAAACAGAATTTAACTTTTTTGTATTTTTTAATCGGGCTTCGATTGTATTTATCTGAAAGCCAATCACAGTATGCAACAGCAGCATCGTAAAGGACACCTACTACAGGATAATTATAATAGGCAGGAGATTTGAAATAATAGCTGATGAATGGTTTACCATAATCAAAATTTTTCCAGACCAATGTATCAGGATACA
>CAZCOL010000087.1:1888-5803 GCA_964500545.1 uncultured Ferruginibacter sp. | reverse complement strand
TTTGCATCCACTATGGTTGTTGTGTTCGGTTTGGTCCATCTGTATACTGTTGCTGATACTTGTGAAGAAGTTGGCGTACCAGGCGTTACAGTATAAATGATCTCTCCATTGATACAACCAGCAGCATTTCCTGTGCTTGATGTAATACTTGCAGGTACTGGTGAAACCTTTGGTGCCGTTAAATTTACAGAGTATAATGCACCCAATCCTCCGCAATCTGACTGTCCTCTTACCGTTAATGTCCCTGTAGAATAACCGCTGTTGAATTGCAAGGTAATTTGAGAACTGTCCGCATTTGCATCAATAATTGTTGTTGTGGATGGCTTGGTCCATCTGTATACATTTGCTGCAACGAGCGTTGGGGTTACTGCTCCGGGTGTAACGGTATAACTTATAGTATCGCCCAGACATGATCCTGCAAAATTACCGGTGCGGGAAACTACTGAAGAAATGGTGGATGTTGCATAAGGAGCAATCAATGAAAGGGTTTTGGCTGCAGATTGAGTACCACAACCATTTTGTGCTTTTACTGAAAGGGTGCCAGATGTATACCCCGGATTGAAGCGCAATGTTATTTGAGAGCTGTCCGCATTTGCATCCACTATGGTTGTGTTGTTCGGTTTAGTCCATCTGTATACTGTTGCTGCTACTTGTGAAGAAGTTGGCGTACCGGGCGTTACTGTATATATAATTTCTCCATTGATACAACCAGCATTATTTCCAGAGCCAGATGTAATAATTGCAGGCACCGGTGAAACCCTAGGAGCTGTAAGACTTGCAGAATATACAGCGCCCAATCCACCGCAATTGGTCAGACCCCTAACGGTTAGTGTACCAGAAGTATAACCACTGTTGAATTGCAAAGTTATTTGCGAACTGTCTGCATTTGCATCGATTATGGTTGTATTTGCAGGTTTTGTCCACCTGTACACATCTGCTGCCAGTAGTGTAGCGGTAGCAGTACCAGGTGCAACTGTATAACTAATTGTATCACCCGGACATCCTCCTGCATAGTTTCCGGTTCTGGAAACAACTGAGGATATATTAGGTGTTGCATAAGGAGCTAACAATGAAAATGTTTTAGCTGCAGACTGAGTACCACAGCCATTTTGAGCTTTTACTGAAAGGGTACCTGATGTGTATCCAGGATTAAAATGCAAAGTAATCTCTGAGCTATCTGCATTGGCGAATGTGATATCTGTGTTGAGCGGTTTTGTCCATCTGTAAACGGAAGCTGCTACCTGAGAAGAAGTAGGCGTTCCCGGTGTTACTGAGTAGTCAATATCCGCATCTATACAACCAGCTGCATTGCCTGTGCTTGATGTAATACTTGCAGGCACCGGTGAAACCCTTGGAGCTGTAAGACTTGCAGAATATACAGCACCCACTCCGCCACAATTGGTCTGGCCTCTAACCGTTAGTGTACCCGAAGAATAACCACTGTTGAATTGTAAAGTTATTTGTGAACTATCAGCGTTTGCGTCAATAATACTTGTATTTGCAGGTTTGGTCCATCTGTAAACATCCGCTGCAACAAGAGTTGCAGTAACTGTCCCTGGTGTAACGGTATAGCTAATTGTATCACCGGGACATCCTCCTGCATAGTTACCGGTTCTGGAAACAACAGCGGTTATATTTGGCGTTGCATAAGGAGCTAACAATGAAAGTGTTTTAGCTGTAGTCTGAGTTCCGCAGCCATTTTGAGCTTTTACAGATAGGGTACCTGATGTATATCCAGGATTAAAATGCAAAGTAATCACAGAGCTATCTGCATTGGCGGAAGTGATATCTGTGTTGTTCGGCTTTGTCCATCTGTAAACGGAAGCGGCTACCTGAGAAGAAGTAGGCGTTCCAGGAGTTACCGCATAGTCAATGTCCGCATCTATACAACCGGCTGCATTTCCGGTACTTGGAGTTATAGAAGAAGGAACAGGAGAACTTAAAGGAGCAGTCAAACTTAGCGTGTATGCGTTACCGATACCACCGCACTCGGATACACCTTTTGCAGTCAATGTACCGGAAGTATAACCTGAATTATATGTCAATGTAATTTGTGAGCTGTCTGCATTGCCCCATGAAATAGTTGTATTAGATGGCTTGGTCCATCTGTAATAAGAAGCAGGCAATTGCGTTGCTCCCACAATCCCCGGAGTAATCGTATAATTAATATTACTGCCGGGACAAGCACCCGCACTGTTACCCGTAGAAGAAGTAATTGATAAAGGTGCAGGTGGTAAATATGGAGCGATCAATGAGACAGTTTTTACTGCAGATTGTGTACCGCAATGGTTTTGAGCTTTTACAGAAATGTTTCCGGTAGTATAATTACCGTTGAACTGCAAGGAAATTTCAGAACTGTCTGCATTTGCACTTGTAATTATTGTAGTAGAAGGTACTGTCCATCTGTAGACAGAAGCCGTTACCTGTGAAGAGTTAGGAGTACCTGCAACAACAGTATAGTTAATTGTATCGCCCAAACATCCTGCATAATTTCCCGATGACGAAACAATATTTGCGGGAGTAGGTGATGTAAATGGTGCAGACAAAGTTATAGATTTTGCATTGCCAATTCCGCCACATTCGGTGAGGCCTTTTGCGGAAAGTGTTCCTGAAGTATACCCACTGTTAAATTGTAAAACGATCATTGAACTATCGGCATTTGCACTGATAATGGATGTATTGTTTGGTTTGGTCCATCTGTATACAATCGCATTAAGTTGAGTTAATGTTGGTGTGTCCGCAAATACAGAATAGCTTATAGTATCACCTATACATCCGCCTGCAAAATTGTTTGTTCTTGAAACAATTGAATCGGGTGTTGGTGCAAGATAAGGAGTCAGCAATGCCACAGTCCTTGCAACACTCTGTGTTCCGCACCCGTTCTGCCCTTTTACAGATAATGTGCCTGAAGTATAACCCGCATTAAACCTTAATGAAATTTGCGAACTGTCTGCATTCGCTCTTTGTATGACTGTGTTATTAGGAATGCTCCATCTGTAAACAGATGCTGTTATTTGAGATGCAGAGGGAGTTCCTGGAGAAACAGTATACCCAATTGTATCCAAAAGACATCCCGCGTAATTTCCTGTGGATGAAATGATTCCTGAAGGAACAGGAGCTGTGTAGGGTGCGATTAAAGTTACAGATTCTGTTGATCCAATACCCAAACATTCAGTAATACCATAGGATGACAAATTTCCTCCGCTAAACCCTGTATTGAATCTTAATTTAATTTGCGAACTGTCTGCATTTGCCCAGGTAATGGTGGTATTAGCTGGTTTTGTCCAGCGATAATAAACTGCTGCCATTTGAGTTGCTGAAACAGTATCGGGATCAATAGAATATTGAAAAGTATCTCCTGTACAACCCGCCAAATAATTTCCAGTAGCCGATAAAATTGTTTTTGGTGTAGGCGCAGGATATGGATCCAACAATCGGATTGTTTTGAAGGATCCGAAAGTTCCGCACTTGTTTATACCCGCAGCACTTAAATTTTCCGAAACATATCCTGTATTGAATTTCAATTTAATAACGGAGCTGTCAGCATTTGCCCATACTATGCTTGTTTTGGATGGTTTTGTCCATCTGTACATGGTTGCTGAAACCTGAGTAGAATTTGGTGTACCCGGAATCAATGTATAGGTTATTGTATCATTGATGCAACCGGCATAATTGCCTGTTGAAGAATTAATATTCAATGGTGTAGGAGGAACAAAGGCAGTCAGCAAATTGACGGATCTGGCTGTTGTACTTTGAACACCGCATACACTTTGTCCTTTCACACTTAATGTGCCGGAAGTATATCCGGAATTGAATTTTAATTTTATCTGCGAACTGTCCGCATTGGCCCATATTATAGAAGTATTGGAAGGTTTTGTCCATCTGTACAACTTAGCAGAATCTTCTGTTGTTGAA
>CAZCOL010000087.1:0-1788 GCA_964500545.1 uncultured Ferruginibacter sp. | reverse complement strand
AGTATTGGAAGGTTTTGTCCATCTGTACAACTTAGCAGAATCTTCTGTTGTTGAAGGTGTGTTTGGAGTAACAGTATATTTGATGGTGTCTCCTGTACAACCACTTCCAAAATTTCCGGTTTCGGATACGATTGCAGTGGGTGTAGGAACGGGAAAAGTGGCTGCAACATTTAAGGTTCGATAACCACTGGATGAACAATTGTTGATAGCTCTTACTTTAATTAAAGTATCCTGATAACCTGCTTTGTATTTAATTTTTATGGATGGTTTACCTTGACCACTGATAAGAGTGACTTTTGATGGAAGTACCCATTCATAGGATGTTGCATAATCAACCGAATCAATGCTATAGGTCAATGTATCATTGACTGAATAGGCACAAAGATTCACAGGTCCGCTGATATTTCCCGGAGTTGATGGTAACAGTTCTCTTAACGCAAGTGGTCTGCCATTTGTGTTTCCACAGTTGGTAATTCCATACACTACAATTGAGGATGAGGTAGACAAAGAGTCATTGAATTTTACAGTAATCACATTTGAATCTGTTCTACCGATAATATTCATTCCTGTTGGTACAGTCCAATGATAACTATTGACGTCATTTTTTGAAACGTTATCATTTGGAAATACACTGTATGTGATTAAAGTGTCTTTATTGATGTATGGACAGGGATTAGTTGGTCCGTTTATGTATCCCAGATAAGGTCTGATGTAATAAACCCAATATGTCAACGCCTCTCCCATACAACTGTCAGCAGAAATTGATGCAATGTAAAATGGCTGCCAATAAGGATTCCAGGCATTGGTTGCCGTATCGTTGTATTTTACCCATATACTGTCGGAAGAACTGCTGGTTTTGACTATTTTTATTCCTTTATCTGCATTATACCAAACATATTTAACTGCTCCCGCTACTGGCTTTACTCTGTATAGCACACTGTCTTTATTCATGTACTTACAGGTAGATTTGGGGCCATAAATTGAATCAGGCTTGCCCGGCAATGATTTAACAGATATAACAATACTGTCACTTTTGACACAACCGCTTGTTTCATCTGTAATTGTGTAGGTAATCATTGATGAATCATCATCTTTGATTCCGGTAACTATGTTTTCTTCATCTTTTGTTAAAACTGAAGTATCCTCAACGTTCCATACACCGCCCTCAATATCTACACTTAACTGAGTAGAAGATCCAATACATACTTTACTATTCCCGGAAATTGTAGGTTTGTATGATGATTCAATGATTTGTATTTCCTTTATCACAGAACTTGTACATCCTAAATTGGTTACCATGGTATAGGTAATTGTATCAAGACCTAATTGAACTGCAGTAACAAGCCCTGTTGATGAATCTATTGTAGCGATGGAGTTGTTGGAACTTTCCCACTCAAATGTACAACCGGTAGTATCTGTGGTGTTTGTTAATTGTATGGTGGAATGTTCGCACAATTCAATCAAATTGAAATCTCCATTTATTGGATCCATCACAATTGGTTCATTAATAGTCAAATGCAATGTGTCAGTCGAAATACATCCAACAGCATTTGTATATTCATAGGTATAGTCACCCGTTTCTATATATACTACCTCAGAACTGTCTTTAATTCCACTTGTCCAATTATACGTTGTCCAACTGTAGCTACCGCATCTGGATAAAGTTGTAGAATTATGTGTGCTGTTCTTAATCTTTAATTTCAATGAATCTACCGACATGCATATTGTATTCTCAGGTCCATCCTCATTCTGTAAATAATAAGTGTACCTAATTACTGTATCATTCGT
>CAZCOL010000086.1:0-6415 GCA_964500545.1 uncultured Ferruginibacter sp. | reverse complement strand
CTCAACATTCGGAGGGACACTACCCTCAAGAATCTCAGTCAAACCAAAAACATCCTTCAAACGCTGACCAAGATCCTGCAAATGATCAAACACATAACCCGGCAAACCCGGAAGCGGAATACTCTCCGGAACACGACCAGCAACCGGATTATACTCAAAAATAGCCCCCGGCTCATCAGTAATACGCTGACGCAAAGAACCAACCGGAGCAAGCATCTGCGGCTTCAACGTAAGATTCTTATACTCAATAATCTGCGACAACGAACGATTCAACTCCTTCTGAAGAGGAATCGCATTCTCAACAACACTACCATCCCACAACTGGCCCGGCACACGAATACCCGGAAACTTCACAAGAGGCAACTTCTCAAACGGATAAGGCCACGGAGCATCATACAACACAATACTAGGATTCTTCGTAAACACCACAAAACGACCCTCAGGATACTTAGGACCCGGCAAGAAATACCCATAATACACAACACGAACATTCTCAGTCGTCTTAGACTCCATATTACCAAACGCACCCGGCAACTGCTCATCAGGATAACGATTAATCGCATTAGCAGGCAACCGAACCCCATAACGCTCCTGAATCTCATCAGGACTCATCGGATGCACACAAAACGCATACTTACAATCCTCAAACACCTGAGCCGAATCATCCAACAACACATCAAACGGAGACAACACATCAACCTTAATATCACCCTGATAAATCCGCTTCTCAAACTGCTCCGAATCAACCCCCATCTCCTCAAGATTCTTCTCAAAAAAATGCTTAACCATCGGATCCACAATAGGCTGACCATCAGGACTCAACATAACCTTCATCCCCGGCCCAGCCTTATCATCCCAAGTAATCTTCCAAAAACCATTACCAGCAATAATACTCCACATCATCGCCTCTTCACGCTTCTCAGTCAAATGAAACGCATCCCACCAATACTCAAGAAGATTCTCAGCAACCTGCGCAGCCTTCTGAGCCTCATACGAAGCCTGACCCGGCGCAGCAAAAAACTGTGGCTTAGATTTAACAAGACGACTAAGCAACGACTGAGAATTAGGAGCAATCTGATTACTAATCAAACGCACACGATAACGAGGCTTATCACCCTCATCCGTAGGCAACGACTCAATACGCCGCGACTTACGATTATAAAACACATACTGCTTACCCTTATAAAACGCCAAATTAATCTTCCATTGACGCTCCAACAAATTCCTCTGACGCTGCAACTCATCCACACGCTTAACGAGACTGGTAGCAGGAGCGAAACCAGCAGGAACTTCTACATTGTTATTCGACTCCTCCAATACCACCCTCCTTAAATATTAAACAAACTCTAAATCACTAGGAGCAAGACCAGCCTTAGACAACAAATCATTATACTCCTGAGGAGTAATAAGACCCGTATTCAACGCCCAATCAGCATCCTGCTCATCCTCACTTACCCTTAACTGACCCATCGGAATGTCGCTTAGAGGCTGACTTCCCTCCAACCGAAGCCTCTCCAACCGAATCTTCTCCTCCTCCAGCGCCAACATCCTCTCCGTCCACACCTTCTGATTCTCCAACAAAGACTCCATCACGCTTAGTAATAACGTATCCTGCTGCTTCCGCCAACCGAACAAGAGTATCCTCCTTAATAACCTTAGTCTTACCATTAGACTGATACGGACGCGCCCTATTCGCAAAACCCGTATCAATAGCCTCCTCGCCCGGAAAAATACGCTCTCCAGTCAAAGCATCAGCCATATTACTATGAATAATCATTACCACATACTCCCCATCATTTCATCAACAAAACGATCCTCTTTATCACCAGACGGACGATCAGCAATCACCCAATCCGGCAACCCACCCGGATTCTCCGCAGGAAGAGGATCAACAAACCCATCCAACAAAGCACCCGCCGTACGCAACGCAATCTCCATACTATCCAAACAGTCATCCTTAGGCTTCTGAAAAGACGAATCATAATCAACCCACTCCTGAATAAAATCAGCATGATCCTTCTTAATCTTAACCTTACCAATCCTAAACAACGGCGACATAGCCAGAATACGCTCCCACTTCTTACCCTTAGCAAACATAGGCACAACAGGAGGCATACTAGTAAGACGCTCAGTCTGCTGCACAAGCGCAGCCTGATAAGCATTAGACTCAATACCAATAATTTCGGGTTTAAAACGAAGATAATATTCTTCAATCTTAATAAGTTGTTCTGCGAATGGAATTCGCGCCGCGTATTGCTCTAGTAGAAACACCTCGTTAGAGTCAGCAACCCCAATGATCGTGATTACGAATCGGTCAGCATTAGCAGATAGGCTAATAGCGGGGTCTACTCCCATGTATTTGCGCAATTTTAGCGGTTTTCCTTCCGAATCTAGCAGATCCGTACTATCATAATAGTGAAGCCAGTCTCCGGCTAGGTCTTTGCCTGCCATGCTGTCAAAACTCGCCATATACTCTTGTGCGAAAAGCAGCGGATGATACCGTGACTTCACATACTCCCACTCTTCCTTGCGGAAATAGGGATTATCAATACTTCTATACTCTACACGACTATTATTAACGTCTTTTCTGCTCTCTGGAGAGAAGAATTCCTCATAAAACCAGTTTTTCTGGTTTGGTGTAGTTGTTGTGATAAGCAATCCTTGCTTATCGGAGAGGCTTGGTCGAATAACGCCCCACGATTCATCATTCTTGATGAATGCGGCCTCGTCTAGCCAGAGAATGTCAAGGCCAGCACCACGAAGAGACTGTGGATCCTCAGCAGATTTGAATTCTACTAGGCTTCCATTCTCAAATTCGAAACGAAGACCACCCTTATTCTCTTTTACTTCTTTACCAATCGTAAGTCCCGCCTTGATGCACACATCACGAAAGGTCAAATACGATGGACGACCCACCTTATACGAGGCAGAAAGCGCCCACACCCATAAAGGCTGGTCGCTCTTTCGTCCATGCGCATCCAGATGGAATTGTTCCGGATGCAAACAATAAAAAAGTACTTCCCAAGCGGCAGAAAGAGTTTTGCCACCGCGCCGCCCCGCTACCAAGTGCCTGAATCGTGTCAGTTTAGCACCATTCTTATCACAATGGAACAATACTTGATAATAATGAGGCGCATAACCCTTTGATAAGAACCAACCCATCTTTTCAGGATACTCTAGAATAGTGTTTTCTAGGGCTTTGGCGCTTAGTTTCTCATCATTATATGTGTAGTTTCCCACTAGGACTCCTTAATGAGGCCGATGATCCCCACATTTGGGACATTTAGAATAATACGCGGGATGTTCTAGATCACACGTATGACAATACCATGGCTCTTTGCGAGCCTCTTTGATGCGGCGCTTTGGCTGCACATTACTACCAAACATAAAACTTATCCAATCTTTACAGCATTAAGAAAATGAACACTACCTGCATTATTAGCGTTAAAATTAGGCGTTGATCCACCATTTCTAGCCAAATACAAACAATATTGTTTATTACTCGTGATAGTAATAGCAGTTAAAGCCGTAAAACCCGCAACAGGAATAGCAGCAGCACTAGGCGCATAATACCAAGGACCAATAGAATTACTTACAATACTTGAGTCTGTAATATTATAAATTCTTAAATTCATAGCATCAATGTTAACAGTAGTATTAGTAGTTGCACCGCCGTACATCATCCAACTACCAGCACTAAGCGTAATATTAGGCCCTGTAGTTGCAATAAGATCAGTACCGTATGTCCCTGTAATAGCCGCAGTAGTAGTACTAGCAATAAGAGTACCAGTAGCAACACCAGCACTAGTAATACGAATCCAACTAGAGCCATTATACAAATACAAAAGATTAGTATCAGTCTCGAAAAACTGCATACCAGCAAAAGGACTAGTCAAACCAGTACGATCAGCAGCCAAACCAGTAGTAACACCAGTATTAGGAAAAGACTTAGCCATACCTCACCACTTAATAATATAATTAGCAATACCATACGGCACAGTAGCCGTAGTCATACCACGATCACTAGAACCGCCAGAATTACCCGAAACATCAAGGCCACCACCAAAAGTATTACCAATAGAGTTATTTACAAGACTCATACCACCGCCATTCCAGTTATTCACCCAAGTCTCACCATTAGAAGAATACTGCCCATACCAAACACTCTGCGACGAAGGTACAATCCTAGTGTAAAAACTACCACTATCATGCGAATGATCATTACTCGTATGCGTATGCGAAGGAGCACGACTAGCCTCAGCAACACCATCATTATCCGTACGCGCATTAGTAGCCGCATTAGCACTATTCAAACCAAACACCGTACGACCACGCAAATCAGGCAAATAAAAATTACCACCAGAATCCGTAGCATAAGCATTAGCGCCTAACACAGCATACAAATCAGCATACGTAGAAGTAGACTTAGGACTACCATCACACAAAAACCAGCCATCAGGCACGTTCCCCGACAACCCGCCAAACGGCGCAATCAAACCAACAGGAGCATAAAACACACCACTCTTCATCAAACTAGCAAACGCAGACAAAGAATCAACCAAATCCTGCAACCCAGCAAAATTAGACACCACAACATCAGAACCCGACGCAATAGTACCCACCGCCGACGAAGCAGTAGACGCATCAGCAATAACATCATCCAACTTATCCATCAAATTATCATTAGGATACGGCACAACACACCTCCCCGGCGCAAAAAAAACAACCCTACACTATAGATAACACACAAAACCCCAACAATCGGACATCAAAAACGCAATCTTAATAAAACCTTAACAATATAACACACTCAATTGGCTTAAAACCAAACTGTACAAAAAATATATATAGTATAATTATTATATATGTGGGGGTATACAACGGGGGTATGCATGTGCATATACGCATACGCAGGAGCCGATTTTGTAGTATTTTACTAGGAGGAGCCTACTAGAATGATGTGATATTTTACGACGAGATTTCACATCGAAGTAGAATATATATATAATAACCTATAGGTTATTATACTATTTAATCAGCCCTTATATATACTATAAGTAACTATGTTACACTATAGTATATATATAATATATATAACTACTATGTAGTTATATCCTTAACTAACTATGTTAGTTAGTTTATATGGCTAGAGAATATAGATTATATGGTTATATATAACCATTACTAATCTATGTATTTAAGCCATAACTACTACTTACTGTGTAAGTTAGTAGTTTATACAGTTATACAACCTTTTGGTTGTATAGTTTTCTATCTTCTATCTAGTTACTAACTAAGTGCCTTTGGCATTAGTTAGTCTAGATTAAGAAGATAGGTTATTATCTCTACTCTCTATAGAGTAGAGATAAGGGAGATTCCGCCGGGAACCTCTATTCCCTTTCATAATGATCTACTCTCTTTGTTTACAAAGAGTAGATCCTTATAGAAAGGAAAGAAGATGGACTCCAACAGCATCGTTTCGAAGATCGAGGCTCTTTCCCCGGAGCAGGCTGCCATGCTGATTCAGATCCTCAATGAGGATCAGGGTGTGCAGGTGGTAGAGGCTGCGGCGAAGGTCGAAGACCTTGTGGCTGATGTTCAGCCGAAGGCTGAGAAGGTCAAGTGCCGCTGCTGTGGCTTCGCCAAGAAGGCTCGTCGGGTGAATGCCGAAGGCATCTGCAAGACCTGTTACGTCGCTCTGTCCACCTCTGGTGGAGAGTCGGTCACGGTCGTCGGTCGTCAGGGCAAGCGTGGGCGCAACACGGTCAGCGTCGTCATCGGCGGTGAGCGCGTCAAGGTGCAGCGCAAGGTGCGGCTGGAGTCGTAGACTCCCCATACCTGCTACACTCTCGGATACACACATGGAAGGAGCGCTACATGCGCAAGGTTGAGCGGCTGATGCCGAATGGTGAGGTCAAGGTCTTTCGGGTCAAGCGCCTGTCAGACTCGCATAGCGAGAAGGTGGCTGATCGGTACAGGAGCAAGGGTCGTGGCTATGCCAAGCGTGGCAAGCGTCATGTGACGGACATCGTGAGTCCGTTGGGTCTGCGTACCAATGAGCGTCATCCGGGTGACGAGAGGGAGGGTGTGTGATGCGTACTGTAACGCTTACGGATCGTGAGGTTTCTAACCTTGTGTTGCTGCTGATGGCTGATTTGGATGGTGATGCGGGTTGGGCGTGTGAGGCTGCAAAGGCGTTGAGTGCTTCGGTGCTGGAGAAGTTGCGTGTGGCTAAGCATGAGGATGACGAGTAGTCGTCACTTGACAGGTTCATAATCGTTCGGTAGTGTGTGTTTACAAGCCAAGAACAAGGAGTGCAACATGAAGTACAAGGTTGAGATCAACGACGAGATCGTGGACACGCTGACTTGCGAGTCGGTTCACTTCGGGATCACGGGTGAGCAGGTTGCTGACC
>CAZCOL010000085.1:3676-6569 GCA_964500545.1 uncultured Ferruginibacter sp. | reverse complement strand
TCTCCGAATAAAAACAATACCCTTTCGGCAAATATAAACTTCAATAATTTTGGAAACAGCTATACAAGCGAAATGAACCAATCGTTTCAAAACGACGCCCCATCGGGCATCACAAACATACAGTCCTTCTTAAATACCGAAAACAAAGTTGCCGTAAACACCCTGGAATTTGCAGTTCTTTATAAAAGAAAATTTAAGAAAGAGGAGGAGACGCTTGATATTAAAGCCAACACCAGCAGCAGCGACAACAAAACAAAAGCTACTACCGAGCAACAAGCACAAACGACCAATCGTATAAATTTTGGAACAAAAAACTACAATCCGGCAACCATTAAGTTGACAGAAATAAGTATTGACTATACCAATCCTGTAAAAAAGGAAGTAAAGCTTGGAATGGGAGGCAAGATGAGTATGCTTGATATCAACAGCAACTCCTCTACTCAAAGTTATTTACCTGATCTGGATTCGTATCACCCCAACCCAAATTTATCAACGAGTATTCATTACAAACAAAAAGTTTTCGCCGGATATGCGGAAATCGGTTTTCCGGTAGCGCATTTATTTGAAACAAAAATGGGCGGTCGTTTTGAGCGTACAGAAATCAACAGCCTTTATGCTGGCGAACCTGCTCAAATTCCATCTTACAATGCAATTGTACCGTCGGTGTATTTTTCTAAAAAAATAAAAGATAAAACCACTATCAAATTAAGTTACACCAAAAGACTCCAGCGTCCGGATTACGAAGCGCTGAATCCTTATATTTTCACGATAGACCCCAAAAACCTAACAACAGGAAACCCTAATTTGAAGCCCGAAATGGCACATCGTTTTGAATTCACTTACAGCAGAGGACTCGGTAAAACAGGCTCACTGATGATTACATCTTTCTATCGCATCAATTATGACGACATTCAACCATTCGTTACCTTCTACCCTAATTATGAAGTTGGGGACTCTGTTTATTCCAATGTAGCCCTAACGGGAAAAGTTAATATTGGAGAAGAAAGAAATGCAGGCCTGGATATTTTTGAAGATCTGCGTTTTTCTTCCAAAATGAATTTCAGAAGCAACATCTCACTTTTTTATAGAAATACGATTGATACCGCAATCAATGTTAAAAGTTTTAATTACAGATTTAATGTCAACCTTACCTATCAGATCAACAACTTGTTGACAGCAGAAGTGTTTGGCAACATCAACTCCCCAAGAAACGAAGCACAGGGCCGCTATCCATCCTTCTCAACTTATAATATCGGATTGAGAAAACAAATATGGAATAAAAAAGGAAGCCTCGCCCTTACATCCAACAGCCTGTTCAGCAAATACCTCAATATGAATACCAGCGTTTCCGGGAATGGCTTCAATGTTGAAAGCAAAAGAAAAATTATTTTCAGATCTATAGGTATAAATTTTGTCTGGAAGTTTGGAAAAATGGACTTTAAAAAACCAGCTGCAGAAACCGATATTGGAACTATGATGCAATAACAGCATTCGTTTATCTGATTTTTAGATTATAGTGTTAATGATTCAAAAACCTATAGCTGTATACGGCTTAATGCATTTGTTTTTCATGGGGTGCTTTATTGAAGCCACTCAGATTCTAATAAGCATTTTTACAATCTTGTTTAGCTGTACCCAATATCTTTAATATCTTTGTTTTTTTAAGGAAAAAATTCGAGCGCAACATGCCCCTATCCATTTACAACTCATACTCGAGAATAAAAGAAGTTTTTGAACCGGTTACTCCCGGGCATGTAGGTATGTATGTGTGTGGACCAACTGTAAGTGGCGAAAGCCATTTGGGACATGCCAGGCCTTATATCACATTTGATGTAGTATACAGATACCTGCTTCATAAAAAATATAAAGTTCGATATGTGCGCAATATTACCGATGCAGGTCATTTTGAAGAAGAAGGAAGAGAAGCCGAAGATAAAGTAAGCAAAAAAGCACAACTCGAAAAACTCGAGCCAATGGAAATGGTACAGAAATACACCAACCTTTTTCATTGGGCTATGAAGCAGTTCAATTGTATAGAACCCAGCATTGAGCCTACCGCAACCGGACATATCGTAGAACAAATTGTGATGATAGAGGATATCATAGCCAAGGGCTATGCTTATGAAGTAAATGGTTCTGTTTATTTTGATGTAAAAAAATATGCAGCCAGCCACGATTACGGAAAATTAAGCGGAAGAATTATTGATGAACTACTCGATGCAAGCAACAGAGAAGAAGTTACCCGCGATTTGGAAGGGCAACATGAAAAAAGAGATGCGGCAGATTTTGCTTTGTGGAAAGCGGCACCACCCGAACACATTATGCGCTGGAAAAGCCCATGGGGCGAAGGGTTTCCGGGATGGCACATCGAGTGTTCCGCGATGGCAACCAAATATTTAGGAAGTCGATTTGATATTCATGGAGGTGGAATGGATTTATTGTTTCCTCATCATGAAAGCGAAATAGCGCAAAGCACTATTTGTAATCATATATCTCCGGTAAAATACTGGATGCACAATAATATGATTACGATTAATGGCAGAAAGATGGGAAAGAGCTATAACAATGTAATTAAACTTACAGAACTCTTTTCCGGCAATCATCCATTATTGAGTCAGGCTTTTCATCCTATGACCATTCGGTTTTTTATTTTACAAAGTCACTATAGAAGTACACTTGATTTTAGTAATGAAGCTTTGATAGGAAGTGAGAAGGCTTTTAAAAGGTTGTGGGATGCTTATGAAGTATTGAAAAAAATTGAGGGAGAAAATAATACAGCTGCCGAAGATGCGGAGTTGGATAATAAAATTAATGCCTGGCTTCAAGAGTTGGAAGTTTTTATGGACGATGATTTTGGCAGTCCGCGTGTCATTGCCAATATGTTTGAAATGGC
>CAZCOL010000085.1:0-3576 GCA_964500545.1 uncultured Ferruginibacter sp. | reverse complement strand
ATAAAAGATGAAAAAGACGGTAACAGTAGCTGGGGATTAAATTAAATCCATTTGTCATAATAGCTTCCAATCAATTCTGCAATTGACTCAAGATGTTTTTTATCAGTATCATCGAAATGATGTAAATGTTCGCTGTCTATATCCAACACACCTATAATTTCTTTTTTGTTGAAAATGGGCACAACAATTTCCGATTTAGAAAAGCTGCTGCAGGCAATATGACCCGGAAATGTTGAAACATCATCCACAATGATGGTTTTCTTTTCTTTCCAGGCAGTACCACAAACCCCTCGCCCGTATTGAATTCTTGTGCATGCCACCGGACCCTGAAACGGCCCCAACACCAACTCGTTGTTTTTAATTAAATAAAAACCAACCCACCACCAATTGAACTGCTGCTTGAGCGCAGCTGTAATATTGGCAAGGTTTGAAATCAAATTTGTTTCCTGACCAATCAATCCTTTTAATTGAGGGAAAAGCTGGACATATTGTTCGGCCTTAGTCCCTTCTATTTTGATAATTTCTGCCGACATGATAATTAATCGATTAAACCCCTTTCAATAATTCATTAATTAGAGAAGATTCATACCCTTTTTGTTGCAAGTAGCTGAATATTTTTTTATTTCGTATGAATTTATTTTTTTCATGAACAAGGGTCTGATATTTTTCCAAAAACAACTTTCTTAATTTTTCCAGGTATTCCTCTTCGTTTATTTGAACAAGAGCTTTTTTTATACAAAAATCACTGATCTGGCGAAGCTTTAACTCATACTTGATTTTAATGCGCCCCCAGGATTTCATTCTGAACTTTCCCCCGGCAAAGGCTATGGCATACCGCTCCTCATTAAGATAATTTTCGCCAATCAAATAAATAATAAGCTCTTCCACCTGCTCCTTGTACAATCCAAAGCCGAAAAGCTTTTCTCTTACTTCGGAATGGCATCTCTCCTGATAACTGCAATACTTTAAAATCTTTTCTAAGGCCTTTTCTTTGCCAATATTCAAGGGTTGCATGGTATGTTGATAAAAAACGAACAATAATGTATGAAATTATGAATAATAACTTGCTTTCATTAAGTGCAATATTTTATCTTTGACCCGAAATAAAATATTAATATGAAGTTTATTGTATCATCATCCGCACTTCTTAAACAACTCCAGCAAATCAGCGGGGTTATCAACACAAATACCGTACTGCCAATTTTGGAAGATTTTTTATTTGAGATAGATAAAAATAAACTAACCGTAGTGGCCACCGATCTTGAGACGGTTATGAAAATTCACATGGAAATTGAAGCAAAGGACAGCGGTAAAGTTTGTATTCCGGCTAAAATATTGATAGATTCATTAAAAAACACTGCAGAGCAACCATTAACTTTCAACATTGACAAGAGTTATGGTATTGAAATCACCAGCGACAACGGAAAATATAAATTAATGGGAGAAAACCCCGATAATTTTCCACGCGAACCTAAGTCCGATGGAGCCGATTCTTTCACAATGACTTCGGGCTCACTGGTAACGGCCATCAATAAATCCATTTTTGCCGTAAGTACAGATGACCTTCGTCCGGCAATGACAGGTGTATATTTTGAGTTGGATAAAAAAGGGATGACATTTGTTGCAACGGACGCACACAGACTGGTTCGTTATACCAGAAAAGATATCAAATGTCCGCAAAAAGATTCCTTCATTGTTCCTAAAAAACCGCTTTCGCTGCTGAAGGGAGCACTTCCTGATAATGAAGATGAGCTGACGATTTCATACAATAAAAATCATTTGTTTGTTACTCACGGCAGCACAGAGTTGGTTTGCAGACTAATTGATGCAAGGTTTCCCGACTATAAAGTGGTAATTCCTGCAGACAATCCTTATCAGATGGTTGTAAATAAAAATGATTTTCAAAATGCCTTACGCAGGGTAAGTGTATTCAGCAACAAAAGCACCAATCAAATAGCTTTGCATATCAGCGGCAATCAATTGCAGATTACCGCACAGGACATTGATTTCAGCAATGAGGGAAATGAAAGAATGAGCTGTCAGTATGATGGAGAAGATCTGCAAATAGCTTTTAATGCAAAATTTTTAATAGAGATGTTGAATGGTGCAGATACAGAAGATGTATTGATGGAGTTGAGCACGTCCACCAAGGCGGGCATTTTAAAACCAAGCGAGCAGGCGGAAGGAGAAGAGTTGTTGATGCTTGTAATGCCTTTGATGTTGAACAATTAATCTTAGCCAGACTAAAATCACCTAGCAGTATCAAAATTACAGAAGCCCCTTTGGGGCTTTTTTGTTTATTTGATATTTCTGAATGCCTTAAACCCTTAAGCACATTTAAGGTCTAACTTCATCAAAACCATTTATTATGAAAAGACATACAATCTTTCTTATCCTTTATTGTTTTTTTTCAATCAATTTTTTATCAGCACAGCATGTTAAAAAATGTAAAAAATTTCCTTCCGGAATTGTTATGGTTGCTGCAGGCCTACCGCCTTTTTCCGGTGCGGTTTGGATTGCTCCCGAATGGCAATGGAGCAGGGGAGAATATATTTATGTTCAGGGCTATTGGTCAAAGCCGCCAAGAAATCACAAGAGATGGACTTCCGGTTATTGGAAAAAAACAAGAAGGGGTTTTATTTGGGTGCCAGGTTGTTGGATGTAGTTAATTATCGATTAACTTTATCGTCTAAATTTTTATAAAAATTTTGATAGAAAAAAAGAAAGCGATTGGTAAAGAAGAAAATGCAATTCTTGTTGGGCTTATTCAAAAAGATCAAACGGAACAACAAGTAAATGAATATCTGGATGAACTTTCATTTCTTGCCGAAACAGCAGGCGCGGTGACCGTAAAAAGATTTACACAAAAAATGGCGCACCCCGACAGTAAAACATTTCTTGGAAAGGGAAAGCTGGAGGAAATCAAACAATACATACAACTAAAAGGAAACATCAGCATAGTAATATTTGACGATGAATTAACGGGTGCCCAAATCATTAATATAGAGAAGGTCCTTGGAATGAAAACCATTGACCGAAGTGATCTTATCCTAGACATATTTGCAAGCAGAGCTAAAACAGCACAAGCAAAAACACAGGTTGAGCTTGCTCAGTATCAATATATTTTACCTCGTTTGAAAGGGATGTGGAAACACCTTGAAAGGCAGGGCGGTGGCGTTGGAACAAGAGGTCCGGGAGAAACAGAAATAGAAACAGACAGAAGGATTGTGAAAGATAAAATCGCCTTGTTACGGAAACGCCTGTCCGAAATCGACAAACAGGCATTTACACAAAGAAAAGAGAGAGGAGAGTTTATTCGCGTGGCATTGGTGGGCTATACAAATGTTGGCAAATCGACACTCATGAATATTTTGAGTAAAAGTGAAGTGTTTGCGGAAAATAAATTGTTTGCCACATTGGATACTACTACCAGAAAAGTAGTATTTGAACAAACCCCGTTTTTATTGAGCGATACCGTAGGGTTTATCAGAAAACTACCCCATCATTTGGTTGAAAGTTTTAAAAGCACATTGGATGAAGTAAGGGAGGCAGATATTTTATTGCACGTGGTGGATA
>CAZCOL010000084.1:0-6733 GCA_964500545.1 uncultured Ferruginibacter sp. | reverse complement strand
TGCATAAGGCAATTTTACTCTTTCTCATAATCAAAACAAATTCGTTGATCAATTGTTATATTATGTATTTGTTAGCAAATTAATGATTGCTAATAAAATCAAGAACTTAATCCTAAATATAGACGAAGGGTTAGATATAGTTTTAGAATCACATGAACTCAAAAGAGGAAATAAATGTTGTTTGGTACAAAAGGGATTTGAGGTTCATTGATCATGAACCACTTTATCATGCTCAACAACTCCCTCTTCCGATTTTATTGATTTATATTTTTGAGCCATCAATTATGGGTAGCCAAGACAGTGATTCGAGGCACTGGCGTTTCATCCATGAATCACTAGTTGAAATGAACAGTCGCCTTGATGACAATCATTCAAAAATTTATTTATTCCACAATGAAGTTGAAATAGTTTTTGAAAGACTAACCTCAATTTTCTCTATAAAAACAGTATTCTCTTATCAAGAAACAGGAAACCAATTAACATATTACCGTGACAAGAAAATGTCAATCTTTTTCAAAAAAAATAACATTATTTGGAAAGAGTATCAAACCAATGGAATTATCAGAGGTTTAAAAAATAGAAATGAGTGGCATAAACTTTGGGAGGCCAGAATGACCAGCACTTCCTGTCATTTTGATGAAAAGAAATTAAATATCGCACACTTGGATATTGAACATTATAATGAATTGAAAGGAGCTGAATTGACTACTGATATTATTATACGGAATTCTAATTTTCAACATGGAGGAGAGTATTGGGCATGGAGGTACTTGAAGGATTTTATTTTTGAACGTCATGTAGATTACAGCAGGCATATAAGCAATCCTTTGTTGAGCAGGAAAAGTTGTAGTCGTATTTCTCCTTATTTAAGCTATGGTAATATTAGCATGAGAATGGTCTATCAGTTCACACTCAAACATTATTCGAATTCCCGAAACAAAAAGGCCTTATCAGCTTTTATTTCAAGATTGCATTGGCATTGTCATTTTATTCAAAAGTTTGAATCTGCATGTAATTATGAATATGAAAACATAAATCGCGCATTCGATCAATTAATTAAACCACGAAATGATGAGTTTATTAGTGCATGGGAAAATGGAAAAACAGGCATACCAATTGTTGATGCTTGTATTCGCTGTGTAATACAAACAGGGTATTTGAATTTTAGAATGCGCGCATTGGTAGTTTCATTTTTCACTTACAACCTATGGCAAGATTGGCGTGAATTACATTTTTTAGCCAGGCAGTTTTTAGACTATGAGCCCGGCATACATTATCCGCAATTACAAATGCAAAGTGGAACTACAGGCATCAATACCATCAGAATTTATAATCCAATCAAAAACTCCAAATCCTTTGATAGCGATGGTTTGTTTATTAAGAAATGGATTCCGGAATTAGAGCAAGTTCCCACGGCATTCATTCATGAGCCTCATCTGCTCTCATTAATTGAACAAAAATTGTACAATTGTCAAATTGGCAAAGATTATCCTTTTCCTATTGTTGATGTTGAAGCCACGAGAAAATTAGCGAGTTCAATCATGTGGGGTTTTAGAAAAAAAACAGATGTAAAATTAGAAGCAGAAAAAATCTTGAAAAAGCATGTTTACAATTCTAAAAAATCAATTAAGCAAAAAAAAATTACAACAAAAAAAGGATAATGCTTTACTTAAAGAGAAATGCGAAAATTTAATCATGATTAATTATGAAGTTCATCCTGCATTGTTGATGCCTTATTTGCCAATAGGTGTTCAGTTAGATTATTTCAAGGAAAAGCCCTGGTAAGTTTAGTTGGCTTGTGGATTAGAAAAGAGTGAGAATTTAATAAAGAATTCGGTATAATTTCACAGGTGTTTTTAAACACGTCAATAAAACTTCTTGTAAAAGCCATGCATCTTCATTACATGAGGAAAACTGATACAGGAAATGAATACAAAAAAAATAGTGGTCAGATTTTCATTAAAATAAGATAAATAATCATTTTTCAACAATACAATAAAAGATAAAAACATTATCAAAGCTCCAATAGTAAAGGGTAAGGCTCGCAAATACAATGATGTATTGTTAACTTTTAATGCTGTTTTTAAATGCGACCAGCCACTCAAACTATGTTGCCCGACAAAGTATAATCCAAATGAAGTGATAAGTGGTAATTCTGTGCTTATTAAAAGCATAACAGTGGTTAACAGCATCTTCCAGTTTTTTTGGAATACGGCCCAACCAAACCCTGCGATGGCTAGAAATATACTTGCCTCTTTTCCTTGAATACCATTGAATGGAATTTTCAAGACATTCATATTTTCCAGAATGCTATTGGTTTCGGCTATATGACCCAATAGAATGATGCCTAAAATGATATTTCCCCATACAGCATTCTTTATGGCATTTGATTTTTTGGTATGCCATTCGCGCAAATCAGTTTGTCCAAAATGCCAAGCAGAATAACCTATAAAAAACAATAAGGCCATTGTTGGAAAAAACAACCATAATGCCAAGTTAAAGAAAGCCATGCCTAAATAATTAACTACAAAGTCTGCTTTGATGCTGCCTTTAAAATTATTTGTATCCAGCAGATGGTCAACGGCGCCATGTGGAATACCTATCAACAGCATACCCACAACAAAAACAATGGTTTGTATTTCAATAAAAATATTTGGAAAGTTTTTATAAATAAATAAGAACATTAGCGACAAAAAAAGCAAAATTAACGGGTTGATAATTCGTTGTATTCTTGATGAAGCTACCCACCCAACTGCTTTTAAGAAAGGCATGATTGGTAAAGTGGAAAAAATACGAATATCCTGGATAATTGTTGTCTTTTCATCCAGAAATTGCAATACGTCTTTTGTTTTATTTTTTTTAAATAGGGCTTGAAAAATTAATTTGCCCAGTGAAGGCTGACTTTTTAGAATCAGCAGCAATAATCTATCATAAAATCTGAAACGTACAGATTTTTTTATAACAGCAGGTGAAGTATTTCTTTTCAGTCCATCTGCCAGTTGTTCAGCATGATGAAACATATTTTTAAAGGCATACCCGGTGCTGGGTTTGATAGCTCCTGCTCTACTTCCGATGGGGATAACTCGAGGAATAGATTCGGTAGAAATATCAAGTGTGCTCATGGGAATACATCCAGATTCTATTCCATGAATGTTGTAATTACCAAATCGTTGAATTATGTATTCATGTAAAATTGGGCCTGCTTCTTCTTTAGTGATTGTGGTTAAACCAAATCGGGTTAACTCAACAAGTGTTTTGCCATTTACTAACGGCAACACATACATAAATTGAACGCTTTCCAATTGTTCAACATTGAAGTCCATCAGGTCTACACAATTAATATTTGAAATTGCTTCTTCAGTTGTAATTACATATCCAATGAATGATTGAAGTAAGTGAGCATCCTCCTTTTTAAATGGTTCATATTTTGGCGGGCGACTATCAAACACCAGGGATGCTTCCCAAATATCTGTGTCAGTAATTACTGTAACAGTTTTTTCTTTAGAAATTAATTCAACAACTGTACTTTCTAAACGTTGTAAATTGTTTTGGAGAATAATACGTCTTAATTCATTGTAAATGTCAATACCTGAAATATGAGAGTATTTTTTAGGAGCCAAATTTTCCGGATTATTTCTATTGACGCTAACCTGGTCCCATTGATGATTGATTAAATGCTTACATTTCAATGCGACTTCTTCATTTGGTTCAGACCAAAAACAAAATGTTTTGTCATCATTATTTTTTGAATCAGGATCCAAAATCAATACCTTCTTGTCTTTCAAAAGACCTTGTCTTTCCATGCTCATCAGCAATAATGTCGTGGATGCTCCCGCACCTGCAAACAAATAATCCACTTTATTATTTTGAATTGACATTGTACTCGATTGAATTCTTATAAAAAAAGGGTTCTTCAGAAAATAGAAGAACCCTTTTAGATTAGAAGTATGAAAGATTAATCTTCGTTTCTGCTGAGTGAATAAATTACCAAGCCAAAACCAATTTTGTTGATGGCATCAGCAATATTGTACACGATGTCCATTGCATGTGAAGCCGCAGCCGGGTCGCTTACCAATTGAACTCCAAACAATCCACCTGGAGTACCCAAAATATATCCCAATGGGTAAATTGCCCATCCAACCAACACGAACCATGCTAAAATTCTGGTAGCTTTTGCAACCTGTGGTCCTGCAGTTTGTGATAATTTGGCAACTTCACCAAACCAAATAAGATATGCTATGTAGAAATATGCAGCGCCGGAGATAACACCCCAAAGAACACTGTTGTCACGATCGATTGTTTCTCCGAAATATCCAGTAACTAACATAACTAGGGATGCAAAAATCAACTTCCAAAGCAACCCAATTTTGGCACCAGCTTTTTTGGTTATTAAATAGAACTCAACACACATCAAAGGAACAGTTAGTATCCAGTCAACATATCTGAAAAATGTTGGTGATTCACCTGTCTCAAGATTGTAACCTCTCATGTAGTAGTAATGAACTGCTGCGATGAAAGTGATTAATCCTGATACTAAAACTGAGGTTCTCCATTTTTGTGAAGTGTTACTCAATTCAAAAAAGAAGAAAACAGATGCAGCCATCATGGCCATTGTGCCGATAAAAAACGTGAAAGCCACGTAATTATCGCTTGCGATTTTTAAATGTTCCATTTTGTTTTAAATTTTGGTTTTTCCTACTCTTATGGATTTTCGGTTACTCCCCAGTTTGGAAGGTTTCTGGACTCCAATAAAATAAACACACAAAATGGCAAAATGTTTAACAAAAAAATAAAAAATCTAAACAAAAATATTTGATTATTGATTTTCAATAATTAAAATATAGCAATAAAAATAAAATCAATTTTTTCAAACTTATTATTAATTGAAAGATTGTGTATTATAATCTCTAAATAAATGAATTAATATTTAATTTATTTCAAAGAAAATATACTATTATAACATTTAAATAAAAATATTTAAAAAATCATTAGATAATATTCAATAATAAAAATAAATGTTTAAATTGTGTTTAATTAATCTCTGTATTTAAATTAAATCCTCTTTTTTATGTGCGGAATCCTGGGAATCTTTTCTAAAAGTCAGCAAGTGTTGCAGCACAGGCAAACAGCTTTAAACATGTCAAAAAAGTTGCGCCATCGCGGTCCCGATTGGTCAGGTATTTATGTGAATGACAAGGCCATTCTTTGTCATGAAAGACTTGCCATTGTAGATCCGAAGTCGGGCAAACAACCTTTATTCAATAAAGAAAAAAATATTGCATTGGCTGTTAACGGCGAAATTTATAATCATCGTGAGATTCGAAATTCTTTACCTGACTACGATTTTTTAACTGAGTCTGATTGTGAAGTAATTCTTGCTTTGTATAAAAAGAAAGGGGAACATTTTTTGGAAGATTTGAATGGCATTTTTGCTTTTGCTCTTTATGATGAAAAGCAAGATTGTTTTTTAATCGGCAGAGATCATATGGGCATTGTTCCCTTATACATTGGTTGGGATACTGAAGGCAATTTATATGTTTCTTCTGAATTGAAAGCATTGGAAGGTCAATGCAAAAGGATGGAAGAGTTCCCGCCGGGGCACTATCTCTTCAGCAAGAATTCAATGTCTCCTGTTCAATGGTATCAAAGAGAATGGCAACAATACGATACTGTAAAAGAAAATAAAACGGATATTTCAATTTTAAAAAAAGGATTGGAAGATGCGGTGCACCGTCAACTCATGTCTGATGTTCCATATGGCGTTCTTTTGTCTGGCGGGCTTGATTCCTCCATAGTATCAGCCATCGCAAAAAAATTCTCATCCATGAGAATTGAAACCAATGACAGTCAGCAAGCATGGTATCCACAATTGCATTCATTTGCCATTGGCTTGGAAGGTTCTCCCGATCTTGCAGCAGCTCGTAATGCTGCAAATCATATCGGGTCCATCCATCACGAAATTCATTTTACCATTCAGGAGGGAATGGATGCTTTGAGGGATGTGATTTATCATTTGGAAACCTATGATGTTACTACTGTCAGAGCATCTACTCCCATGTATTTGTTAGCGAGGGTGATAAAATCAATGGGAATTAAAATGGTATTGTCGGGTGAAGGAGCAGATGAGATATTTGGAGGTTATCTTTATTTTCATAAAGCACCTGATGCTAAAAGTTTTCATGAAGAAACTGTCAGGAAATTAAGTAAACTTCATCTTTATGACTGCCTGAGAGCCAACAAATCATTGATGGCATGGGGTATTGAGGGAAGGGTCCCTTTTCTAGACAAGGAATTCATGGACATAGCCATGCAAATAAATCCGGAAGATAAAATGGCCGGTAATGGAAAAATAGAAAAATGGATTTTGAGAAAAGCATTTGAAGATTATTTGCCTGAATCCATTGCATGGCGTCAGAAAGAACAATTCTCCGACGGAGTCGGTTATGGATGGATTGATTCCTTGAAAGCAAAAGCACAGGAACTGGTTTCAGATGATATGATGAGCAAAGCAGTGCATCGTTTTCCCATCAATACGCCTCAATCAAAAGAAGAATATCATTACAGGTCTATTTTCAGCGAGTTGTTTCCTTCCGATTCTGCAGCACTTTGTGTGCCTTCTGTTAAATCTGTTGCTTGCAGCACTCCTGAAGCACTTGCCTGGGATGCGTCCTTTCAAAATCTGAATGACCCTTCCGGAAGAGCTGTCAGTTCAATTCACAATGATGCTTATAAA
>CAZCOL010000083.1:0-7001 GCA_964500545.1 uncultured Ferruginibacter sp. | reverse complement strand
AATAAAAAAGGGCCAAGATATAAATCTAGCCCCGTTTTTAAAATCCAATTTCCTATGAAATGAAAACCGGTACAATATAATTATGAAATGCCAAGCTTGCTTTCAATTTCTTGAAATACTCTAAAACCGTGTCAATTTGAAAGTTTTTCGTGTAAGTTATTAATTTCTTTATTAAAATGATTTTAGGTTTTACATGTTTCTTCTGTATTGGCCGCCCACAAGATAAAGTGCATGAGTAATTTGTCCCAGACTGCAATATTTGACCGTTTCCATCAATTCCTGAAACAAGTTGCCGTTATTGATGGCGGTTTGCTGAAGTTTAAGAAGCATCTCTTCTGATTTGTTTTTATTTCTTTCTTTAAATGCATTCAATGCATCAATCTGAGCATCTTTTTCTTCAATAGTAGACCTGATCACTTCGGAAGGCAATATGGTGGGTGAACCTTTTTTATTTAAAAAAGTATTGACTCCTACAATGGGGTACTCTCCAGTATGTTTAAGCGTTTCGTAATGTAAACTTTCTTCCTGAATTTTATTTCTTTGATACATTCTTTCCATAGCACCCAATACACCACCTCTTTCTGTAATCCTGTCAAACTCTTTCATCACTGCTTCTTCCACAAGATCTGTCATCTCTTCAATTAAGAAGGAACCCTGATTGGGATTTTCGTTTTTAGCAGTTCCCAATTCTCTGTTGATGATCAACTGTATTGCCATGGCTCTTCTTACGCTCTCTTCAGTTGGAGTGGTGATTGCCTCATCATAAGCATTGGTATGAAGCGAATTGCAATTGTCGTATATGGCATAAAGTGCCTGAAGCGTTGTTCTGATGTCATTGAAGTCAATCTCCTGAGCATGTAAACTTCTGCCGCTTGTTTGAATGTGATACTTGAGCTTCTGGCTTCTGTCGTTCGCTTTGTATTTTTGCTTCATCGCTTTTGCCCAGATTCTTCTTGCTACTCTTCCTATCACACTGTACTCAGGATCCATTCCGTTGCTGAAAAAGAATGAAAGATTTGGTGCAAAATCATCAATCTTCATTCCCCTGCTCAAATAATATTCCACATAGGTAAACCCATTCGCTAAAGTAAATGCCAGTTGCGTGATCGGATTTGCACCGGCCTCTGCAATATGGTAGCCGCTTATACTGATGCTATAAAAATTCTGCACCTGATGTTCAATAAAATATTCCTGCACATCTCCCATAAGTTTCAATGCAAATTCTGTTGAAAAAATACAGGTGTTTTGAGCCTGATCTTCCTTTAAAATGTCAGCCTGCACTGTTCCTCTTACTGTTGAAAGTGCTTGGGCTTTTATTTTTTTGTAAACATCTTCAGGCAATACATCCGAACCACTCAAACCCAACAACCTCAATCCAAGTCCGTCATTACCTGCGGGAAGAAGCCCTTCCAATTTGCCTTGTTTTGGAATAACCAATGAACCTTCGGTTCCGATATATTTTGGCAGCTGTTCCAAATTATATTTTGATTCTATCAACTCATTAACAGAATCTCTTAAATTGTTTTCAATTATGTATTTTTCACATTGCTGATCAATGGCAGCATTCATAAAAAAAGCAAGCAAAACCGGCGCAGGACCATTTATTGTCATACTGACCGATGTCTTCGGATCACATAAATCAAATCCGCTGTATAATTTTTTTGCATCATCAACAGTTGCAATGCTTACTCCACTGTTGCCTATTTTTCCGTAAATATCAGGCCTGGTTGCGGGATCTTCTCCATATAGTGTAACGCTGTCAAAAGCTGTGCTTAAGCGTTTGGCGGGCTGACCAATGCTTAGATAATGAAAACGACGATTGGTTCTTTCTGGTCCACCTTCTCCTGCGAACATCCTGGTAGGATCTTCTCCTTCTCGTTTTAATGGAAATACACCGGCTGTATAAGGAAATTCTCCGGGTACATTTTCCTGCAGCTGCCATTTTAGTATATCACCCCAGTCCTTGAATTTTGGCAGGTACACTTTTGATAATGTGGTGCCTGATAGACTTTGAAAAACAAGCGGTTGTTTTATTTTTTTGTCTCTTACCTGAAATTCGTAATAATCTTTAGAATAACGTTCACGAATAGACGACCACTCTTTGATGAGCTTTTTATTTGAATCATCTATTTTATTTTCAATAGAATCAAGTATTTGATTCAGAGTGATGGTTCTTTCATTTGAGTGTTCTGCAATCAGATGAATCGCCCCGTGGAGTTGATACCATTGTGTTGCAAGTTTACTTTGCTCAATCACATACTCATTGTAATTGTTAACTGCTTCCGAAATTTCAGATAAATACCTGACGCGAGAAGGAGGGATGATGGAAGATTGTACAAAAGATTTTTTTTCGATTTCAGATAGATTGGCGGACGAGAATAATATACCAGTTTTTACAGATATTTTTTCCATTAACAAGGAAAACAATAGATTTACCCCTGCGTCATTGAACTGTGCAGCAATGGTTCCAATGATGGGCAAATCATTGTCTTTCGCATCCCATAATCCATGATTTCTTTTGAATTGTTTCCGAACATCATGCAATGCATCCAAAGCACCAGCTTTGTCAAATTTATTAACGCAAACTACATCTGCATAATCGAGCATGTTTATTTTTTCAAGTTGGGAGGGTGCTCCGTATTCAGGAGTCATCACATACATGCTTACATTGCAGTATTCCAAAATCGATGCATCGCTTTGTCCCACTCCTGCACTTTCGAGAATGATAAAATCATACCCTGCTTCTTTACAAATATCTATGGCATCCTGTACATACTTGCTAAGTGCCTTGTCGCTTTCACGTGTAGCCAAACTTCTCATGTATGCGCGTGGTGAAGAAATCGCATTCATTCTGATGCGGTCTCCCAATAATGCACCTCCTGTTTTTTTCTTGGAGGGGTCCACAGAAATTACAGCAATTGTTTTATCAGTATTAAAATGTAAAAATCTTCTGACTATTTCATCTGTAACGGAAGATTTTCCCGCACCACCTGTTCCTGTAATACCCAATACAGGTGTTTTTATGTTGGAAAGAATATCCTTATCTACCCCTGAAAAAATGCCGTTCTCTGCATTGGTAATTTTTCTGGCAACTTTTCTTACATCAATTACTTCGCCCAAAGTCATGGGTGTTTTATAATCAACCTCTTCTTCCAATTTAAAATCACATTGTTGAATAACATCTTCAATCATGCCTTCCAATCCCATTTTTCTGCCATCGTCCGGAGAATAAATTCTAGCAATACCATACTGATGCAGTTCTTCAATTTCTGAAGGCAAAATGGTACCGCCACCGCCGCCAAATATTTTGATATGTCCGCAGCCATTCTGATCAAGCAAATCTTTCATGTACTTAAAAAACTCCACATGCCCACCCTGATAACTGGTAATAGCTATGCCCTGAACATCTTCTTCAATGGCACATTCGACAATTTCTGCAACACTTCTGTTGTGACCCAAATGAATGATTTCGGCACCTTTACTTTGCAAAATTCTTCTCATGATGTTGATGGATGCATCGTGGCCATCAAATAAGGAAGCAGAAGTAACTATCCTTACTTTTTGATTGGTTTTAAAACTCATTATTGTTTGGATTTTACTACAATGCAAACAGGTAGTTGAATGAATTCATCGAACTACTAAAACGTTGTAGTTTTGGGTGCAAATTTACATATAATACCCTGTAATTACTGCTAATTGGCTAAGATTTCATTCTGAATGTCAGCGCGGCAAAATCATGTATACTGAGGGTCTCAGCTCTTTTATTGAATAATTCATCCTGAAGTTCTTCAGGAGAAAATTGACTTTTCAGAGCATTTCTCAAAGTTTTTCTTCGTTGGTTAAATGCAGTTTTTACCAGAACCCAATAAGCTCTTTCAGATTTCACATTCAATGGGGCTGACTTTCTGGTAAGTCTGATTACCCCACTCATGACTTTTGGAGGAGGATTAAAACAGTCCGGCTCTACATCAAACAAATATTCCACATCGTAATAAGCTTGTACAAGGGCACTTAATACTCCATATACTTTTGATCCGGGTCCTGATGCTGCCCTTTCGGCTACTTCCTTCTGAAACATGCCAATCACGTTAGGAACATACTCTTTCCAATCCAGAATTTTGAATAAAATTTGAGTGGAGATGTTGTAAGGAAAGTTTCCAATTATTATAAATGACTTCTTAAAAGGCATATCTAATTGCAAAAAATCACGAGAGATGATTTTACCTTTTAATACTTCGTACTTACTATGCAGATAGTTCACTTTTTCTTCATCCAATTCCACCGCTTTAAAATCTATGTCAGGAATTTGGATCAGATGCTTTGTTAATGCACCGGCACCGGGACCTACCTCCAATAAATTTTCAAAAGAAATTTTTTGTAATTCAGATAATATTTTTTGAATAATAATATCATCTTTTAAAAAGTGCTGCCCCAGAGATTTTTTGAGTGTGTACATCTGCGCAAATGTATGAATGATTGTGTTATTGCTTTGAATAGTAAAGCAGCATTATCAAAAAAGAGAAGTTATTCGGTGTCGTATCTGCTGACTTTTTCAATACCTGGCAATGCCAGCAGGTGGTTGACCAGATTTTCGAGTTGTTCCTTATCCTGCACAAAAACTTTTACGTTTCCTTCAAAAATACCTTCTCTGGCTTCAATTGTCATGGCAGAAATATTGACTTTCAGCTCACCGCTGATCAGGTTGGTAATTTTGTGTATTACACCCACATCATCCAATCCAATGATACGCAGACCAGTGAGAAATGAAATTTCCTTGTTTTTTGCCCATTTTGTTTTCACCACTCTATGGCCATAATTTGCCAGCAATCTGGCTGCATTGGGACAATTGGTTCGATGTATTTTCAAGCCTTCGCCTGTTGTAACAAAACCAAACACGTCATCTCCGGGTATTGGCTTACAGCAATTGGCCAGCGTGTACATGATTTTTTCGCTGCTTTCTCCAAAAATAACCAGTTCTGTATCTTTTTTTGAAAGTGGCTTCAAATCATGCAGTTCATTTTTTTCCTCGTGATGCTTAATGGGTTTTGGGGGAATTAGCTTATCTCCATGTACCGTAAATTCCTTCAGCTCCTTGAGGTCATTTTTCTTAATTGAAATGTCATACAACAAATCAAGAATGCTGTTGGATTTATAAAAGGTTGCCAACTCCTCCAAATTGGATGGATTCATTACAGCATTTATGGCATTTAGTTTCCGGATTAAAATTTCTTTTCCGATTTCAGCCACCAGTCTTTTTTCTTCCTTGAGGGAATCTTTTATTTTTCCTCTTGCCTTTGAAGTGACGACATTGTTGAGCCATTCGGCATTGGGCTTCTGTTTGGCGCTGGTAATAATTTCAATCTGATCGCCGCTTCGAAGCTTGTAGCTGATGGGAACCAGCTTATGGTTTACTTTTGCGCCGATACATTTAATACCCACTGCAGAATGAACACTGAATGCAAAATCAAGTGCCGTGGCCCCTACCGGAAGCATTTTTACATCTCCTTTCGGAGTGTATACATATATCTCTTCAGCAAGAAAAGAAGTTTTAAAGTCCTGCAGAAAATCCAGCGAATTGGTTTCATGATTACCAAGCGCTTCTCTTATTTGATTAAACCATGTATCAAAACGACTTTCATCATCTTTACCTTCTTTGTATTTCCAGTGGGCGGCCAAACCTTTTTCAGCGATTTCATTCATTCTTTTGGTGCGAATCTGAACCTCAACCCATTTGCCTTGAGGTCCCATCACAGTAGTATGTAAGGCCTCATAGCCATTGCTTTTTGGATTACTCAACCAATCTCTTAATCTTTCAGGTGAAGGATTATATTCGTCTGTTATGATGCTGTAAACTTTCCAGCAATCCTCTTTTTCTTTCTCAGGTAAAGAGCTTACAATAATTCTGATGGCAAACAAATCGTACACCTCCTCAAATGACACTCCTTTCTTTTTGATTTTATTGGAAATGGAATGAATGCTTTTAGGACGGCCATAGATTTCAAAATCCAAATCCGACTTTTGTAGTTTTTCTTTAAGGGGTTTGATGAAATCATTGATGTAGCGTGTGCGCTCCCTTTTGGTTTCCTGTAATTTTTTTGCGATCGATTTATAGGTTTCAGACTCCATGTATTTCATGGACAAATCCTCGAGCTCAGTTTTGATATTGTATAATCCCATCCTGTGAGCCAATGGAGCATATACATAAACGGTTTCAGAGGAAATCTTCAACTGCTTTTCCCTTTTTAAACTATCCAGCGTCCGCATATTGTGCAAACGGTCAGCCAGCTTTATCAATATCACTCTTGGGTCATCGGTAAGCGTCAATAATATCTTTTTAAAATTTTCAGCTTGCTGACTGGAGTTGGTATCTATCACCGTAGATATCTTGGTTAAACCATCTACAATTTTAGCGATCTCGTCACCAAACTCTCTTTTGATATCTTCAATCGTTACATCCGTATCTTCAACCGTATCATGTAACAAAGCGCAAATACAACTTCTGATACCCAGTCCAATTTCTTCCACACATATTTTGGCTACAGCAATCGGATGAAAAATATACGGCTCTCCGCTTTTTCTCCGCATCGTTTTATGGGCATCGGCAGCAATTTCAAATGCTGAGCGAATAAGCATTTTATCTCCGGGCTTCATTTTTTGCTTGAGCACTTTCAGCAAACTTCTGTATTGCCTTAAAATTTCTTGTTTTTCTTCCGCCTCAGATAGAGAATATGTTAATATGTTTTCTTTGGTTTGCATAAATCTTTACGAATTTAATCCAAAAAAAACAAGTTAACAGGTTAATTTAATGACTGTGGCGCTGGTTTGTTTGCTTTCGGATCAAATGTTTCAAAGAAAAAATATAGTCATTGGTTTTATGTCATTTTATAGAGAAAAGTCTTAACTTTGCGACCCGTTTGCAATGTACCTAACTGGAGATTTGCAGCAATGCGGATGTGGCGAAATTGGCAGACGCACCAGACTTAGGATCTGGCGCCGCGAGG
>CAZCOL010000082.1:1218-7215 GCA_964500545.1 uncultured Ferruginibacter sp. | reverse complement strand
TTTATTCCTTCTGTTGCAGTATTTTCAATGGGGATGATATTTTTAAGATTTCCTAGGGATGGAATTTTTCTATCAATGATGTATTTGGGAGTTTCTTCAGGGACATAATGAATTAACCCTGCAGCCGGATATACTTGAAGAGAAGTTCCAATCAATATAAATAAATCGGCTGTGGACATAACAGCTGCAGCATTTTCAATCATTGGAACAGGTTCTTCAAACCATACGATATGTGGTCTCAGTTGTGCTCCATCAATCGATTTATCGCCTAAATGAATATCACCTCTTATTTCCATAATATGGTCTTCATTAGCCGAACTTCTCATTTTAAAAATTTCCCCATGCAAATGCATCACGTTTGTTGAACCTGCTCTTTCGTGCAGGTCGTCTATGTTTTGAGTGACAATTGTTACTTCGAACTTCTCCTGCAATGATGACAATCCAAAATGAGCTGCATTGGGTTTTGCAGTTGCCACATCCCTTCTGCGCATGTTGTAAAAATCAAGCACCAGTTGCGGATTTTTTTTGAATGCCCCTGGCGTTGCTACATCTTCTATATTATGTCCCATCCATAATCCGTCACTATCCCTGAATGTTTTCAATCCGCTCTCTGCGGAAATCCCCGCACCGGAAAGAACAACTAAATGCTTTTTTTTCATGGAGTCAATTTTTATTTTTCTCCCGCTAATTCCAGTACTGCTTTCCATTCGGCTTCCTTTACCGTTTGTACAGAAAGTCTGCCCAGTCTTACCAAATCCATGTTGGCCAATCTTTTATCTGATTTGATCTGAGCAAGGGTGACGGGATTTTTTAATTTTTTTAATGGTTTCAAATCCACTACTACCCAAGCTTCCTCATCTGTGGTAGGATCCTGATAATATTCCTTTACCACCATAGCAATACCCACTATCTCCACCCCTTCATTGCTGTGGTAAAAAAATACTTCATCTCCTTTTTTCATTGCTTTTAGATTGTTTCTTGCTCCGTAATTTCTCACTCCATCCCAAAAGGTTTTTTTGTCCTTAACAAACTGATCCCAACTGTATTTGAAAGGTTCAGATTTTACAAGCCAGTAAGCCATAGCATTTAGAATTTTTAATGTTGAAAATCAAATAAGGTTGCTGTAAATACCCCTCTCTCTCGTTTTTTAAAAATTGCTTTCCAGTTTCCAATATATCTTATCAAATCAGGAATAAACAGGTCTTTGTATTTTGTCATCTCCACTTCCATATTCACTTTAAAGTCATATACACCGGCATCATAACTAAGTGAATAATCTCTTGCTACAATCTGTAAACTGCTGTCCTCAAACCAGGTAGTCATTTCATCCACAATTACATCATCCTCTCTGCCCGGCTTTACTTTTTGTTTGAAGACATAACAGTTCATATTTTTTCGTACATCCATATCGATCGACATGTCATAGCAATCTGAAATATCCTCATCAAAGATAGCAGTCTTGTTGCTTATGAATGGCAATCCATTGATTCGTTTGCCGGGATTGAAAAACAGCATCTTCAGTTGTTCCTTATGCTTATCCATTCCGGATTTATTATTGATTGAAAATTCGCTGTTTCCTATGATATTTGACTCATTGCATATCCTGCCTTTTGTAAAAAATAAAGAGGCATACATTTGGGCAGTGTAATAATTGAATTGATGCTGATTGTCATAGATGTCGCCCGATGTCTGCTCTTCTAGAACTTGCATTGTTCTGCAATTTCCGATTCTGATTTGTTTTGTTTTGGAATGCAATGATGCTTTTATTTTTTCCTTATTATTCAGCATTCGAATATCATTGATAGCCGAATAACCAATTATTCTCAGGTTTCTGAAAGATTTATAAAAACTGCTGTCAGACTTCACCCTTTGGATGAAAGAGGGTACATCCAATTTTTTACTGATTACAACCGGAGAAAGTGTGATATAATTATTGTAAAATTCAGCAGAATCCGTTTGTGCGGAACAAAAATTATAGAGTAATGATAGAAGAAGTATGAAAAACGGATACTTTTTCACATTGAATTTTATTTAGCAAACAACATCCTGTAGTCTATATTGATTTTTCCTTTGGTAATATCATCCAGTTTTCGCTTTAGCAATGTGCGTTTAAGGGGTGTTATATGATCAATGAATAATTTACCTTCAATGTGGTCGAATTCATGCAAAATGATTCTGGCTGTCAATCCATTGAATGTTCTCGTATGATTATTGAATTGCTCGTCTAGATATTCAAGTGTTACAGATTGATGACGCATGATATCCTCTCTAACTTTGGGTATACTTAAACATCCTTCATTATAACTCCATTTTTCGCCGGAGAGTTCTATAATTTTGGCATTGATGAAAACACCTTTGAATCCCGGCTCATCCGGATACATCCCTTTTTCATTGTCTTCCTGATTTTCGAAAATCTGTTGACTGTCCATCACAAACAGTCGGATAGATTTGTTGATCTGAGGAGCAGCCAATCCAACACCATTACTGTTGTACATGGTTTCCCACATGTCATCCAAGAGTTTATTAAGACCCTCATATTCTGGTGTAATATCATTAGCCACTTTTCTAAGGACCGGAGAACCATATGCAACAATTGGTAGTATCATTAAAAAAGTAAAAATTGAAAAGTAAAAAATCAAAAGTAAAAAGTAAAAACTAAAAAATTTCTATCCACAAACCAAACCAAACCTTAAACCTTAAACCGTTAAACGTTAAACCATTAAACCCTTAAACCCTTAAACGTTAAACCCTTAAACCGTTAAACCCTTGAACCGTTTACCGAATCTCCTTATCCAATCTCCACTGCAATGACATTTCGAATGACTTGGTTGGCTTTGGTCCGTTTTTTAAATCACTGTTAATGATGTCGTAAGTCAATCCCAGCTGTGTTTTACCAAATTCCATAAAGATATATGGAGCAATTGCATCCTTGCTTCTGATCCAAGCACCTGCACCCACAAAATCATATAAATTAGCGCCGAGCATTTTCGCAACTGAAATTCCTCCCAATATATAATCTGCTGAAGCCTGATTTTGATACAATGCTTTTGCATTGAACATCACATCATCACTGATATAATGCTGCCAACTCATTTGTGCAGAATACCTGACAGGTATAACCTGATTTTCATCTTTTAATACAGATTGCTTTGGTCTGTTTATGTGAAATGCAGATATGCCAGCATCAAAATAAGTGCCATTTTCACGGTTCTGATAATTATACAATAAACCAGTTCCCATACTGATGAATGATTTCATATTGTTCAATGCCACTTCACCTGTGGGCAAACTCAAATCGTAACCTACCAGACTTCTGAATTGCTCAGAAAATCCAAGATTGGAAAAATTGATGTTTCTGCTGCCATAGGTAGCGTTGAATCCAAGTCCAAGTTTTTGCAAACCTTCATAATCGAGTTCTTTTTGATAAGAACCGGAAGCCATCAGATAATTGCTTGTAAAAACACCTTTCATGGAATTGTCATTCATAAACAACAAACCCAAACTGTAAGGCTTGTTTTCAGAGGCATCCATAACACTTAATCTTCCATCTATTTCAATAGTGGTAGTATTGATCGGATTGATGGAACTTATCCATTGCTGCCGATAATTGCTGATAGCCCTGAAAGATCCGTCAAAATGTCCAGTATAGGCAGGATTGACGGTCAGTGGTGCTGAATAAAATTGAGTAAAGTGAGGATCCTGAGCCAATGTTTTAAATCCAAACAACATTGCGATTGATAGGAATCTGATATTTTTGATTTGCTGCATTTTGTTTTATTTTGAAACTAACTACAATGGTTAATTGCCATTATTTATCAATTACTTTATTAAAATTGTTGAACCGCTTCTTTTTACAATCTTTCCATTCATATCTATTCCTTCTGCTATCCACATATAGGTTTCCATAGGTTGCTTTTGTCCTTTATAGAAACCATTCCATCCTTTACCTCTTTCATTTGTTTGATATACCATTTGCCCCCAACGATCAAATACTTTGAAATACCTGAACTCTTTAATACCCACCGGTTCTGGGATCAATACATCATTTTTCCCGTCTCCATTGGGTGAAAATCCTCCGGGAACATAAATTTCAATCTGTTTGAAAATTCTTACCAGTAAAGTATCCGTAAACCTACATCCTTCTTTTGAAGTTATGTTGATGGTGTATTCAACTTCTCTGCCGAAATTGAAAATAGGATTTCCAATATTTATATTGTTCAAACCTGCACCGGGTGTCCATAAGTACACTGCTGGAGTATCAACAGGTCTCGCTTGCAATTGCATGTCTTTACCTTGTAAAGCATTGATAGAGGTGTATCGGGTGTTCTTGTAAGGGTTAGGGAAAACCGATATCAGCATGGTTGTGCTTGAAGCACAAGTGCCTGCTCCTAAAATAGGTGTGAATGTGTGTGATTGTGTAATCGAATTGCTTATGATTGAAGGCGTCCAATATCCCGGAATTCCATTTAGTGAAACAGTTGGTAAAGTTGGGACTGTTCCGCCAATACAAATTGAACTGATGGGATCAAATACCGGAACTCCGGCCGGATCGATGGTTACCACAATTTCAGCCCTTGGTCCTTCACAATTTCCTATGGTTTCACATACATAGTAAGTAGTATTATTAGCCGATGCAGTAGATGGTATGGGTGCAGTTGAAGATCCTGTTCCCCCATTGGCAACAGTAAACCACAATAAGCCTGTACCCGTGGCTGTTAGAGGTGTAGCATTAGTACCTTGGCAAAAATGAACCGGTGTTGAAACAACAGGTGTAGTTTGTGGTGCAGGATTTACAACCACGACTATTTCAGCTCTTGAACCCGGGCAAGATCCCGCAGAAGTTTGACCTACGTAAAAAGTAGTGTTGCCCGGAGTAGTGGTTTCAGGTGTTGGTGCGATTGGATCTCCCACTCCACCTGTAGAGCTTTCATACCAAAATAAGTTGGTACCAGTTGCGGTTAGGGCATTTGCAACAGCATCTTGACAATACACTACAGGTGAAATAACTGATGGCGGAGCACTGAAAGGACTAATTGTTACAACAATGGATGCACGAGGGCCTTCGCAATTCCCATCATTTTGAGATACATAGAAAGTTGTATTTCCGGATGGTGTAGTAACAGGCGTTGGTGCTATTACATCCCCAATTCCTCCTGTGGCACTATTGTACCACAATAATCCTGTACCCGTAGCCGTTAGTTCTGTTGCAACTGCATCCTGACAGTATTCAACCGGTGATGTAACGGTTGGAGCAGCAGGTAATGGATTAATTGTAACCTCTATCAATGCTCTTGGACTCTCACATCCATTTTCAGTCTGACTTACATAATATCCTGCATTTCCTGATGTTGTAGTGGATGGTGTAGGAATGATAGAACTGCTTGAACCACCAGTTGCAGTGCTATACCACAATAAATTCGTTCCTGTTGCTTCCAATGGGGAAGCTGTTGCGTTCTGACAATATACGACAGGGGTATTGACAGTTGGCTCCGCAGGTGTTGGATTTACGGTTACTGTAATGCTTCTGCTTGTATCTGTGCAACTTTGTGCATTTTGCATAATAGCCCTGTAAACACCGGATTGTGTAGCTGTATAGTTTTGTGAAATTGCACCCGGAATATTAAACCCGTTGAGCATCCACTGATAACTACTATTATTAGCAGCATGCAACACCACAGAATCTCCTGCACAGAATGTTGTAGGTCTTGTAAAAGTTACACTTGTATCAACTGTAGAAACATTGATACGCACACTGTCTGTACAACTGTGTATGCCATTGCTGACAGTGCAATAATAAGTAGTGGGTGTTGTTGGAGAAACATTAATTGAACTAGTTGCCGCATTGGTAGACCATAATTGCGTTGATGGTGATGCAAAATTCGTTTCTATGTTTAAACTTATGCTGCTTCCTTTACAAATAGTAGTATTAGATTGAACGATATTAGACTTCGTAATGCTGACATATACGCTGTCAGTTCCACTGCAACTGCCAACTGC
>CAZCOL010000082.1:0-1118 GCA_964500545.1 uncultured Ferruginibacter sp. | reverse complement strand
GCTACAACAGCTGAAATAGTGGTAGCATTCACAATTATGAATGATGTTACTGCTGTACCTCCTATGCTGACAGCAGTTGCTCCTGTAAAATTTGTTCCGGTAATTGTAATAGTCGTTCCTGTTGCACCACTGGTAGGTGTAAATGAAGTGATGGTGGGTGAAGGAGCATTATAATTAAAGCCCGCTAAGGTTCCTGTACCGTTTGGTGTGGTAACACTTACAGACCCTGAAGCTCCGTTGGCTACAACAGCAGTAATAGTCGTAGCGTTTACAACCGTAAATGTATTAACAGCCACACCTCCAATGGTTACTGAAGTAGCGCCTGTAAAGTTAGTACCATTGATGGTAACAGTAGTTCCTGTTGTTCCACTGGTTGGGGTAAATGATGTGATGGTTGGTGCGTTAGGGTTTGGTGCTGACTGAACAGCATCAGCCCAAGTAAGACCAACCCTGATTCCATCAACAATTATTTTAATGATGGTGCTTGCAGATCCCTGTCTAAGTCCAATTGAATTAATAATATCAGTGTTTCCAGTTGTAGTATTGGTAATTTCTGGAGCGCCTGCCAACAATTCTGATGCTGGCAAACCCGAGGGAATAACCCATAGTGAGGCTGTGTCATTACCTGCAGTGTTTATAGTGTATTTGACAACCATTAAATACGTAGTATTTTTAGAAAAAATGGTTGTTCCATATGTTATACCTGTAGTTGCATTACTGATACCAAAATTTACATTTCCGCCAACGATTTTAGCATAAACCCTACCGGTAAATGACCCCCATGTATTTCCTCCGGGGCTTCCGGTATGTAAGAAATAATCTCCACCAGTTCTTGAATTTGATGTATCATTGACATTGGCCATGAAAGCTATGTAAATATGTTGGCCATTTGTATTCTGACTGGTAAATGAAATATTGACATCTTCCCCGGCAGCATTGCCAATTTGGGCAGCATTCCCGATATTACTACCGGCATAATTTGCAAATGTTAGTCCCGTTGTTGTTGAAATTGGGTTTGTTCCTGCGGCACTGTGAGGTAACCAACCATTTGATGTAAGATTTCCGCTAAAATTAAAATCCTGAATAAGTAAATTTTGTGCAAATGTTGATTGATTATT
>CAZCOL010000081.1:3598-7230 GCA_964500545.1 uncultured Ferruginibacter sp. | reverse complement strand
ATCAACAATGCTTTTTGAAACAGCAATTTAGCATCATTGCTTCTTCCTACATTCAAATATGACCAAGCCAGCATGTGATTGGAGTCATAATCAAAAGGATAAAGATTAACCAGTTTTTCAAATAATTTACATGCTTGTTCGTATTTTTTACGATTGTAATTGATAACACCTGCCCAATAATTAGCAGTGTAATTCTGTGGGTCAATTTTTAATATCTCCTCATATTGACTCATCACCTTATCCCAGTTCTCCAGAGCAGACAATGGCTTCACTATTCCCAGCTTAGCTTCAACTGAATATGGTTTTAGACTAACAGCTTTTTGATAATAACTCAATGATTGGGCATAATTTTTATTCATATATTCCAGCCAACCCAAACGAATGTTTATTTCATAACTGTCTTCATTGTAAAAGGAACTGATTGAACTTATAGCTTCGCCATATTTTTTCGCATACTCCTGTGTATAGCTGTCACTGAATGCCTTTTGAAGTTTTGTTTCATTTTGAGCAAACGAATAATCAGTGAGCAATAATAATGCTGAAAAACAAATGATCTTTTTTAAAATTTCCATGTTATACCTCCGTTAATTGAATGTTGATTAAATAAATAATTAGTATTGTAAAGTTTTCTTTTTTCAAAAGTATACCCCGTTTGAGCCGACAAATGCCGATTGAATTTCAAATATACATTCAATCCTCCTTTGAATTGATTCTCATCTATGGCATTGTAAACATACAAAAGGTCATTTTCAGTAAAATAACTGAATTTTCCAAATGTTGCGTTTGCCTCCAACCATAAAAAACTCGATAGTTTACATCCTGCAATTTGTTTAAAGTTTAAACTACTGATTCCATTACGCCCACGAATCATGAAATTGGAGATTCCATACAAATTCAAATTACCCAAGGGAAAATAACTGGTTTGAAAATTAAACTGATGAACAGCAGTATCTGATAATTTTCCCGTAACAAATGCCCCTTGAAATGTACAGTAATTGCCATGGAATTTTAATCCGAACAATAAAAGATTGCTTTTGTAAACAATATTAGAAAATGGAGAAACATTCAGACTATTGAAAGGAGTTTCTATGTAATGAAATGCCAGTTTTAATTGAAGAAATTGATCCAGCGAAATTGTCGTCCTGTTATAATATTCTTTTTGATCAATATTGATCTGACGATTGTTTTTTATGTTAACCAATGCTCTTTCATTGATGGTTTGATTGTAAGTAACAAATGATTGTTCAATATTGGTTTTCCATCCCAGCCTTGCACTAAAACTAATTTTATTATACAAAGAATTGTCTCTGGTAATAACATCTGTAATCTTGTAACTGCTCTCTATTCCTGCTTCTCTTACAGCGATTTTACTGATTTTTTCAGAAGCTTTTGCGTCTTTGGAAAAATAAGGAACATGAATGTATGCCTGCTCAGGCTGATTTAAATTCATCAAACAAAACCATGCATAATAACGTGCGATTTCATTATAGCTGTCTTTAGATAAAATATGATTATAGTGTTTTAGCGCCTCACTATAATTTTTAAGCATAACCGCAGCATATCCAATCCTCAACCTAAGATAAATAAAATCCTGCCCATTGTGAATACTGAATTTTCCATAATGCAAAAGTTCGTTCCATTTTCCATTGAGATATAAATCATAGCTTTTAGTATCAGCTTCTTCGTAACTAACCTTAAGTTGAGCTACCGAAAAAAGAGTGCTGAAAAGCAGAATGATGAAAATGATATTTAACTTACGATATTGCATTTTACATTAATCGTGTCTTTTTTTGTTTTTATGGAAAAGGCTAATAATTTTCCGTTCTCAATTGTAATGGAAGACTCAGAGATAGTATCATTCCTCCAACCGATTGATAGTATACGATTGGATTTCAATTCAATTTTACCTGAAGAAATGAAACTGTCTTCCTTATTGACATAAATTCCAAATTTTATTTTAATAAAAATATAAAATGGAGCCAATAAATCCTGCAGCAATCTTACAGGGTTATATCCGATAATGCTGACAGGATAGATGTCTTTAATTTCAAAGTTATTTTCAGCACTTAATAATACTTTGTAAGCTGAAACATAAAAACTGAATAACAAAGTTTTCTTTGAGCCTATAAAATTGGTGAAATAAAAAACGGTTCCATTGTTGATGAAATAAGCGTAAGCATTTTCCTCCTTACAATAAATGTAGGATTCATTATAAACATCTGTAAGCACTTCCCATCTTTCAAATTGTCCATTGTCCGCTTTAATTTCAAAAGTTTCTCCCGGCTGAAAATTAAAGGCTGATTGCAGCTGACTGTTAGAGATCACATTGCTTACAAAACTTCCTTCCTCTGGTATGGAGTAATATTTCAAATTATAGTTACCAGAATTCCTGTCATAAAAATATGAGACAGGATAATACATTGTTTTGGAACCAATATAGGGCGTGGACTGTACCTGAAAATGCAGATGAGGTTCTGGGGATCTGCCCGAATTTCCGCAAGCTGCAATGATATCACCTTTCCTTACATAAGATCCCTTGGTAACTTTTATGGATTGCTTTTTTAAATGAGACAGCTTGCTGTATAATCCTTCAGCATGTTTTATGATGATGGTGTTTCCCCAATTTTGAGCAGTATTGTTTTTCCCAATCTCATTGTCCTCTATGAAATCAACTATCTCTTCTACAATTCCATCTGCAGGACACAATACAGGTTTATTGAATGCATAAAAATGTTCAGGCTGATTTCCCGGAAGTCGAAAGGTTTTCATGTCACTGTCGAGCACAACAAAATCAAGTGCTTTAGCCCAATCACCCTTATGGGTCATACTTCCATCATAACCCTGACTCACCATCCATTCACCAATGAAAGGCAAAGTGAACAAATGGTAATACCTGTTCATTAGTCTTTCTTTTCCATTGATGAATCTATATAGATTTATTTCGGGATTGTAGTATTGAATAGGGGTCATGACCAATTTTCCTGGAGATTTTCTCAATCGCAAACAGTAAAGAAATAAAATAACTACAATACAAAAAGGAAGAGAAAATACAGGTAACCCAAAAATATAGGTAATACTGCTTAAACTAACCACTAATAGATATGCGATGGGAACAGTTAAAAAAATCCATAAAAATGATCTGACAGAAGGGATCAGAAAAAAACCTCCTAAAGCGATAGCCACCAGCATAAAATTGGTACCCATATTGTAATAGGAAAGATCCCCCGTATTGAATCCGCCTACAAGATGATTGAAGTAAACAGCAATTGAATAACCTATTACAGTCAGTAAGAATGAAATCCTGGAAGTAATCAGCAATCCGATTGACAACAAAATTCCGGCCAGGATATTTCCCTGAAAAATGATGGCACTCACAGATCTGAAAAAACCTGAAATATAAGGAGGCATCTGCAGGTTTTCAATTCTCTGAATTATATCAACCAATTGGGCTCCACCAATTGAATAGGTTTCATTTACCCAATAAATATGTCTTTGAGAAAGACCAATCCCTGCAAATTGTTTGGAAGCCAGGATAACTATCCAGGTTGTAAAAATAAATGCAAGTGAAAGTCCTGGGATATTTTTTGCATTCAACCGTGATGAGAGTGCAACGGAAAACAACATTGTCAGCA
>CAZCOL010000081.1:0-3498 GCA_964500545.1 uncultured Ferruginibacter sp. | reverse complement strand
TGAAGATATGTAAGTGATTTTTTTATTTTCGGGTATTTTAAATTTTGAATGAAGTCAAATGATCAGGCATTTTTTCGAGTTGCTCTAAATATTGCAAAGTTTCAGCTTCTCGGATCAAATGGGTATTACCCTTTTCATCAATCAAAACCACATTTGGACGCATTTGAATGAACTGCATCCATTGTGTCATGTTATAAGCTCCCACACGATGAACCACCACATGATCTCCTCGATTCAACAAGGGCAAATTTACTGATTCTCTGACTACATCTATGTTCATACACAATGGACCGTAAAGTACCATATCTTCGGTATGATGAGTGAAATCCTGTGCTGGACTGATTTTATGTTCATACCAGAATGAAGTAAAAAGAATATTCACTCCAAAATCCATTATAGTTGCACGCCTTCCGTCACTAAGTCTTTTGTTTGCAAGTACTGTGCCCAGAAGAAATCCTGCATCATCAATCAATGCCCTACCGGTTTCCAGAATCAACAAGGGCAATTCATCCGCTTTAAAACCGGCATTGAAAATGGAATTAGTGATTGCCTCAGCAAAATCATCAATCGGAGGGTTTGTATCTGAGGCAGGTAAATAGGCACCACGCAAAGTGTTTGCGGAAGGGAAACCACCGCCCAGGTCAAGGTATTGTATAGTTGTATTTAATTCTGTTTTGCATTTCCAGGCTAGATCGCACAATTTCCTGACAGCAATCGCATAAGCATCTGTTGACAACATATAAGTTCCGATATGACAATGCAATCCGATCAATTCCATTTTTCCGGATGCTACTATTTTGGTCAAAGCATTAATGGCAGATCCGTTTTCATAGTTAAATCCAAATCTGTCCCACATAGGGTAAACTCCTGTATCCATGTTGACGCGAATGGCTACACGAGGTTTTTTAGTAAGTGAATCACACAATTCAATGATTTGATACAATTCATCAAAATGGTCAATGTGAATCAATGAATCATGCTCAATAGCCTTCATTAATTCTTCGTTTGTTTTTTCAGGACCATTGAAAATAATTTTATTTCCCGGAACTCCATTTCCCAATGCTTTTTCATACTCAAACCCACTGACAACTTCAGCCCAACTTCCTTCCTGATGAAATACATTGCACACTGCATTGATATAATTGGTTTTATAACTCCATGCAAATTGAACTTTAGGATACCTTGTTTTGAATGCCCTTACAGAATTTTGATAATTTCTGCGAATGGTTCTTTCACTGATAACAAATAATGGAGAAGCAAACTGATCAATCAGGGATTTTACAGATACTCCGTCAATTTGTTTTACCGGCTCATATTCCGTTCTTGTTCCGAATTTGTTCATCAATCCCGCATTCATTTTCTGAATCACAGGTCTTTCGTATCTTAATTTTTGCATAAACTGAAATTATTAATGAAATATAGGTTTGATTATTAGCTACAATTGTCCAAAGGCGCTGATCTGCTGAAATTCTGAAACGTCCGTTATATGATCCCAGGCATAACGGATAAACATTTTTCCAACGGTGTATTCTTTATACGGCTTTATTTCCTCTCCGAGAGCCATTCTAACGAGTGCTTCAGGTTGATTTTGACCACAACCTGCGGTAAGGTAAATCCAGGCGGGAAACCGCGGATTTACTTCCATGATATAAGGTTGCCCATCATTTGTTCGCATGATTTCCAGTTCACAACCACCTTTCCAGTTTGTTGACTTTACAAAATGTTGAGCAAGTTGGATGAGGGTATCATCCTCCAAACTAATGCCAGCCCATGCTTTGCCTTTGTCAGTTATATACAATTTTCTCATTGGAACTGCACTGATGGTATTTCCTTTTCCATCTCCTAAAACCGCAATATTTATTTCTGTGCCGGTAATAAACTGTTGAACGATGATGGGAAAGCCCCATTTTGCCGACAGTTTATAAAATGCTTTTTGTGCCTGTTCCATTGTATGGGCAACAACAGCTTCATAGAATTTACCTTTAACCACCAATGGATATCCGAATTCTTCGGCACAGGTGTACAATTCATTTACATGATATATGACTTTGTCCTTAGGAACCAGGAGGTCAAACTTTTTTCCGAAATTGTAAAGATTTATTTTATCGCGGGCATCAAATTGTTCATTGGTTGGAAGAAAAGTTTCAATTCCTTCGGATCGGAGAGAGGATCCGATTTTTATAAAATTATACAACTCAGCATCAAAATTCGGAATGATTACCTGAATGTTTTCCTGTTGATGAATGAACATCAATCGGTTGAACAATGCATCCAACCCGGCGGAGGGATAGGGGATTTGATAAGTTTTATCAACAATGTCATGCAAATAAATTCCCGGTTCGAGTGTTTCATAGGATAATCCGATGATCCTGATTTTTCCGGGAAATCCATCCCTCAAAGCTCTTATGACAGCTACACCTGGTCCGGGGCTGTCTATGGCGTTTAGTCCTGTAACGGCAACAACGATTGGATTGGTAATATTGGACATTGATAGACTTAAATTAATTTTCAAGTAAATTGGCTTCTTTCAATTGCGCCGAAAAGTCATCCCAATCTTGTTCAAGCTGTGAAGACTCAACATCGTATTTTTCCAGAATATTTTTTTTAATTTCAGAGACAGACAAGCCCTGTTTCAATAAAAGCAACAATTCTGCAGCCAATGGATTTGCTGAAAAAGAATCGCCCGTTGAAGGATTGAAAATGAAACCGGAATCACTGGTGGCAATGTTCTTCTTAAGGTTCATGTTTTTTTATTTTTTAAATTAGTTTATTGATAAAACAAGGTTAAACAACGAAACAGGCTCCATAAGATGGATAAAATGGACTAATCCTTCGTCATTACTTGTTAAATAATTAAAAATGAATCACCCAATTCACTACAATCAATATAAATCAATAGGGGCGCAATTTGACCCAGATATAATCATCCATCAATACAGCATTTTTAAAAACAGATTTTCTTCTAACACCTTCCAAATAAAAACCGTTTTTTTCAAGAGCCCTCATTGATGCTTTATTGTTTTCAAATACTTCAGCATAAACCCGCACCACTTCGAAATAATAAAAAGTATATTCCATCATCTGCCTGATGGCTTCAGTTGCAATTCCTTTACCCCAAAATGGTTCAGCAATCCAGTAGCCGATTTCTGCAGATAAGACATACACATCCGAATTAAAAATCAACCCAATTCCACCAATTGCCTCTCCGTCCAAATCAATGGCAAAGTTGATCAGAGGCTCTTCCACAGACGAAGTTGCAACCCATGAATTTGCATGATCTTCGGTATATGGATGTGGAAATGAGTTTCTTAGATTGTTCCATATATTGATGTTGTTGGCATATTGAACCAATGAAGGAATGTCTGATTCATTCCATTTTCTGATTGTAACGGCCATAATGGACAAAATTTTAAGTATAAGTTTTAGTAAATTATTTTAATTGTTCAGATTTCCATTTACCGGACTTTAAATAAAAATAGGCAATTGTAAATATGGACA
>CAZCOL010000080.1:0-7649 GCA_964500545.1 uncultured Ferruginibacter sp. | reverse complement strand
ATTTTGACGAAATTAAAGCAGAATTTAAACCGAATGGCGGATCCAGTCTTCGTGACCAGGTCAACAGATTAGAGGCCAATCATTCTAGACTAGAAGAAAAAATTGATAAAGTTACAGATATGCTAATTGAGCATGTCGTTCAAAATTCTAACAAATAATTATTTATTATTTTCAGACCAGCGTTTTCCATCGCTAGATAGTCTATTATAAAAATACTGTGTGGAGTATCTAGTTCCGCTTGTAATTGGTGAGATAGAATGAACTGTCTCTGATGGAAATACTACAAAATCTCCAGCAACTGGCTTATATGTGTGCGCTGGTTCTATCTTATCAAAATCATATAGATGCTTATTTTGTATTAAATCTTTTCTATCAATATGAGAATAAAGTTTTAGTTCTCCGCCCTCAAAGTCGTCATTCCAGTAAAAAACACAGGACATTGCAATTGGGCTGCTTCCGTCTTCAAAAAAAACACCCTTTTCTTTCTCAAAAGTACCTGTAGGTATGTCAGCATGTGGTCCTAAACTATTGCCAACAATTCTTTTATCAATAGTAAGAGTATTTCTTGCATTTGCCTGATGTGATCCATCATGCGTTAGCACTATGCCCTTTGAGTCCAATTCGAAATCTTTAGAAATTAGGCTCATCATATTGTAATGCATTTCCATTAGTTTAAATTTTATAATAAAGGGCATGAAATCTTTAAGTTGTACAACCTCTTCGTCCGTACAGTCGCTTTGAGTCCAGATAGTGTCTGGCATTTGTTTAAAAATTTCTAGATATTTAACTCTGTCTTCTTCATTAAAGACACCCTTATAAATTCTTATATTTGTCATTTTATGATTATACCATGTTTTCTTATATATAATATATAAAGATATCTAAGGTTTAAAGGTATTCTTTTTTTCTTATATATATTTAAGTATACACTACGAGTTTCTACTTCTTGGCTCATATTTCAAATAGTGAGACAAAGGTTTAAATAGTTATCAAACTGTTATATACGATTAAATATTTATAGTATTTCATGGTATAATCCTATTATGTCTTCCTGTGAAAATGAGATTTTTGGATCTGATCCTGTAAATATCCGTTGGAGTATTGTTAGAGGTGATACTTCTACGCTTCGGGTTGACTTTTTAGATAATGACGAAACCACATATATTGATACAGATGGTTGGACATACGTGGCTAGTGCATATGATAAAAAAACGGACATTATAGATGAGTTGGAAGTAGAAGCATTTGACGGATATGTAATCATTACAGCCCCCGCCGATATCACAGCGCTTTGGGGAACTACATATGGTGGCGTGGTAGCAGAATTAACATTTGATTTAGAAGTAACTCTAGATGATACAGATAGCACAGTTTGGACACCAGTAATTGGAAGCATATCAGTAATTGGCGATGTTGCAGGAGGTCTGTAATGGCAATTATCAAAGTTAGTAATGTAAAGGAAAATCTTCCAGATGTTATTAGAATAACTTCATCTGGTTCAACAAAGACAGTAAAAATAAAAAAGTAGGAAGTCATGGCCGTAAGCAAGAATGTGCCTACACCTTTCAAAACAAAAGATCCATATATTGAAAAAGTTATAGAAGCACAACAATCTGTTGCACCAGAAATAGCCCCACTAGTTCAAACCTATGTCCCAGTCCCTGGAATGCAAGGCCCTCAAGGATCTCAGGGTCCACAGGGACCAAAAGGAGATCCAGGGCCACAGGGTGAACAAGGGATTAGGGGCGAAAAGGGGAAAGATGGAAAAAATGGAAAGGATGGTATCTCACTATCTGGACAACAACCAGGATGGGCAAAATATAACAATTTAGAAACAAGAAAAATAAATTTGGGTATAACAGAAGGAGATAGCGGATGGGTATCCTTAATACTAAAAGCAGGATCATCTAACCAGAATTATCTACCTAAAGATAACGAAATGTTATGGAGTGATGCCTCACAGGCTTTTAATTTTTTAGGACTTATGGCAGGAACCAAGGTGCAAATATCTTATGATATAGAACTTAGCACATATTCTGCCAATACAGATGTATGGGTTAGGGCATTATTTACAAAAAATAAAGAAGAAAAAATAAATTTTGTGGGATCTTTAAAATATCAAAATACCTATGATTTTACAATAGAACAAACCCTATATATAGAAAATGAATCTTTTAGAAGTCTAGTTAAACCACAAATAAGGACAGACTTTCCATCCGAGATGACATTAAAAAGCATCACAGTTTCAGTATGTTGATGGTATAATAATAATACTTTATTGGAGGACTAATGGCTTTTCCAGGCACTTATAATTTTAATTACTATCGTGGTGATACTCATGAATTTGTTATATCCCCCAAAAATTCTGATGGTACAACATTCCAATTAGACTCATACGCACCTGGTGGTGTAAATAGCGCAATTTATACAATTGCTACAGCCAGAGGTTCTGCTGGTGTGAAAACTCCTGCTCAGGCAGTTATTAATACTACAAATGACACAGTGGTATGTACTATTCTTCCAGCCGTAGGAAGAACTCTTTCTGCTGGCACATATGTTTATGATGTTCAAATAAATTCTAGTGCAACTAATATTATTACACTTCTTACTGGGAGCATTACTGTAACTGACGATGTAACTGGAGCAATTTAATGTCTGTAGAGGTTTTAGTTAATACAGAAGATATAACTGTCCTTGGACCACCTCCAGAGGTTAAAGTACAACTAGATGTTGGTGCGACTGGAACTCGTGGTAGTCAAGTTTTTGTTGGTACTGGAAATCCAAATTCAATAGTTATTGGTCAAACTCCAATACTAAATGATTTATATATAAACAATGCACCAGGAGAAGAATACTCCTATTTGTATCAGTATGTTTCTAGTCTTGGAACAAATACCTGGATACCAATTTTAAAAGTAAATCCAACAATTTATTCTGCAAATCATCTTCAAACATTTACATCAGGAACAACTACAATATCAATTCCTATTGCAAATATAGTTCAGGTAACTGGAACTCCACTGACTGAAGAAAACTTTTCAATAAAATTTTCTATTGGTCATTCTAGTCCAGTGGCAGCATCAATCTCTGCCGTTGCAATTACTGGGGCAAGTAGCGACACTCTTTCTATAACGATTAAGGCCGTAGAGTCTGACTCTGGTGTTTGGGGTAATCTTTCTGAAACGGTCACAGTTCATCTTTTAATAACAGTTATTTTAAATCCAATAGAGGAGTCATGATATAATGAAGATGGTGGTGAACTATGGCTTCTGAAAATATTGGAAATTTGTACGCAACCAAAATTCCTGGTTATGATGATGCTGCTGATATACAGGCAGCACTGAGACTATATCATTATGGCTCAACAACCTATGACATAAACAATACTGACACTGCACAACTTCAAAATCCATCACTAGCCTATACATTAAATGATTTACAAGATCAAATTACAGATAATTTAAATAATCCAGCAGCAGCAGCAGAAGTACAAAATACAGAGCCAGCATCACCAGTAGATGGATTTTTATGGGTAAATACTTCTACATCAGTAACTGGATCTCCATTATCTGCCACATCTGTCTATCAAAATACAACACCATCATCTGGTCTTATTGATGGTTTATTGTGGATCAAAAAGGGAACGTCTCCATTAGAAATGTATGTTTATGATTCTAATACTAGTGCGTTTATTCAGGTGGTCTGATGGCATCAATTAATTCAACTCCAAGGCCAGCATATGTTTATGATGAAGCAACTGGTGAATGGTACGAAATTTCTGGAAAAGTAAATACTGCAGCAGCGTATACATGGACATCGGCACAAACATTTGATTCTGCAGTAACTTTAAACTCAACCACTATTTCAAAAAATCTTAATATATTTTTAAATCCAGCAGCAAGAGATGCAGCAATAACAACTCCAATTCATGGAACAATGTGTTTTCTTAAACAAAATGCTGGCGGTAATGCTATAAATGATTTACAAATTTATGATGGAGCAAACTGGTTATCAGTAGTAGATCCATTATATGATTTTAATGCTCAATCATCTTCATATACTCTTGTGATTGCAGACTCTTTCAAAATGATAGAAATGTCTTCTGGAGGAACACTAACAATTCCACTGGAAGCATCTGTTAATTTTCCAATTGGTACAGCAATAGATATTTTACAAACTGGTTCATCTCAAGTTACTATTGCTGGGGCATCAGGAGTAACTGTCAATGCAACTCCAGGATTAAAGTTAAGAGCACAATGGTCTAGTGCAACTATTGTAAAAAGATCATCAGATACCTGGGTTGCAATGGGAGACTTGGTTGCATAATGGCAAAGAATCCTGGTCGTGGAAATAAGGGATCACGAAAAAATTCAATTCCCAATGTAGTAGGTAATGCAAAAACAACAGCACAGACAACAATAACTAATGCTGGCTTTACCTATACAATAACTAATGAAAATACAACAGACGCAAATCTAAATGAAACAATCAAATCTCAAAATATTACTGCTGGAGAAGTCAGAAGCATTGGCACTAATGTTGAACTAGTAAACTATACATTTAGTTTTACTCCGTTCGGAGCATTTGGATTTACCCCATTTGGAGCATTTGGTTTTACACCATTTGGTTTTACTCCTTTTGGTTTTACTCCTTTTGGTTTTACACCATTTGGTTTCACACCTTTTGGTTTTACACCTTTTGGCTTTACACCAGTATTTAGTTTTACTCCTTTTACAGTTTTTAGTTTTTCTCCACCAAGTTGTATCGATGAAAATACTTTAATTAGTACACCAAACGGATTGGTGGCAGCAAAAGATATTCAGGTGGGAGATGAAGTTTATACAGTTTCTTTACAGGAAGTTCCAGAAAGTGATGCTACTGGAAACTATGATTTTGACTATGTAGGTTTTGTTTCAGAAACATTAACTCCAATACAAAAAACAACAACGCAGATTGTTGCAATTCAGCCATCTCCACGAGACATTGTCTTAGGATTTAATGAAGATGGGGATAAATTGTTTTCAACATCTCAGCCAATGTTTGTCAAAATGAACGAATGTTATCAGGTAGTACCAGCAGGTGCAGTAGAGGTCGGTAGTTATTTAATAAAGGTTAATGATGATGGATCCTTTACAGAGGTATTAGTTGAAACTATAAATCAAATATCAAAAGACACTACCGTTTATCAATTTAATTGTGAACCTGCAGACTGGTTTATTGCTGGCGACTACCTAGTTCACAATAAGTAGGCACCATGTCGCTACCATTTGGAACCAAAGTTTATCTAGAAGATAAAACATTAAAAAAGGTTCAAGATCTAAAATTTGGAGATAAGGTTTTATCTATAAAAATAAATGATGAAGAGTGCTCTAATCATTCTGAATTATATACAAAGTATTTAAAAAAAGATAATAACGACAGCACTCGATATATTGAAAAAGAATTAATTAGTTTATCCTCTACGTATGTATATTCTGTTTTTACAATTAAGGATTATACAAGTTTTATAGGATTAAATGACAATATTGTTTCTGAGATTACACCAGTATTAATATCAAAAACTAAAAGTGATCCACAGCAATTCTATATTAAAGATTCAAGAGACATGTCTGTTATAATTAAAAATTCTGAAAGCGAAAACGATAAATACTACATACAGTCTTTAGCCGCTCAATCATTTTCATTGAATAAAAATATTGATAATGATGAGGTTTTTATTGATTCAGAAAATCTTTTATTTCAGAAACAAATAACTCAGGTTAATTCAAACATAAAAAATCAGCCATCGGTTAACGTTGTTTTGTTAGATAATCATCTTTTGATTACAGAGCATTTTATATGTTTTGGAAGCATTGCTGGAGGGGTATTTTTATCATGAAAAAAACTGTTTTAGATAACTATGTTGTATTGTATTCAAACAATAAAACTACAGACTTTGTAGAACTTATTGAAAAAATAGAGTTACAAGAATCAAATGACCCAGTATGGTATTTTTCTGCCTTAAACAATATTGATGATACAAATCATACAATTAATCAAAAAAATATTAAACTATCTATACCAGATAACCTTTTTCCATTTATATCAAACAGTGTTTCATTAAAAGAAAATACTTTTATTAAAAAAAATAATTTAAAGTATACATTAAATTCTTATGCTTTTTTATTTTTATCTGATTACATAAATGATTATGAGTTATCAATTAAAAAAATAAAAAATTGGGATATTTATGAGCAAATTAATGAGACAGAATTTCATTATGATAAAAATAGGGACGGGAGAAAACATTCATATACAATTCTTATTGCCCTTAATGATGGCTATACTGGCGGAGAGATAGTTTTTGAAAACAGAATTGGCAATGAGCATGTATCAATGTCAAAAGGTGATGTATTAATATATCCTTCTAACGCACAGTATATGCATAAAGAATTAAAAGTCACTTCTGGCAAGAAATATATGGCTATTTCTTATTTTTAGTTAAATCGAAGGGTATTTGGCCAAAAACTCTTTAATACGATCCCCATTTAGATAAGTCCAAGATGACCAATCCTTGCCACCCTTTGTCATATAAAATGCAATTTCTGCATTAGTTACTGGATTAAAGAGGTCTGATACTGAATCAAGTTCAAACTTTTCGATTCTATGATCCATTAGTTCTCCATTCATATTTATTTGAAATATTCCAAATGAATGGTCCCCAGTACTCTTGTTTCCATTAAATGCTAATGGCCTGCCATTGCTTTCTTTTTTGGCAACAGCCCAGGCCATCTTCAAAGATGATCCCTCAAACCCAACAGCCTTTAAAAGTTCTTTAAGTTGAGAGTCAGTAAGGGTTGTTGCATTTTCATACTTCTTTTTTATTTTTTCTGGTGTTGCAGCCTTTTCAGCCTCTATACTGATATTATTTTCTTTGGCATTTTCTTCTAGAGCGTCTGATCCTATGCCTGTTAAGCCAACAACAGAAGCAATCACAGCACCAGCAAACCCTACTAGTAAGTTTTCATTAATCATAATACCTCCTATAAGCAAAAAACACCTTGCGGTGTTTTAACACCTTAATTATAACAGGGGCAAAAGCACTTTGTCAACTCATAACGTTTTTTAATGGTATAATGTAAAATTATGGCAACAGGCTTAACTAATCCACAAGAAATACCATATCCGTTATCAGATGATCCTGTTAACGTTCATTCTGATATGCAAGAAATGGCAGAAAGAGTAAATGATTTACTTACTGCATTACAAGTTCCATATTTATCTTTAGATATTAAAAATGTAAGTGGTGCCACACTAACAAAGGGAACTCCAGTATATATAACTGGATATTCTAGCGGAAGGGCTACGGTTGAAAAATGTGAGGCAGATGATATAAACACATTTCCTTGTGTAGGATTGATTAAGGCTCAAGTTCTTGATGGCCAAGAAGGGGTTTTAGTAACAATAGGTGTTTTAGAAAATGTAGATACATCCTCTTATTCAGAAGGAGATAAACTGTACGTAGCATCTGCAGGAGGATTAACAAATACACAGCCAACAGGAGGTTCTGGAGTAATTGGAGTTGTTTCATTTTCTGATGCAACAAGTGGAAAAATATTAGTATCACCAATAAAAGGAGGAAATGCCACTTGGGGTGCTGTTAAAAACGG
>CAZCOL010000079.1:3337-7749 GCA_964500545.1 uncultured Ferruginibacter sp. | reverse complement strand
TTTTGTACCGGTGGAACTGAATCATACAATACATACTCAAAAGAGTCAGTGCCTGCATAATTAAGGTTGGGTAAATATTTTACTAATCCGTTGAATATACTGATTGTTCCATTTCTCGGCTGAAGCAAAGAGGGGCCACCCGCATATTGCGTCAGTTGAACATTGATAAAATTATTCTCTGGATCAGTATCGTTGGGAATTACATCCACATACAAATCCTGATTTATCGATCCAACTCCGTCAAGTGTTGTTGTATCATATCTATCATCAACAGCCACAGGTGCAGTATTGGAAGCAAAAGTCAAAATGTTAATGGTGATCACTCCTGTATCTTTTAATCCTTCAGGATCAGAAATAACAAACTGAATAGTTTGTGTACCAGTTGTATTGTCAGGTACAAACAAATAGGTTCCATCGGTATTTAACGTTAATGTTCCTTTTGTTAAGGTGGTAACTCCATTGTTTGTTGTCCCGGAGATAATGGATGTATTAAGTGACTTGCCTTCGGGATCGCTCATTTTATTTGCCAAATCAAATCCGATTCCCTGACATGGGTAAGTATTCAAAGAGAAGTCTGTTGCTACCGGGCGCTGATTAGTCACATTAAAAATGATCATCGCTGTGTCGCAAAGGCCAGTTGGATCACAGCCCGCAGCAATGGATTCACAACGTTGGTAAATCAGGGTGTCAATTCCATAAAACCCAGCATTGGGTGTATATGTAATGGTAGTGGTGTTTATAGTATAGGACCCATTTTTAGGGTCAGCTGTGACTGTTGGATTGGTGAGTGAACCACCCTCTGGATCACTGTCATTGGTTGCAACATTTACCACATGATTCACTCCGCTGTTTTGGGTACTGCTTTCTGAATTAATATTGGGCGCAGCATTGTTTATTGTAATGAAGATATAAGCAGAATCCAACAAACTGCCATCACTAACTTTGTAAAGTAAAGTATCTACTCTTGGTACAGAAACTGAATTATTAGGAGTGTAAGTAATAGTAGTTCCATTAAGTGTAAGACTTCCTTTGGACGCGGTCAGTCTGGAAATACTGGAGATAGATAATGAGTTTGAATCCGCATCAGCATCATTAATTAATGCATTGGTAATGCTCACAGCATTAGAAACAGTTGTACTCGCATTGTCAGGATTAGCCAATGGTGCACGGTTGACAATTGTAGTACATGACCCTAAAGTGCGATAATATACTGTCAACAAAGGCATATTGGATGCCGTTCCATCTTCGGATGTTGCAAATATTAATCGTTTGTCTAAAGTAGCTTCGTTGGTTTGCTTGATTAATAAACCCATTGAATCTGGCGGAATCGGACTTGTTGTTCTGTTTAAATGCCAATAATCAACAAGGTTTTTTACGTTAAAAGTGTGTTGGGTACCATTGGCGCTTCTTGGAATATTTAAACTGGAGTAAACAATTGTAGTATCATATGTTCCACCTGCTTTAGTCCAATTGTTTCCTGTTGATCTGATGTTCCATGTCATTTGTGATTCATTCCATGATTGAGTCATCCTATAAATGGAAGTACTCAAATTAATACCTCTATCACCTCCTGTTTGCGTAACCCTAAAAAAAGCAGAATCTATAATCGCATCTGAAGGGATAGAATTTCTAAAACCTGTAGGTTTCCAGACAAATCTCTTTGTTTTTGATGGTCTTTTCCCAATTTCAGTTGTAGTGGTTGTTCCATAATTGGTAGTGGTAGCTTGCAAACTCAGCATTGCATCTTCAGACTGGGCAGTTGTACTGAAGGTTTTACTACTGGCAGAAATTGATAAAGGCTTGTATTGTCCTGCGCTGCAACCATCGTCCTGTATAGTAATTTTCACTTGAGCAGAACTGCAGCTTCCTTTAGTATTACAAATTTTATAGGTAAAGGAATCCAATCCGCTGTAATCTTTTTTATTTAAGTAAGAGATGGTATTGTCAGGATTAATACTAACCATTCCGTTAGCAGGCGATTGAGTAATACTCATCGATAGACCCAAATTGCCTGGATTGTTATCATTACTCAAAACATCTATATTAATGGAAATGTCTTCCTTTTCAGCAACATCGTCATTAAGCGCAGAAACATTCGAACTGACACAATTCCAGTCTTCGAGTATAACAGCATCTATCAATGCGGAGGCAGTTCCAGTTTTTGTGATTCTGATATACCTCAAACCTCCGGAAGGGAAATCATACACTGCAGTTCCTAAATCATTTGCAATGTTGGAAGATGTAGCGCTTCCTGCAGTCAAAGTAAGATTTGTCCAGGCTGAATTGTCAGTAGAATATTGTGCAGTAATAGTAGTTGTATTTGCTGAACTGGGAGCGAAATAAATGGTGATGGAATCTTTACCGGTTTGAATAGTGCGATAATCCAAAGTTAGTATTGCAGTGGTATTGGTAGCAATTGTTGCTGCTGTATTGGTTATATCTAACTCATCGAAATCAGGGGATCCTGTTGCACTTATAGGATTATTTACTGTTGCAACTGCTTGAAATGCAGTATCAGCAGGTGTTTGGATATCAACTCCATAAACGCTTCCTGGGAAGCAGCCGTTTCCATCAGCAGTACCTACCCCAACAGTGATGGTAGCAGAGGAACACAAAGGTGTTCCAGGTGTGTTGTCACAAACCTGATAATTAATTGATGTGTTTCCGAAAAAATTTGTTTCGGGCGTAAATGTTACAGTTGTTCCATTTGTTGACCAAGAGCCAATTCCTGAAATATTGAAACTATTTCTTGTTTGTGTTCTGTTGGAAGGATTGATTAATATAACGGAAGAGGTGTTTAAATCTCCGTCTGGATCAGAATCGTTGGATAATACATTTATAGTAGTTGACAAACCTGGAGAGTAACATGTTGAAGATATTTGTGCATAATCGTTTGCTGCTATAGGACTTGAAGAAGTAGGCATAATTCTACCTGCTGAATTTGTAGTGGTAGCTCTTCCGCAAGGGTCAACTACGGAAACTGAAATAATTACATCCGTTGCTGAAACAGGTGAGCCTGGATTAAAAGATGTAGTAGAAGCACTGGTAGAATTGTTGGGGGTAAAAGTTCCAACAGAGGTTCCGTCACTTTTCTTTATACAGCTCCATGTATAAATCAAACTGCCACCAGAAGTTGGTGAAGAAGCTTGAGTTGAAAATGTTGTTGTACTGTAAATATCCCCTGAAGCCGGGATGCCCGTTACAGAACCTACACTAACAGCTTTATCCTTTGTTGCAAAATAACTCCAGTTAAAAAATGCACATTGGGCGGGCACATCTCCGACACTGCCTCTGTTGATACTATGCCCTGCAGAAAGCATAACTTGTCCTCTGTTCTGATCTCCCAAGCCTCTTCCGTAAGCCAATATAACTGCGGCCCCTGGGGAGTTGGTAGGTACATTTGCCTGCTGAGGATCAAATGTGATGATTTTTGTTGTTGGCCTCCATCCCTGCCCCAAAACTGGGAGATATACCTGCTCACTTCCATTGATGTGAGCAGAATTCGTTACACCGATAAATTGAGAAACCCAATCATCGGCTGAAGCGTTAGTTCCGGTTTGAGGAAAGGGGATACTATTGTTTGTAATGTACGGCACACTTGCAGATGAGTGATTGCCCCAAAGAATCAATGAATTCTGTGCATAGGATGTCGATCCAGAAACAGGCAGCGTAATGCCCGTACCTGAAGTAGTGGCTTTTGTGCTTAAGAAGTTTGTTTGCTGAGAGGTATTGGCCGGGTTGTACATATTTTCTAGTGCACTTCCAGCATGGCATGCTAACCAAATCGCTCCTTTGTATTCAAGATTCCAGTTATAAAGGTTTCCGTGAGTTGACCAAAGTGGATCTGCATGAGGCATCACGAAAATATCACTACAGGTACCCAATTTAGAGGGAGAAAGCCAATTGTATGCAGTTGATGGAATTCCTGCATTGGTAAGAAATCCTTGTGCAACAACACCGTTTTGAGCATCCAGTGTCCAGGTAGGTGCGGTTTTAATGGTATCATATTTTGCACCAGAGAAAGTATAACTTGATGATAGCATTCTGGCTACTACAAGGCCTCGAGTATAGCCATTGGGTCCAACCATTGAAGTAGCCGATGTCCAGGCATTTATAGCAGTAGTAATCTGACTTGTAACATATTGACCGGGAATAATAAACATTCCACCTTTGTATGAAATACCAGATATAGTATAATCAACCGCGTCCTTTGCTTTACCTTCGCGAATTACCCACAACACAGGCACCTTGTAGTACTTTACCAATTCATGAATCATACCATAAGGTCTTAAACCCGCAGGCTTTACTGCGGCATTTACTCCCATATCAATGACATAAGATCCCGATGGTATAGTAATTTGGGCATTTGCCTGCCTGCTTTCAATTAAAAATAAAAAAGTCAGCAAACAGGT
>CAZCOL010000079.1:0-3237 GCA_964500545.1 uncultured Ferruginibacter sp. | reverse complement strand
AAAAAAACTCTTAATAAATTGTAAACCTGTCGACGGTTTTAACTTGTCTTTTTTTGGATGGAATCAACCATCCAAGTGAAAATTCCATACTTTGAACTGAATTGTAAAAAGTCTGGACATCAGAATTGATGATATCATAAGAAAAACCCATTGACCAGGATTTTTGTTCAACACCCAAATAGCCAATATATGCATCATTGAATCTGTTGAATGCACCCACGTTAAATCTGTCCAGCATGTGCTGATCGGCAAATTTGAATTTATACATGGTTCCAAGCGTCAAAATGTTATTGATGCCATGATTGGTAAAAGATCCCATGAAATAAAGTTCATCTCCGCCCTGATATTTTTTTACAACAGAAGCGTTACAAGTATACCTCAATTTTAAAGTGTTTTCGTTATTGGAGTAAACGAATTCATTGGGCTGTGCAATATGGAACACCCCTGCCCCGGCATTAATGCCCCATTTTTTACTGTTGTAGCTGTATTGAACTCCCGTGGAGATATCAAAATAATTTCTTCTGGCCAAGCTAACAGCATCATTGCTAGGCACAATTGTACTGAAACCCAAGCTTCCAAACTGATCCTGAAAAAGGGTTTTCGTACGATCTATTATTCTGTTACCATAGCCCAAAGTAAATCCCATGGACAATTGACTTTTACCATCATTATCAAGGGGCTGATCATAGCACAGTCCTGCTGAAAAATAATTGTTCTTCAATAGTCCGGCATTGGAAGCATCACTCATTGCTGTGATACCCAAAGAGAACTGGCTGGTATCTGAATTCTTTTTGAATAAACGCATCTCAGCTGAAGCAGTGTATGTAGTAAAAGCTGAAGGGCTTGATCCCCACCATTGAGATCTGTAAACGGACATTACTCTAGCATTAGAAATGCCTTTTCCAATCAACGCAGGATTCAGCGTTGAAGGAGACATAAAATACTGGGAGAAATATGGATCTTGTCCAAATACTGTTGATCCCAAGCTTAAAAATACAAAAACGGCTATGATCGTTTTTCTCATGTTTTTCTTTTTATTGATTTTTACAAGACCCCTGCCGAAAATCGGCAGGAGGTCTATGCAATTATTTAGTGAATATTATTTAGCTTAATCAATATTCATGGATATTATCTTAACAAAGTAACCATACCTCTCTCTCTTATAGAGTATCCCTTCACACTTACTGCATCTATCACCCACATATAAGAATCAACCGGAAGTATTTGTCCTTTGAATGTACCATCCCATCCCTGGTTTGGATCATTGGTTTCAAATACCAGCTTACCGGCCCTGTTGAATATCCTAAAGAACTTGATATTCTTCACACCAACCAAATTGATAAATAATTTATCATTTTGACCGTCTCCATTTGGAGAGAATACATTTGGTATAAATACATTGTAGTTATCAAAGATTCTAACAAGCATGGTATCAACAGTCACACAACCAGAAGCAACAATTACCTTGATTTTAAATTCATTCTCAACATTAGTAGTAACTATTGGATTAACGATGGTGCTGTCTGATAACAAGTTTCCTGAACTCCACAAATATGAAGTGCCGAAATCTCTTGCATGTAACATTACTGGATCATTCATCACTACATCAACCAAAGGCAACCTTACTGCAGGTCTTGGACTTTCAATTGTCAAATTCTTAGTAATACTGTCAGCATTCAATGGACATGCCTGAGAAGTCACTTTTAATTTAACTGACACCAACCCTGTATTTGCATATGTAAATACTGGTGATTGAAGATTTGAATTGTTTCCAATGTTGTCAGACCATTCGTAAGATACAGCACCTGCTCCGGTAACAATTGACTGATTTGTAAATGTTACAGGAAGGTTTGTACAATAGCTGTTGTAACTGAAGTCAGCCGTAGGACGATTAACCAGCGCAATAGTTTTAGATACTTCACTTAATGATACACATCCTATTGATGATATGGCTTTAACACTATATACACCCGGTGTGGTTACTGTTAATGAACTACCGGTAATACCAGCTATCAATACACCATTGTTATACCAGGCATAGGTCGCACCTCCAGTAGCATTTAACTGAACGGATCCTCCTTCGCATAGTACCGTATCAGGACTAGCCGTAACTGACGTTACAGGCATTGGATTCACTGTTACCGTATCCAGTAAGGTATCCCTACAGCCATTAAGTGTTGTTGCGGTTAATTGAACCACAAAATCACCAACGCTTGCATAAGTATGGGTTGGACTTACATCATTAATGACAGTACCATCTCCAAAGTTCCATACATAGTACATTGCAGGTGGTGCGTTCGGAATGGTAGATGTATTACCAAATACAAAACTGTTTCCATTTATACATTGTACAGTTTGATTGACAGTAAATGAAGGATTTGGTTTTTCATATACCGTAACTATTAATGTTGTGCTGTCCAAATCATTTGTACTCGAGCTGATTACCAATTTTACGATGTAAGTACCAGCGCTTGTATAAGTATGTGTAGGACTGAGTTCTGCAGAAGTACCGCCGTCACCAAATGACCAGTTGTTGGTAATGCCGCTACCTGTATTGATTGTACTAGTATTTGTAAACACAAACGTATTTCCATTGACGCATTGTCCAGACTGATTTACTGTAAAGGATGCCACTGGTCTAACCACTGTTAAGGTTGCTGCGTTGCTTGTTGCAGACGGGAAGCAATCTCCGGTAACAATACACCTGAACTTGTATCCATTCATTGCAGCAGAAACTGAGGTGACAGTCAATATAGAAGAATTAACTCCGGTGTATTCAGATGTTGCAATTACATCTGTAAATGTAATTCCACCATTAGCACTGATTTGCCATTGGTAAGTCAACGCATTTCCTGATGCAGTAACGCTAAATGTTGTAACATCACCAACACTGCTTGTCACAGAATTAGGATTGTCAATAATTGAAGCAGGATATTTGATAATCACCGTGTCAGATGGTAAATCAAATCCTGAAGTACGAGAACAACCAATAGCATCTGTTACGCTTACCAATGTATAGATAGTATTTACTGATGGATAAGTACCGATATTAAACGGAACACCGCTTATAACGTTTGTTGCAGTTCTATCTGTTATACCGTCGTTATAAACGATCGTAAATGGCCCAATTCCGGTTACAGTTGATGTATATGTAATTGAAGCCATACTACCAAGACAAATCGTACTTCCTGTCAAAACACCCTGAGGATTTGGATTTACTATGACATTAGCAACAGA
>CAZCOL010000078.1:0-7879 GCA_964500545.1 uncultured Ferruginibacter sp. | reverse complement strand
AATAAGATCATATTCACCTATGTGTTCAAAAAAATCTCCTTGAATTATTTTTATATTATTGTTTGAAGTGTATTTATTATTTAACTTTTCAATCAGTTTGGATGAGATATCAATTACCGTCACATTACTGAATCCCTGAGAAAGCAGATAATCTGCTTCATGCGAGTTGCCACATCCGGGAATAAGAATCCGGATGTCTTTTTTGGGCAATTGGTCAATGTATTCTTTCAAAGGCGGGGAAATTTCCCCTAAATCCCATCCGGTGGACTGTTTGATGTATTGTTCATTCCAGAATTCTTCTTTAAGTAATGAATCCGAATGGTGATTGATGTTGTTCATTTCAAAACAATTGTCATTTGACAATTTAATTTGGTAAATTAATGAATTGGATGCTCATTATCTAATACTTTCGAGGTTCGAATTAACTTTGAAACAATTCCTTAATGATTATAAAAATACCCATCAAAAAAACAAACCATCCAAAAATAGATTTTAGTTTTTCACCTGAAATGTAATTTGACAAAACAGTTCCTGCGTACACTCCAGCAATTGAAAAACAGGTAAAAGAAATCAACAACTTCCAATCCACTGAAATCGATTGACTGAATGATCCGAAAAATCCAAATGCTGAATTCAATGCAATGATCAACAACGACGTGCCAATTGCTTTCTCCATGGGCATTTTTCTGAATAGTACCAATGCTGGAATAATTAAAAATCCACCACCGGCTCCCACAAATCCTGTTACTAATCCAACAAGAATTGCCAGAGAAATGATTTTGTAAATACTTCTTAGCTCCAATTGTTCAAATTTGATTTTTTTATATCGATTTGTTTTTGAACCGGATTGAATCATGCTAATAGAAGCAGTTATCATTACAATGGCAAAAATTGCCATAATGCAGCCTGACTTGGTTATTACAATTGAATTTGAAACAAACAACTCATTTGGGATAATGGGTAAAAACATGTTTCTAACCACAAATACAACCAAAATGGAAGGAATACCAAAAATAATTCCGGTTTTGAAGTCAACGTTTTTATCTTTTGCGCGTTTTATCAATCCTGATAATGAAGTCACTCCAACTATGAAAAGAGAATAAGTAGTAGCCGTCATTGGGTCAATACCCTGAATATATACCAATATGGGAACTGAAAGAATTGCTCCACCACCCCCAATCAAACCTAAAGTCACTCCCACTAGTATTGCCAAAAAATAACCAAGCAATTCCATAAATTCAATTTGCTAACGAAAGTAAAGTTTAATAATTTACAGATATTGCTTATTTTATGATTTATTTTTTAATGGTTAAAAAATTTGTATTTATTTTTATTTTTATTAATTTTACTAAAATGATATTTTATGAAAAAAAGATACTTTGTTTCTCTTTTAATATTGCTTGCGATGGTTTCAATATCCATTGTTTCATGTGATAAATTAAAAAAGGAAATTTTCAATTCATTCAGCACAAACGGAGGTACCTTCGATTTTTATGTTGATTTGATTACAGATACAAGTTCAGTTGCTGATTTTGCAGAACTATCCACACATTTGAACGTGGATTCTGTAATTCAGGCAAAAACCAATGGATTGTTCGGATTAAACGATATTTCCAGGATTAGTTTGGAGTCCGCTGAAATAGTGATTAATAATCCTGATTTGCAAAACAATATTTCAAATTTTGAGTATGGGGGTATAGTTTTCAATACAAGTGCAATTACCGATCCGGTAACAATTGCAACAGGCGTAATTCCTGATACATACACTGATCGTTTTCAATTACAATGTATAGATTCTGTAAATCTTAAAGAATATCTTAGAGGAACTGAATTGGTTTATCTGTATGTAGCAAAAGCAAGAAGGCAAACAACCATGCCTTTAAATTGCACGCTGAATATTAAGTTAAAAATAGAATAGCGAGTACATGCAATTAACTGTTTTTTATTTTCTAAATTTATACAAAATATTGAAGTGACTAAGTTTGTGTGTATTCAAAAAGTCATTTATTTGAATGTATGCAATCCGATGTTGGTTGTTACTATTAACTAAGATATTTCTACTAAAGTATACAATGCTGTAATACAGTCCGCAGACAATAGATTCAATTCCGCATTCTTATTCGATTTCATTAATTCATTCCATTAGGGGCTATCTTTGCAGTGCATTAATTTTATATTCGGCAAAATAAAATTTAAAATCAGCAATTTGGGTTTCTTGATCTCAATAAAAAAACTTTATCGGATTTTTATTGTTGTAGTTAGAATAGCTATTGCCTGTTAAACTTGTGTAAGAGTTGATCATGCTTAACTAGAAAAAAAAGGTATTATTCGTGTTAAATAAACAAAAAAAGATAATAATCAGCGGACCCTGTAGTGCTGAGAGTGAGGAACAACTGATGGAAACTGCCATTCGAATTTCAGCAACAGGAAAAGTTGATGTGATGAGAGCAGGTATTTGGAAACCTCGCACAAAACCTGGAATGTTTGAAGGAGTTGGATCAAAAGGGCTCATATGGTTATTGAATGCTAAAAAACAAACAGGGTTGCCCGTAGCCGTAGAGGTTGCAAATTCCAAGCATGTGGAAGAAGCATTGAAACATGAAATGGATATACTTTGGATTGGTGCAAGAACAACTGCCAATCCATTCAGTGTTCAGGAAATAGCTGATTCATTAAAGGGAGTTAGTATTCCCATGTTTGTAAAAAATCCAATCAATGCAGATCTTGAACTCTGGAGCGGAGCTTTGGAAAGAATGTTGAAAGCAGGAATTGAAAAAGTGGGTATGATTCATCGTGGTTTTTCGAATTACGGAAATACGGAATTCAGAAATCCACCCATGTGGCATCTGCCGATTGAGATGAAAAGAAGATTTCCTGAAATGATGTTGCTTTGTGACCCTTCCCATATTTGCGGAAACAGAAAGTCTCTGATAAAAGTATCTCAGAAGGCGATTGATCTTGATTATGATGGATTGATGATTGAAACCCATTTTAACCCCGATCATGCCTGGAGCGATTCAAAACAGCAAATTACTCCCGAAGATCTATCAGGTATGATTGACCAGATCACCTGGAGAAATGAAGTTTCGGATAAAAAAGAGTTTATTGATGCACTAAGCAGGTTAAGAGAGCAAATTGATATAATTGATGACGAACTGCTTTCATTATTGTCTCATCGAATGAAAATCGCAGAAAAAATAGGCAGTTATAAAAAGGAGAATGAGATCACTATTTTTCAAAGAAAAAGATGGAATGAAATTTTTAAAAACGCATTGGAAAGAAAAGCCGAGTTGGGATTGAGTGAGGATTTTATCATGAAATATCTCGAAGCTGTTCACCTGGAAAGCATCAGCCATCAAAACAAAGTCATGAACAATCAATCCATTGAAAATGAAAGTCAGGGAAATTGATTTTTCGGAAAAAAAGGTAAAATGTTATTTTGACAATTCTGTTCATGAGTTGGATGAAATTAGTTCAAAGGAACATTCAATATTGTTGACAGATGAGACTGTGCATTCACTTTATGCGGAATTTTTTATTGGATGGAGAACCATTGTGATAAAATCAGGTGAACAAAATAAGCAACAGTCAACCATAGACGAAATTATCAGACAATTGATTGAATATGAGATTGACAAACAAACATGTTTGATAGGTATTGGGGGAGGTGTTATTACTGATATTGCTGGTTACGTTGGATCTGTTTACATGAGGGGAATAAAAACGGGTTTTATTCCAACAACATTGCTTGGAATGATTGATGCATGTATTGGAGGAAAAAATGGAATTGATGTTGGCAATTATAAAAACATGATTGGTACAATTACGCAGCCTTCATTTATTCTAATTGACTTTAATTTTTTAAACACTTTGTCTGAAATTGAATGGGCAAATGGATTTGCAGAAATTATCAAACATGCATGTATTCGTGATCTTGAAATGTTTCAAAATCTGGAATTGAATTCCATTGAATATTATAAAAAAAATCCGGATAAATTATCCGCACTTGTTGAAAGAAATGTATTGATTAAATCAACAATTGTTCAATCAGATGTTTTTGAAAACGGTGAAAGGAAATTACTCAATTTCGGACATACAATTGGTCATGCCATTGAACGTTTGTACAATATGCCTCATGGTTATGCTGTTAGCATCGGGATGGTATACGAATCAATTGTTTCTGAAAAACTCATCGGTTTTGAATCTGCTGAAAAAAATAGATTGGAGCATTTGCTCAAAAAATATTCTTTACCTGTATCCGGTAATTTTGACAAAGAAAAAATTATTTTGAATATTAGTAAAGACAAAAAGAAAATAGGAGAGGATATTTCAATCGTATTACTCGAAGGAATCGGTAAAGGTGTAATAAAAAATATTCCATTGTCTTCATTGGCTCAACTAATTAATCATTTATAACCATCAGTTTTTATCTACTCATGCTACAAGTCATTCATCCGGGTTTAATCGATGGTAAAGTTCATGCTACTCCATCCAAAAGCTTGATGCAAAGATATTGTGCGGCAGCATTGCTGCATCATGGCAAAACGATTATACATAATGCCGGAAAAAGTGAGGATGATTTTGCTGCATTGGAAATTATAAAAAAACTTGGAGCAAAAGTGCAAATTAGCAATGATGGAACATTAACAATCATTGGTAATCCGGATTTGAATTTATCTGAAGGGAAAGCGGAGGGTTTTATAGAATTGGATTGCAATGAGAGCGGGTTGTCTCTTAGGATGTTTACTGCTATTGCCGCGCTTTGTAAAAATAAATTTTTACTAAAAGGAAGGGGCAGTCTACTGAAAAGGCCGGTTGACTTTTTCGATTCGGTTTTTCCTCAGTTTGGAGTTCAAGTGTCAACCAAAAATGGATTTTTGCCTGTTGAGATCCAAGGTCCTTTGATGACAAAGAATATTACAATTAATGGGGCATTAAGTTCACAGTTTTTAACCGGGTTGCTTTTTGCATTTTCACACAAAACAACCCAAAAGATATGTATAGAAGTAAAGGATTTGAAAAGTAAACCTTATATTGATTTGACATTGGAAGTATTGCAAAAATTCGGATACGATGTCGAAAATGAAAATTACTGCAGATTTTTCATCAATCCTGTTTTTGAAAAAGAAAGTGATGTTGAATGTATCGTTGAAGGTGATTGGAGCAGTGCCTCATTTTTATTGGTGGCAGGTGCAATTGCCGGAAAGGTCGAATTGTCGGGGCTTTCGGTTTACTCTAAGCAGGCCGATAGATCTATAATCACCGCATTGAGCATGGCAGAGGCAAATATGTCTGTATCTGAAAATCTAATCAAAACAGAAAAACCTTTTGGAAATAGAAAGTTAAAACCATTTCATTTTGATGCAACTGATTGCCCTGATTTATTTCCACCACTTGCTGTACTTGCTGCTAATTGTGATGGAATTTCTGTAATTGAAGGTGTGGGTAGATTGTTGCACAAGGAAAGCAATCGGGCCTCATCTCTAATAAGTACATTCGCATCTCTTGGCATAAGAATTGAATTGCAGGACGACTTGATGATTGTTTATGGAGGAAGCCCGATCAAAGGTGGAGAAATACATTCATTTAATGATCATCGGATTGCAATGGCTGGTTCTGTTTTAGGCATCGTTGCATTGCAGCCTGTAAAATTATCGGATGCACAAGTTGTTGCCAAGTCCTATCCTGAATTTTTTAATGATTTGGAATCAATAATAAAAAAACAGGTTTAATTTTTTTTACACTAAAAAATAAAATGAATGAATTCATACGGACGAATTTTCAGGGTTCATATTTTTGGAGAATCTCATGGAAAAATAGTGGGAGTCAACATAGATGGCTGCCCACCCGGAGTACCAATAAAGGTTGAAGATTTTATTTTCGATCTTGAAAGAAGAAGGTCAGGTATTAAAGGGACTACCTCCAGAATAGAGGAAGATCTGCCGATTTTACAAACGGGTGTTTTCAATGACTTCACTACTGGTGCTCCAATCACAATTTTGTTTAACAACAATGATACTCAAAGCCGTGACTATGAAGAAACTAGAAAAATTCCCCGCCCTGGTCATGCTGATTTTGTTGCAAACAAAAAATTCAATGGGTTTGAAGATTACAGGGGAGGAGGACATTTCAGTGGAAGGTTAACAGTTGCATTGGTTGCTGCCGGAGTAATTGCTAAAAAAGTATTGGCGCATTTTTTTGCTGAAAATAAAATTGAGATCAATGCTCAAATAATTTCAATTGCAGGTCACCAGGATATTGAAAAGGGGATCGATATGGCATTGGAGGCCAATGATTCTGTTGGAGGAATTATTGAGTGTGTTGTTAATGGCTTACCCATCGGATTAGGAGAACCATTTTTTGATTCAGCCGAATCTCTTTTAAGTCATGCAATATTTGCAATTCCCGCTGTAAGAGGCGTTGAGTTCGGAACGGGTTTTGCCGCAGCAAAAATGTTTGGAAGCGAGCACAATGATTCGATTGTTGATTCTTTAGGTCATACTAAAACCAATCATGCTGGAGGAATATCCGGAGGTATTACAAATGGGAATCCTTTGGTTTTCAGAATTGCTGTAAAACCAACATCTTCTACCCAAAAAGAACAGCAATCAATAAATATCCAAAATGAAGCCGTTGAATCTTTTGTTGTCAAGGGCAGACATGATTTATGTATCGCATTAAGAGTTCCGCCGGTATTGGAATCTATGGCTGCATTAGTGATAACTGATTTGATGATGTTTAAAAGTTAAATAAATATATTATATATATCTTTATTTACGAATTTATTACGAAGACATTTCAATTTCTTGAATTTTATTAAATTATTTAACAAATTCTTTGTAAATTTAGCGGTCATTAATATATTTTGGACATAGTTTTTTACAGCATATGTCCTTAATCTAACTAATTTATTTTTTTGCAAATTAACAAGCTAACTGTTATGAGTAAATGCTTACTAAAAAATGCGGTTTGTATTTTTTTTATTATCCTAGCTTTTTTTAATGTCGAAAGTGTTTTTGGGGAAAACAAAAAAAGTTTTCACAAAAAACTTTTTAACATAAATGAAAGAAAAAACAAAAAGTTAGCTCCGCCACAGATAACATCCTTTAGTCCCGGATTTGGTAATTATGGTGATACAATTACCATAAGAGGATTGGGATTTTCATCTGCAACAGAAGTAGCAATCAATGACGATACTGCGGATAGTTTTATCGTTTCGGGTGATACCATGATCAAGGCTGTTTCTAAAATTACCAATACCAGTGGATTAATATCTGTAACAACACCCGAAGGGAAAGTTTATAGTGTTTCCACATATTTTCTCCCGCCTTCAATTACTTCTTTCAGCCCTTTAAACGGAGCTTCTGGGGCACGTGTTGTTATTTTTGGTAAGAATTTTATAGGTGGAACAGCCGTAAGGATGAATGGCGTGACAATGAGTTCTATTACTTATACAAACGATTCGATTGTTGCATTTGTTTCTGCAACAAATACCAGCGGTTTGATTTCAGTTGTTGCTCCTGCAGGCACTGCAAACAGTGCCGACAGTTTCTTTCTCACTCCGATTATTACATCTTTTACACCTTCAAGCAATACTTCAAGCAATACCATTACCATTACCGGGAAAAACTTTATTTCTGCTACTTCCGTAAAAATTAATGGTGAGAATGTTCAGAGTTTTAACGTAGTTAGTAATACAAGTATTTCTGCAACAGTTTCTCCTTCAAATACTTCCGGTTTGATTGTTGTTAACACCAAAGGAGGTGCAGATACTAGTTCAACCAACTACTCTTTAATTCCATACATTCAAAGTATCAATCCTAATTATGGAAACGTAGGAGATACTATAATTCTTAAGGGCGCAAATTTTACGGGTGCT
>CAZCOL010000077.1:0-7907 GCA_964500545.1 uncultured Ferruginibacter sp. | reverse complement strand
AAAAGTTGATAGGCATTCAGTAAATTCCTTCTAATCTCTTTATTTAGTTTTATCTGGTCGAGCTCATTTGGATGCATCACTTTTAGCAATTCTAGTGTGTAGTATGCATGTTCGTTTTCAATGAAATAATTATGTGTTGGTTTTTTATCAGAAAAGGAGCCCTCTTTCAAATCAAAGTACAATTGTTTTGTTGTGTCGGTGAATGAGTGGGAATTTTCAATTTTAAACCCTAAAAAACTGGAAATTTGTAAAGTAAAAAACAAGGCAAAATTTGCTGCTGAACTTTTATTGCATTTGTCCAAATGTATGAATGCATCTTCACAAAAATAATACAGGTCTGCATTTGCTTCGGGTTGACGCAATATTTTTTGTAACAATTCAATCATATATACTGCAATACTGTTTTTTACAATATCGCTGAACAATTCATTATAAATTGACTTCCAGCTGCATTCCTTCAATCGTTGAAGATTTTTCAGTTCGTTGTGGTATACTTCCAAATCAAGAATAGCACCGGGCTGAAGCATTATTAGTTTGGTGCCTTTTTTTTGTTGCTTTCTGACTCCATTTATCAGATAGGTTTGCATTCCAAAAAGCTCTGTAAATATGTTGACAATCAGACTGGTTTCACCATATTTGACAGTTTTAACGACTATTCCTGCGGTTTTATGAATCATTTAATTTTATCGAAACTGCAATTTAGTTATTGCAGTATTTTGTAAATAAACTTTCTTTGCACATTATTTATTAATTGTTCTCACCAATTATTTAAAATGTATGTGGAAATCTTTGGCAAAATTTGTTCTTAAAAACAGGCTATTATTATTGATTCTGTTGTTTTCTGCAACAATTTTCATGGGATACTTCGCTTCTAAAGTGAAACTCAGCTATGAATTTTCCAAAGCTATTCCTACCAACAATCCCAAATACGAAGAGTACTTGGAATTTAAAAAATTGTTTGGGGATGATGGAAACATGCTTGTAATTGGGGTACAGACAAAGAACTTTTTTAATAAAAATGAATTTCATTCCTATCAAATCTTGCTGAATCAAATTAAAAAAGTAAAATGTGTTGATGATGTGTTGAGTGTACCCGGATCATTGATACTTATTAAGGACAGTATTTCAGAAAAACTGAAAGCTTCAAAAATATTTGCAGACAATTACAATAGTCAGTCAGCGTTGGACAGCGCTCAATTGGTTTTTAAAAGTTTGCCTTTTTACAAATCAATGCTGTACAACAGTGATGCTGAAAGTTATTTGATGGCAGTAAAAATCAATAAAGACTCTTTGAGTGCTCCTGTTAGGGTTGAAATTGTAAATGGAATTATTGAAGCTGTAAAAAAATATGAACAAGCAACCGGAAACGAAGCTCATCTCAGTGGACTTCCTCTCATACGAACCATAATTGCTGAAAGGATTCAAAATGAGATGAAACTTTTTCTTTTAGCTTCTCTTGCACTGAGTGTTTTGATTTTGTTTATGTTTTTTCGTTCAATAAGCACCACATTGATTTCCATCAGTGTTGTATTGATTGGTGTAATTTGGACAATAGGGCTTATTTACCTGTTTGGTTATAAAATTACCTTGTTAACGGCATTGATTCCATCATTGGTAGTGGTTATTGGAATCCCCAATTGCATTTATTTTATCAATAAATTTCATACAAGCTACAGTACATCTGTAAATGAAGAAAATGATCATCAAAGAAAAAACAAGGCATTGCTGGATATGGTAAGTAAAATGGGCGTGGTTACTTTGTTTTGTAACATCACAGCTGCTATTGGATTTGCTGTTTTTGCATTAACTAAAAGCCCGGTACTGAAAGAATTTGGTATTATATCCGGTATCAGCATTATGTTGATATTCATCATATCCTTTATTTTATTACCTGCTGTGTTGAGTTATTTGCCGTCACCCAATAAAAATCAACTTAGATATCTGGATAATAAATGGGTTATTCTTTTTTTAAACAAGATTGAAATCTGGGTATTTGCCCATCGAAAGTCAATCATTGCCTTTACTTCTCTTATTGTTGTTATTTCTATAGCAGGTATCATTCAATTAAAATCAGTAGCTTTTATCGTCGATGATCTTCCAAAATCTGATAAAATCTATGCTGATTTGAAATTTTTTGAAAAGAACTTCAAAGGAATCATGCCTTTGGAAATTTTGATTGACTGTAAAAAGCGCAATGGATTAGCCGGAATGAAATCTTTAACTGTTTTTGAAAAAGTTGATTCGTTGTCTTCGTTCATTTCTTCAAAACCTGAATTAAATCGTCCACTCTCAATCGCAGAGGGATTAAAGTTTGCCAAGCAGGCGTTTTATGAAAATGACAGCTCGCAGTATTTGATGCCAAACTCTTTTGACGGAGCATTTGTTGGGGAATATTTAAAACCTGCTAAGAATGAAAAAAACGGAAACGATTTTTCAAAAATGCTCAATTCTTTCGTTGATACAGGAAAAAGATATGCTCGCATCAGTGTAAGTATGGCCGATATTGGAACTGAAAAATTGCCCATAGTACTACAAGATATTCAAAATGAATCCAATCGATTGTTTGATACATCTAGTTATAAAGTATCTCTAACGGGTACCAGCATTACTTTTCTGGAAGGCAGCAGGTTTATCATCAATGGCCTCAAGGAAAGTATCTTTTGGGCTTTTTTACTGATCGCATTTTGTATGCTTTATCTTTTTAAATCATTTCGAATATTGCTTTGTTCCCTGATACCTAATATTATTCCTTTGGTTGTTACAGCCGGAGTTATGGGATGGGCCGGCGTGCCATTAAAGCCTTCTACTGTGCTTGTTTTTAGCGTAGCTTTGGGTATTGCCATAGATATTACAATTCGGTTTTTAGTAAATTACAAACAGCTTCTTCCAATGAACAATCAAGATGTTGAAAAAACTGTGAAAAGTACCGTTCAGCAGACTGGATTGAGCATCATTTATACCTCATTGGTATTGACTGCCGGATTTATTATTTTTTGTGCAAGTACTTTTGGCGGTACATTCGCATTAGGTTGGCTAACTTCAGTTACTCTGTTTACAGCAACCCTGACCAATCTTGTATTTTTACCTGTATTGTTATTGATTTTCAACAAGTCGAGAACACAATAAAATTCGGTAAAATGCGTTATCATAAATCACTTTGGTTATTTACAAAGATGATATATTAATAAAATGAATACGAGAATTACAATTGTTGGATTTCTTGTTTTTTTAGCAGCTTCAATTTTTGGTCAATCAAAATTGGAAGGAATTGTTTTTGACTTGAAAACCGGAACCCCCGTTTCAGGAGCCATGATTTTTGTAAAAGACTCTAAAGCACGGACGACGACCTCAACAGATGGAAAATTTCAATTACTGGTTGAAAAAGGAAACGTAATTATGGTTTCCGAATTATACCATTTATCCAATCAATTCAAATTCAATGGAGAATCATTTCGTGAAATCGGTTTATCATTGGATACTACAAAATTGACAGAAGTTATTGTTACAGGTGTTGGTAAAGCAACTTCAAGAAAGAAGCTTGGAATTGATGTGGCTTCCATCAATATGAAGGAAGCATCTCAAAGCGCATTTGCAAGTGTTGAACAAGCCTTGCAAGGCAGATTGTCCGGCGTAAACATACAGTTCACAAGTGGTTTGCCGGGAACCGCTTCTCAGATTTTTTTAAGAGGTTTGAATGATTTGACAGGTTCTGGTCCTTTGATCATGATAGACGGAGTGCAGATTCATGGCGGATTGAATGGGTTGGACTTAAATTCAATTGATAGGGCAGAAGTTGTAAAAGGCGCTGCGGGAGGCACTTTGTATGGAGCACAAGGAGCTAACGGAGTAATACAGATTTTTACCAAAAAAGGAAATAAAAATAAAAATCCCATCATTTCCTTTCAATCCAAAATATCGGTAGATAAAATACTTAAAGGAAAAGATTTGATTGCCAAAATGCATTCTTATGAGACAGATGGTGATGGGTATATTGTAAATTCAACGGGAAATAGAATTCAACCGGACATTAACAATGCTTGGCCGGACCCTGTTTTTATGGAGGGTGATGGGGTTATGAACAACAAGGTTTACAGAGAAAAAACATTTGATCATATCGATCAGACTTACAGTACTGCAATCAGTTCCAATATAGGTCTGAATATATCAGGAAGTAACAACAACACAGACTATAATTTTGCAGTTGGATATTTAAATCAGCAGAATGTATTGTTCAATGGTTTTAAACGATACAACATAGTAAGTAATATCGGATTTAATCCTTCTAATAGTTTAAAAATCAGATCCAGTTCTCAACTGATCTTCACAGATGAAAATCTGTTGGCAGGAGGTGACAGATTCAATATTACCAATTCATGGAAGTACATAGATTTCTTAGCCAGGGATTCAAAAGGATATATCGTCGTAAAACCAAAATTGAATGAAAATACTTTGAACCCACTTTCAGAAAAAAATTGGAGATCCAGGGATTCCAGGCAATTTAGGGTAATCCAGAATGTTAATATCAATTATCAGCCTAATGTCCATACAGAATTTGATTATAAGTATGGTTTGGAGTATTCAAATACTGATTTCAATGATTTTTATAAAAATCAAACATTTGCTCCGCAAAGTTCCAGCGCTTATTGGGGGGCTAACCTGAAGGGATCCATTACCAAATCTTTCAGCTCTGCTATTTTCCAGCATTCATTGTTTTCAGCAAATCTAAAATTTGATTTTTTACGGGATTTTCATCTTTCTATTCCTGTTCAATCCAATACTCTTTTTTGTTATGATTGGCGAAATCTATCAAACAGAAGTTATTTTGCCCAGGGAAGTATTTTTCAGGATTTTCCTCCCTACAATATCAACACCGCCATTCAGAAAACAAGCGGTGACTACAGCGATCAGTTTATTACCTATGGATTGCTGGTCAATCAAAATTTTGATTACTACAATATTGCCGGGATTGGTTTAGGATACAGAAAAGATTTATCATCAGAATTCGGGGATGCTAAAAATGCACAGCAATTTTATCATGCTAATTTTTTCATAAGACCCACTGAATTTTTTCAAAATAATTTATTAAAGGATTGGAAAATAAGGGCTGCATTTGGTCAGGCAGGTATTCAACCATATACATTTATGCCTTATGCCAGACAACTAGTTTACGATGTGTCTGCAGTAGGAGTTGGTGGTGTGGGAATTTCATCACCTTCTCAAAGCAGAAACCCTTTACTCAAAATATCAACCAGCAATGAATTTGAAATAGGTACAGACTTAATGTTGAAAAATCCAGGAAAAAATAAAGGCAACACTTCATTGAGTATTTCCTTCTGGCAAAGAAAAGTATTTGATGCATACCAATATGGAGACAATAGTCCTTCCACAGGCTTTTCTCAAGCAATCAACAATTTAACAGACCTATCAGGAAGTGGAATTGATCTTTCATTAGATGCTGAATTATTAAGTCGAAAAAATTTCACTTGGACAACAGGCATAAGATATGGAAAATTTCATGTGGTAGCGGATAAAATAGCAAATGGTGTAGACATTGTTTCAGGAAATTTTGCATTGAAACAAGGCCAAAGATTGGGTACATTCTATTCACAAACAGCCTTGATCGATATCAATCAGTTGAAACCTGATGGTTCCCGATATATTCCATTGACTGATATTGGAAATTATGAACTCGTAAATGGCATTGTAGTAAATAAAACAACTAAAAAAATAATGCTGACTTTACCCAATGACCGATCTGTTACGGGTTCAGCATACCCAAAATTCAATGCAAGTTTTATCAATCATTTTAAACTTAATAACAACATCAATATAGACCTGCAATTTGACTGGAAATACGGAAACAAAATATATAACCTGACCAGACAATGGCTTTACAGAGACAGGCTGAGTGCGGATTACGACGAAGCAATAACTATTGATGGGAAAACGGGGGCTTACGTTAATTATTACAACAGCATGTACAACAGTGTTAGTCCTGTGGATTGTTTTGTTGAAAGCGGATCAATGATCAGGTTAAGGGATTTTTCCATTTCCTGTAAAATCAACGAAAAATTTTATCGTAAGGTTATAAAGTCAGCCAATGTGGTAATGTCCGGAAGAAATCTGCTAACCATTACTAAATATAAGGGACTTGATCCCGAAGCGACGGGAATAAGGGATTCACAGAATCATGAATCTTTTGGAGTAGGTGCAATAAATGGAGTAGATTATTTTGGAGTTCCAAACCTAAGATCCTTTATGATTACTCTAAATATGGTCTTGTAATTATTTTGTGAACATTAATAATGTATGAAAAGAATTATAGCATTTTTTATGATTGCTTTATTGTTGACAGGCTGTAAAAAAAGTAGCTTGAACATCATCAATTCAAATGCCCCAACTACAAATTCACTTTTAACAGAAAGTGGAATAAAAAGTTTTGCTCTTGGAATTGTAAATAAGCAATTTGGGAATGTTGAAAATGTGGGAAAGGTAAATTTGTTTGTAGTGGCATTGACTCAACACAGCATTATGGGAGATGAATTATTTTCACCCTATGGTAATTTTGGTTTCAGATGGGCAAACCAAGTTTATTCAATTCAACCCCCAAATGCTTCAAATCCTGTTATAAATCCACTTGGAGTCAGCCAATTGGTAACACTGCAAGGATTTAATAATAGAGAGGCCGGTCAGCAAAATGTTTTTCTATACGAATGGAATTTTGCATACAACTATATCTCACAATGCAACCAATTAATTGAAGCGCTCAATAATCCATCTTTGAAATTGGAAGGCACCGTAACTGAAATAAAAACAAAAAAAGCAATATTAAAAGCATGGGCTTATTGGTGGAAAGGTTTTGCTTACAGCAGAATCGGCTCAATTTATCTTGCAGGACTTAAAGTTGACAACGCCGGAAGTACTACGAATAATTATTTAAGTCATGAATTAATAATTGAAGAGGCTAACAAAAATTTTGATTTAGTCTTATCCGCTTTGGATGGCATTGTTGCAGACGAAATATACAATCAAACATTTAAATTAATTACTCCATCATACAATTTACCTGAAAGAGTGATTGTGCCATTGATGTGGGCCCGAATCATCAATACCATGAAAGCAAGAAATTTGTTGGTAAATAAAAAATTTGCTGAAATGACTTCGACTGACTGGAATAATATTATTTCTTACACAAATAGTGGTATTTCATCCAGTGATTATGTATTTATGCAAGGAATGACAGCGGATGGCATGAACGATGTATCCGGAGGTTTTTTTCACCCGTTTGTTATGTCAGGAACAAAGCAGGAATTTACATTTGTAAGTGAAAGACTAATACAGGAATTTAATGAAAATGACAAAAGGTTAGAAAAAAACTTTATTATGAATGGTGTTTATCCTCCAAATATAAGAGGACGTGGGCTACAGTTTGGAACAAGATGGACCATTAAAAATATTGAAGCGGGAGGAAGTTTTGCTACCAATAATAATCAGGGAGCAATTCCGATTGCTACTACTTATGAAGAAAATGAATTGATGAAAGCTGAAGCACTTATCAATACCGGTCACATCGAGGAAGGTTTGGTTATTATAGACAATGTTAGAATTTTTCAGAATGCCAATACTACTTCTATTTCAAACACAGGATTGAATCTAACACTCGCCAATGAAGAATTGAGAAGAGAAAAAAGAGCAGCACTTTTTATGAGGGGAACAGCTTTTTACGATGCACGACGTTGGGGAATAACTGCTTCTGAGTCATCTGGAGGAGGTCGTATAAATGGAATGGTGTTTTTGCCGGTTAATTATTTAGAGCAAGGGGCGACTTCACCACAAATAAGACCCTGCTTAATAAATTATAATTATGTTGATTATTTCGATGTTCCAGCGGGGGAATTCGAATTAAA
>CAZCOL010000076.1:0-7955 GCA_964500545.1 uncultured Ferruginibacter sp. | reverse complement strand
CCATGATAGGGATCCTGTCCTATGATGACAACGGAAACTTTTTCAAAGTGCGTCAAATTAAATGCATTGAAAATCAGTGATCCGGGGGGAAAGATTTTATTACCGATCTCTTTTTCTGTTTTTAAAAAAAATACTAAATCCTCAAAGTACTTTTTTTGAAACTCTGTTTTTAAAATATTCTTCCATGAATGATGAATTTGTACATTCATGATTCCTTTTGAGATTAGTTGGTTTATAAGGAATCAAAAATACTATTTTAATTTACAATAAGAGAGGTATTGAGGGTTATAGTTTTAAAGCTGTGTAAGTAAAAATATTGCAAACTTGCATTTATGAAATTCAACGAAAAAAATAGAAAACAAAATTTTGTACAAAAAATCTTAATATGGTAAAGCAGTTGACTGCAATTAATGATTTTTAGAAATTAACGTCAATATTCATAGAATACTTAATTTTACTTATAATAGTAAGCCTCATAGTTTTTGTAATTGTCAATTTTTTATAAAAACATATTGAGCCAAATAGCAACTACAAATGATAATTCATATTATAAATTATATTTAATTTTTTATTATAACTTGAAGCTGTTTGTATTTAAAAATATCGTGTTATTGAATTTTGCAACTTTTTTTTTGCATTTGTTTATTTATGGTCAAAAGCAAAATGAAGTAACATTTCACCACATCAATTCAGCAAATGACCTTTCTCACAATAATGTTGTAAATGTTTTTCAAGATAGTAGGAATTTTTTATGGATTTGTACTTCGGATGGGTTAAATCGGTTTGATGGCAAAACGATGAAAAATTATTTTCATTCCGATGGTGATAATTCATCCATCTTATCAAACAATGTATACCAAATAAATGAAAACAATGAAGGAGATTTGTTGATAGCCACTTCGGAGGGCATATCAAAATACAAAAGAGATGCTGATCTGTTTGAGAAATTTTTTATTCCGGTATGTAAACATAATAAAGATAAAAATCCGAGCACGTTATCTGTAATATCTGACAACAGAGGAAATATTTGGATCAGTACAAGATCTGAAATCTATGTCCTTGATAAAAACAAAAAGATAATAAAGGAATTTCCCGGTAAAGGACTTATTTATTCAATGCAGATGGATAAAAATGGACTGATTTGGGTGAATAGAAATGAATGTTTATCTGCAATAAATTTAAATAAAGGACTGATTTTTGACAAAAACAACAATCCCAATCATGCAGATGTATTCAACTACAATAATTTAATCAGCACATATTTTGACAATAAAGGGGATTTATGGGCTGTTTCAAAATATAAAAGCATCGTTCATTTCAGTTCTTCAGGAAAGCTTCTGGAAAAGATAGAAATGAATCCTTCTCTTTTTTCTACTGCTGTCTCTATACCAAATGATACCAATCAAATTTGGATTAGTACCTTGGGAAAGGGCTTGTTGATATACAATAGAACTACTAAAAAAATTCAGTCTTTTTGCCATGACCCATCAAATTCAAAATCTTTGTGTGGAAATTTAATCAACAATATTTTTTTCGACAAGCAAAAAAACGCTTGGATTTTAACGGATCATGGGTTGGATTGTATTCCTAAAAAAAATATGGAAATTTCATTGTTTCAACACTTTGGATATGAAAATAAGTTTCCCAAATCTGAGATTGAAATTACCCGCGCTTTGCTCAAAGGTAAGGAACTATGGATTGCAACCTGGGGTAACGGAATATTAAGATTTAACACAGAAAGCGGAAAGAAAACTGTCTATAATTGTGGGAATCGATACATTGACAATTTGATTTGGGATATCAAGGATATTAATAATGAATTTTGGTTTGGAAATTTCAATGGATTACATTCATTAAATCCCACAACCGGTAAAGTGAGGGATTTTTACAACAACATTTCTTATCCAGTCAAAAAAGATTCCATTGCATCTTTTGAAATTTTCAAGGATAAAAATAACAACCTGTTTGTTTCTTTATTGGGCGCAGAAGGTGCGATGAGATATGAATCTAAAAAAGATCTTTTTACATTGTATAATAATAAGTTTAAAGGCAACCATAATTTACCCTTTGCCCATTATGATGCTATTGCGCAAGACAAGAATAATCGAATATGGATTGGTCACAATCACAGAAAGGGGCTGGCTTATTGGGATGAAGGCAAACAGGCATTTTTTAATGCCGAAATCAATGGAGTTCCCCTTTTCAATGATTATATAAATTGCCTTTTTGCCCAAAATAATTATTTGTGGATTGGTTCAAACAGTGGGATATACAGATTGGATCTAATTACAAATCACATAAATAAAATAACAAGAAATGAAGGATTAACAAACAATAATGTAACATCCATAGTTTCAGATTTTAAAAATAATATTTGGGTTGGAACTGCTAATGGTATTTCGATAATTACGCCTGAATTGATATGCTCTCAGTTGAAAATTGATGAAAATGTTCCCGAATTGGATATTTTGTATTCATTTTCAGACAATGCATCACGCACATTGTTTTTTCTTACACCACATACTGTTTTTTCCTTTAAACCTGATGGTATTGATAAAGAAAAAGGCGAACCATTTCCCACTGTAACAAATTTTAATTTACATGGTAACTTGAAAACCTATGATCTGTCCAACCCAATTCAGTTAAGTTACAAAGAAAATTATTTCAATATTGAATTTTCAGCACCTTATTTGCCATTTGCAAATGACATCAAGTATGCGTATATGCTGGAAGGATTTGATAAAGACTGGATCTATAGCGGGAATAGAAATTATGTATCCTACACCAATATCGATTATGGTGACTATAATTTTAAAGTTAAAGCTTCTGTAGACGGAATTCACTGGTTTGAAACTCAAAAGTCTTTGAAAATTATAATCAATAAACCGTTTTATCTAAGAAAGTCCTTTTTAATCTCATGTCTGATAATTTTTCTATTACTTGTGCTACTGTTTCTATTTATTTTTTATAAAATAAAAGTTGGTAAAATTTTGTTCGGTCAGCAAATCCGTGACAGAATTTCAAAAGACATTCATGATGATATAGGTGCCGGACTGACTAAAATATCTGTAATGGGTGAATTGTTAAAGTCGAAATTCAAAAGCAACGATTGGGAACGTATTACAGAAATGATTGACAATATGATTTTATCATCAGTTCAAACTGCTGATAAATTAGGAGAAATTGTTTGGTCTTCTGATCCCAAAAATGATAATCTTGAAGCATTTTTAATTTATCTTAGAAACTATATCTTTCATTTTTTTGAAGATACATCATTAGATGTGACAATTGATTTTTCCGAACCCAAAGATAATATTCCATTAAACGCTGAGTTCATTAGAAATTTGTTTTTGATAATCAAGGAAGCTTTGAATAATGTTGTAAAATATTCTTTTGCCACAAATGTGAAAGTTGAATTGAAAATTCAATCAAAAAAATATACACTAATTATAAGCGACAATGGTGTCGGGTTTAATCAAAACGAAACAATTGAACACCAAAAATCAAATGGAGGAAATGGAATTTCAAATATGAAAAAAAGAGCTGAAAAGATAAATGCGAATTTTCATTTGGAAACTGCAGAAAAAAATGGTGTGATCATTACAATAAACGGTATATTGTATCAATAAAATAAAATTTTTACAAAATTGTCAAAAATCAACATAGCAATTGTAGAAGATGATAAAATAATCAGAAACACATTGATAGAATTGCTTTCATCTTCATGTGAAGTGGATATTGTTGGAAGCTTTGAAAGCGCTGAGGAATTTATATTAAACTTCCATCATCTGAACATCAATGTAGTTGTCATGGACATTAATCTTCATGGATTAAATGGAATAGAATGTGTTCGAATGCTTAAGCAACTGAATAATGAAATTCAATATCTGATGTATACTGCCATCAATGATTCTGAAAAAACTTTTGAATCATTGAAGGCCGGGGCGACAGGATATATACTTAAAAAGTCAACTTCCGATAAAATCCTGGATTGCATTAAAGACATTAGTCGGGGAGGGTCGCCTATGTCTCCCGAAATTGCCCGAATGGTTGTCAATACTTTCACTCATAAACAAAAAGCATTGGAATCTTTCAATACTTTTTCAAAAAGAGAACAGGAAATCCTGATCGCTTTATCAAAAGGGTATCAATACCGGGAAATAGCCAATTCTTTATTTATCAGTGTTGAAACTGTCAGAACCTATATCCGAAGAATCTATGAAAAACTTCAGGTTCATTCTAAAGTTGAGGCCCTTAACAAAGTATTTCCAAAATAATTCACTCCTATTTTTTTACTTGTGATTATCAATCAAAATTGACATTTTGATATGTTTTTATTTGCACCGTAAAGTATCAAAATATCTACTTTTATGTGACAGCATTAAATTATTGGATTGATATCTTTGAGATAAAGCGAATAATCTTTGGTTTTGTGATTAATTCGGCCCTATGTTTTCCTATTTACAATCTTTATGATATTATATATATTCATCCAATTGCTTGCCTATTTTAATTGTTTAAATTCTGCATTTGGATAGTATTGAAAATACTTTACCAAAATTAAATATTGCCTTACAATGAAAAACAAACTGCTATTAATTACCTTTTTTATTTTAACTGATTTGTATGTTTTTGCTCAGGCTCCCCAGTCAATTAATTATCAGGCAGTCATTAGAAATTCTGCAGGTAATATTTTAGACTCTCAAATTGTGAATATTCAATTTATTATACATGACAGTACTCCCAATGGACGGATTGTATACAGTGAACAAAATCAGTCAATCACAAACGGGAAAGGGTTGGTCAATCTGAGTATAGGAAAAGGGCAGTCTTTGCAGGGTATGTTTTCTCATATCAAATGGGCTGTGAATGAAAAGTATTTACAGACGAGAATTGATGTACTTGGAGGAAATAATTTTGTGGATATTGGAACCAGTCAATTGCTTAGTGTTCCTTACGCCTTGTATGCAAACAATGGTTTGCCTGATGGAAGCAATAATGGGGATATATTATACTGGAATGGAAATCAATGGGTAAAAGTCAATCAGGGATTACCCGGTCAATTTTTGCAATTAGGCGTTTCTAACATTCCAAAATGGTCTGGAATTCCTTATCCAACTGTTGAAACAGAAAACGTGAGCAATATAACAGCATCTAATGTTCAGCTTAACGGAAATATCATTTCCGATGGCGGCTCAGGATTGTTGTCAGGTGGATTTTGTTATTCAACATCTCAAAATCCAACCATCAATAATAATATTGTCGCCGCTGCCGTTCAAGGCCAGGGCATGTTTACTGTATTATTAAACGGGCTAATGCCTGTAACGACCTATTATGTGAAAGCTTTTGCTACAAACTCAGTTGGAACAAATTATGGTCATGAGTTAAGTTTTACCACAAGAGCAGACATACCATCTGTTTCGACGCTTCCGGTATTTTCAATTACAGGTTATTCTGCTATTGGATCAGGGGTATTAATTTATAGCGGTGGTGACTCTGTCACAGAAAAAGGAATTTGTTGGTCAACACATCCCAATCCATTGATTGATTCAGATCAAGTGAATTCAAATGTTTCAGGAAATTATTCCTTTGCAGGAAATGTTGTCAATTTGAATCCCAACACACAATATTATTTAAGGGCTTTTGCAAAAAATAATATTGGAGTCGGATATGGAAATGAAGTTCAGTTTACTACTTTAAGATTACCTCAAATCTCAGGTCAATTGTTGGATTCTGTAAGTTGGAGAAATGCATTTCTTCATGCAGTAGTTTCTGACAGTGGAAGTGCTGCTGTCATTTCAAGAGGATTCTGTTATGATACATTACCTAACCCTGGTATCAATAATTCTTTTGTGTATGCAAACGGTAATTCTTTAGGTGATTTTACAGCAGAGTTAACGTCCCTGAGACCTTCAACAACATATCATTACAGGTCTTTTGTTACCAGCGCTGTCGGCACTGCTTACGGAGAGGACAATATTTTTACCACAGCAGCATTAACTATTCCTGTTGTTAATACCTCATTGATAAATACTATACTTCCATATTCTTCGATTGGAGGGGGAGAGGTAATAAATCACGGTGGACTTCCTGTTACATCAAGAGGTGTATGCTGGAGCACAAATGCTAATCCTACAATAGCTTTGAATACCAAAACAACAGACGGCTCAGGTATTGGAAATTTCAACAGCAATCTCAGTTCACTGATGCCGGGAACATTGTATTATGTTAGAGCGTATGCTACTAATGATATAGGTACAGCTTACGGAAATGAAGTTTCATTTATCACCGATTCTGTGCTGGCTGAAATTAATACTTCTAATGTCTCAAATATTGATACATCATCAGCGCAAAGTGGGGGAAGTATCATCAAAAGTGGTGGAACCAACATCTATGATAAAGGAATTTGCTGGAGTATCAATGCCAACCCAACAATCCAAAATGATTTCCATACATCAAGTGGTTCAGGATTGAACGATTTCAATGGTACTATATCCAATTTAATTCCCGGAACTGTTTATCATGTAAGGGCTTATGCCACAAATGGAAGGGGAACAGCTTATGGCAACGAAGTGGTTTTTGTAACCGATTCAACTATACCGACCATCTATACATTTAATATTGATTCAATTACACATCAGTCGGCAATTTCCGGTGGAAATATTTTCTTTGACGGTGGTGCAAGAATAACTCAAAAAGGATTGTGCTGGAGTACTTCACAGCAACCTACAGTTCTATTATCAACTAAAACAATTGAAGGTATTGGATCCGGCAGTTTCAACAGTACAATCAATAATCTGCAACCGGTGACAACTTATTATGTAAGGGCATATGCCACCAATAGTAAAGGAACTGCATACGGAAATGAAATGGTATTTACAACTGATTCTACCAGCCCAACAATCAGTACAGCAGCTGTAAGTTCAATTACATATAATTATGCCTTGTCCGGTGGAATGGTTTCAAGCAATGGAGGCGCGGTAGTTACAGCAAAAGGAATTTGCTGGAGTACAAGTGTAAATCCTACTGTTGATTTAACAACAAAAACAATAAATACTTCCGGATCTGTGAGTTTTACAGATACCATAAAAAATTTATTGCCCAATACAATTTATCATGTAAGGGCTTATGCTGTCAATAGCAAAGGCATTTCATACGGGAATGATCTGACTTTTACTTCAGACTCAACTACACCAACAATCAGTACGGTGGCAATCAGCAATCTTACATCCTCTTCAGCCAGCTCCGGAGGAAATATTTCTTCCAATGGAGGTGCTGTAATCACAACTAAAGGAATTTGCTGGAGTACAAGTATAAATCCAACTGTCGCCCTTTCCACCAAAACAACCATTACTGGAACTGGTTCAGGAAATTTCAGTAGTAATTTATCTGGATTAACTCCTGCAACTTTATATCATGTTCGAGCTTACGCTACCAATAGCAAGGGTACTGCTTATGGCAATGACATTACTTTTACATCAGACTCAACTACAGCTACCATTTCAACTACATCAATTACCTCCATAACCAGCAATACAGCTGCTTCCGGAGGTAGTATTTCAACAAATGGAGGTGCAGTTGTAACTGTAAGAGGAATATGTTGGAGCACTACTGCAAATCCTACAACATCATCAACTACCAAAACAATTAACAACTCAGGTTCTAACAACTTTTCAGATACCCTTAAAAATTTAACTCCAGCTACTTTATATCACGTAAGAGCATATGCTACCAATAGTAAAGGAACCGCTTATGGAAATGATTTATCGTTTACTTCAGACTCCAGTGTACCGGTAATCAGTACCGTTGCTCCTGTTAATGTTACAGACGTTTCTGCAACGGTTGGTGGAAATATTACAACCAATAATGGGGCAGTTATTACAGTAAAGGGAATTTGCTGGAGCACAAGTGCTAATCCTACAATTGCACTTTCAACTAAAACTGCAATTACAGGT
>CAZCOL010000075.1:6302-8122 GCA_964500545.1 uncultured Ferruginibacter sp. | reverse complement strand
CGCTAAAATTAAAATCCTGAATAAGTAAATTTTGTGCAAATGTTGATTGATTATTAAGCAAAAAAAACAACATGAAATGAACTGCAATCCACTTTAAAAATTGCTTGTGAAAGATTTTATAAATGCTGAATTGATTTTTTAATATACGGTAGGTATTAGCAAGGTCAAAGAAAAACAGAGATACTTTTTTCATTAAAGTAGATTTATATTTCATATATAGAAAAAATATTGATTCCCGCGGATGCGAATTTACGAATATAATGTATTAAAATTCAGGGAAGTATCAACAATTGAGGATAAGTTTTTAAGTAAGGGCAGGCAACGTTTTAACTATTGGATTTAATTAGATGCATCTTTCTGTGATGATACTAATTGGATTCTAGTTTTAAAATGTCGATATCATCTATAAGTTGCTTTATTTCAATCGATAGCGTTCCATTGTATACTCCTCTAATTCTTCTTTTGCCATCCAATAGTATCACATTTTCAGTATGTAAAAACTCATTGCCTTTTTGATAGTACCCGATTATATTTCCGGCATAGTATTCTTTTCTGGCAAGTCTGTAAATTTCGTCCTGTTTGCCCGTCAACAAATGCCATTTTCCGCTAATGATTCCATGTGATTCAGCATATCTTTTTAATACAGAAATACTGTCCATATCCGGAGTAACGGAATGTGAAAGAATACATACATTTTCATCGTTTATATATTTTTCCTGAACGGTCATTAGATTCTTAGTCATTTTGGGGCAAATGCTCGCACACCTGGTAAACATAAAATTGACCACATGAATTTTTCCATTCACCGTTTTCTCTGTGATTGTTTTACCATCCTGATCCACAAATGAAAAGGCAGGAATATGGTGTATTTTATTGTATTCGGGTGATGCTGAACTGATCCATTCAGGAGTAAAATCGGGTTTGTTGATAAAAGGCAATGAAGACTGTGTTGTTTTGTTTTTGCAACCAAATAAAATAATAATCAAAAAAAGAGAGGTGTATTTAATCATTTTACAAAACAATCATTTTTTCAAAATAGAATCATAGGGATTTTGACAAATCTGATATCCGATAAAACCATATTTCTTGCCATTTTTCATTACATAATTCGCCCTTACCGAACCATCGCCCCACCACAATCGCTGGCTTCCCTCTTCTTCACCATTTTTATAATGAAAGCGTTTTATCAATTGACCGGCATTGGACCATTCTTTGAATTCTCCCTCATACTCATCATTAAATGCAGTAAATCTAAACCTTGGTTTACCATTGGACCACCAGCCTTGATGAAGTCCTTCTTTTTTTCCGTTTATGTAAAATCTGAATTCTTCCGGTTGTTGATTTTTATACCATTTATGCAGATATCCCTCTTCTACTCCATTGAAATAAGAACAAATAAAGGCAGTATCTCTATTTTCGTGTAGCCGAAACCGATAGCCTGAAAACAGTTGAGTACCGATATAAACCGTATCGTTATGAATGCTGATTTTTGGATCTGAATCATTTACATAAACCAATGGAACAGTCTTGGCAATTTTTAATTCTTGGCTTTCTGAAATATTGTCTGAATGGCTATTGCAAGAAAATAAAATAAAAGTTGTGAAAACAAATATTCTACTCAATGCTTTATTCATCTGCTCAAAATTTTATTGAGTAACCGTACCCTTGGTTCCGTAGAAACCATTGCCATTCAAATAAGGAGCATCCGCTGTAAAATGATAATGATATATACCTGAAGGATATTCTGCGGTTGCATGAGTATGACCATGATAAACATCCAATGATGTTGGGCTACTGCCATCATTTTCTTCAGGACCATA
>CAZCOL010000075.1:0-6202 GCA_964500545.1 uncultured Ferruginibacter sp. | reverse complement strand
GGTATCTTTAGGGTAATACTTTGTGTTTGAATATTGTTGGGGGCTCTTTGAAATGTCAGGTTGTTGAATGTTGGTCCTGTGAATGGCTCGTGCAAAGGATTTCCGACAGGCCAATAGATACTTTTGTGATTGGGCTGGTCATTTGTTTTAATTGTTACAAATGTACCGTCAAATGTAATGCTTGTGGCTCCATAAATTTGGTTGAATGCAGCAGGCATGTTGGGTCCTCCGCCATTCGTATTTACCGGAAGATTAATGGAACAGGATTGTCCCCCGAAACTAACAGGAAAACTTGCAATTCCTTGCATGGATGGAGTGCCAGTTATTAAAAAAGTTAAATTGCCATTGCCGTTATTCAAAGTACCGGCCTGCAAAACGGCTGTTAATCCTACAACTCCCACAGATGGAATAGCATTTCCTGTAGGGTAGGCAACTCCGTTACCTTCTGTATAGGCGACAGTTGCAGTGGCTGAGTATGGAGTATTGACCGTTGCCGAAGATGAAAAAGACACTCCCGAGCAAGCCAGACCTGAAATTTGTACTATTGTTGTTCCGGCATAAGGATCTTTCTTTTTGCAGGAAAGAAATGAGGTAACTGCTACGATTGTAGCTGCAAAAAGTAATATTTTTTGAATCTTCATGTCAATTAAAATTAATTTTTAGAAATATTGTTCAGACAATAAGATGTAATTTATATTAAATTCCTTTGTGAAATTGAAAACTAATTCAATCAAAAGTTTCTAAAATCCCATTCTGTGCATCATACGCATATCTCCACCTCCCGGCATTCCCATGGATGACATTGGGTCCTTTTGTTGACCTTTGAACTTATTCAATCTGTACACTAAACTCATCATAAAATATCTTCCTAGTCTGTTGGTTTTTGTATCTGTGAAACCGCTGCCGTTTACTGTTCTGTTTATCCCTATGTTTTGATTCAGTAAATCAAGTCCCTGCAATTTGATGGATAAATTTTTTGCAGGTAAAAGTTGTTTTTCCAATGTTGTACTGATAATGAGTGGATCTTTAATCACATTGCCGGATAGACCGGAGTTTAATGTCTTGTCCACATCATAGCTTATGATGAAATTTTTCGGTAAAAAGAAGCGCGCATTGTTGGAGAGTGTCCATGCTTCTGTATTTGAATTTAAATCAGGTAGCAGTGAGTTTTTGTTGCTGTTAATGCTGTAATTGGCAGCAATTGTTGTCTCCAGCCATTTTTTCAATTTGATATCGGTTGAAAATCTTTGGGCAATTACCCAATTTGAACCGGTGTTTTTATTCTTATTATCCGAACTATCCCTTAAAAATGAAATATTATTGGTGTAAGCGATATTTCCTCCTGCATTGAATACAAATTTTCTGTTTTGAATGGGTTTGGATACATTGTAAAATCCAAAAAATGAATAGTACCCATTTGCATTTTCATAGCTGGTTTCCTGAGCACCACCTCTTAGAAGGCGTATACTGTTGACAATTTTATCCTGAGTGAAGGAGGCGCTGATATTGCCAAAGAATACATTGCCTGAAATCATGTCGAAATTATTGTACCGCATGCTGAAAGTATTGGTGAATTCAGGTCTTAATTTGGGGTTGCCAATGCTGATGAACTGAGGATTGGAATTATCCACGACGGGTTGCAATTGAGCATTGCTGGGCTGACTGGTGTTTCCGTTGTAGTTGATGTTCAATGAACGGCTCTTTGAAAAATTATAGGCAAGTCTTATTACGGGGTAATAATTGATTAGGTTGTTTTTGAATTGCGTTTTTCCGGTGATGGAATTTGTCTCAATGGTTGCGGGCTGTGCGGACATTCCGACTGTATAATTATATTTCTTTTTGGTGGTTTTTAGATTTATTCCAAAACGGTTGGTTTGATAGGTGCTGTTGTAAATATTACTCAATGACTCATCATAAGTTTCACTGTTTGTAATTGTATCAATACGAAAGTTTTTTCTGTCGTTTCCAATGTATTGATAGTTATAGGAATAATTGAATTCCAGATTTCTGGTTTTTGTTAAAGGCTCAGTATAAGATAATTTACCTCCGTAATTTCTTGAATTGTTGTCTTGCAGGATTTTTTGCCTCAAAACTGAGTCCATGCCTGATCCATTGGGCATAAATATGCTGATAAAATTATCATAATCCTCATTGGAATTTGTACCTGAATTACCTGCGTTCAGGTTGACAGACATCGTTCTGCCTCTTTTGCCAAAACGATGGTTGTACAATAAACTGCCTGAATAATTTGGACTCTCAGATTTGCTCAAATCGTCCATTACTCCGCTTGATATCCTGTAAGATTCAAAAAAGTTATTGAATGTATCAACATAGGCCACATTTGTATTATTGTAAGAAACACCGGGACTGAATTTAAAATAATTCATGGAATCCAGTTTATATTCAACATTGAGAGAAAATCGGTGGTTGTCAACAATAGAATTGTTGTCTGAATTATGAATGTATGTGGTAGTTCTGTCCTGAAAAAGACTTTGCTGTGTTGATGTTTTAAGCGTACTGGATACTTTGTCTGAAAAGCTATAACTGCCATAAATGGAAATTTTTGGTCCCCATTCATCCCGATAATTCAAACCAACAGACTTAAGTGTATTGAATCCGTCATTGTTGCCTGTGTTTCCGATTGAGGAACCCACTCCTGCTCCGCCTCTGCCTATCCCCATAGATCTGGCCATTCCTGACATCATATTGCCCATTGCTCCGCCCATAGATCCAAAATTGAATAAACTAGCATTGGTGTTGTTCATGTTGCCTAAAAGCGAAATCTGTTGATTATTGTTGAATCTGTTGACAGAGAGGGATCCAATATAACGGTCAAGTGTACCCGCACCAGCGGTTGCATTTCCAAAATAACCCTTGTTCTTATCTTTTTTTAAAATGATATTCATCGTTTTAGAAGGGTCGCCATCTTTGATGCCGGTAAAAGCAGCCTGATCTCCATAGTCATCAATCATTTGAATTCTGTCCACCATGTCTGCATTCAGTTCCCTGGTTGCGGTGGTTACATCTCCGTTGAAAAAATCTTTTCCATTTACTTTTACTTTTGTAACCTGTTTTCCCTGTGCAGTTACGGTGCCGTCTTTGTCTACTTGCACACCTGGAAGATTTTTCAACAACGCTTCAACATTGTCATTTTTTCTGTACATGGTGCTGTCAATCGTATAGGCAATCGTATCCTCCTTTATCTGAATTTTTTGAGATGCTACAGTCACTTCGCTTAACATTTTTCCTGCAGGGTTTAAAAAAATATCGTCCAAAGACTGATTGATCGGGTTGTTCAGATTAATTTCCTTTAAGTAGTCATCATAGCCAATATAGGATACTTTAATACTTACATTGGCTTCTTTCATTAGCGTAAATGCATAATTGCCATTTTCATCAGTTGTGGTTTTTAAACTATCCTTGTCGGTTTTATTGAATAGAATGACAGTGGCTTTAGATAAATCATCGCCGGCAATATTCTTTACTTTTCCTGAAATTCTGAAATTGGTTTGGGAAACTCCGCAAATTGAAATCATCAAAAAACAAAACAGATAAATTGAATTTTTCATTGCGTTGTTGAATTTTTTATAAAGTGCAAAGAGAGTGATATTGTTTGAAAATATAGGTTTCAATATGTTAAATTGATGAAATTTTATTGTTTATTATTTGAATAAACATTGATGAATTTTTCGAGTGATTGGTTGAACTCATCTTCCTGACTGAATAAAAAACGGTGTTTTACTGGCAATACATAAATTGGAAAATCAGCAAGCTCTGATTTGAATTTGTTTATTCTAACCGCATCTTTTTCTGTAATCAATATCATCTTTTCATTTGAATGTATTTTTTCAAATTGTTTTTTAATGTAAAGCAAATCATCTATTGTGAAAATATGGTGATCGGGATATTGAATCATTTCATAAAAACGAACCTGATGATTCAAGAAATCTTTTATTGGTTTTGGATTGGCAATACCGCATACTAAAAGAACTTCATCTTTATTTTCAATTTTTCTGATATCCTGTTTGAATAAATGATAGGGAATTCCGTATTCAATGGCAGTAAAGAAAACATTTTGATGGGACAATGGGTTAAGTTCATGTAACAATTTTATTTTCTCATCTTCCGAAAAATTTGGGTTACATTTTGTAATTACGATTATATCAGCTCTTTTGCTGCTTGCCTTGATATCTCTGAGGTCACCTGCAGGAAACATGAGGTCTCTTGTATAAAGATTTGAATAGTCTGTAAGCAGAATATTCAATCCTGCACGTACGGTTCTGTGCTGAAATGCATCATCTAAAACAATTACCTGTGTGTTGGGTCTTTGATGTAAAATCTGAGGAATGGCAAGTATCCGTTCCTCCCCTACAGCAACGGTAATATCTGGAAATTTTAGATGAAATTGCATGGGCTCGTCTCCAATTTCTAGTGCGGTGGTTGATGTGTTGGCAATGACAAACCCCCTAGTTCTCCTCTTGTAACCTCTGCTCAAAGTGGCAATGGTGAATTTATTTTTTAGATGTTCTACTATATACTCTGTCATGGGTGTTTTACCCGTGCCTCCTGTTGCTAAATTCCCAACACAAATGATGGGGAAATTGAATTCAGCGGATTTTAAAATGTTTTTATCGAACAGTATATTTCTAATCCAGATGATGATACCATAAATAATGGACAGAGGGAGTAAAAAATATCTGAAGCTCTTTAACAATTTAAAATGAATTTAAGGTTGATGGAAAAATGAAAAAATAGTTGTTCCATAATTTCTTTCCGATTTGTAATAATCAAATTTCCTGTAATCATTTCTTGGGGTATGTTCCAATACAAACCAGCCATCTTTGTTTAGCATTTGTTTGTTGAAAATCAATTTTGGCAATTCGTCTATTGTGGTCAGGGCATATGGAGGGCCTGCAAAAATAAAATCATATTTCTCAGAGCATGATTGAATGAAAGAAAAAACATCCTGTTTAATCACTGAAATATTTTCAAAAGACAAAGCTTGAGCTGTCTTTTTGATAAATTCATACATTTTGGGATCTTTTTCAATCAAAGTAAGTTGCTTTGCTCCTCTGCTCGCCAATTCGTAACTGATGCATCCGGTTCCGCCAAATAAATCAAGGGTTTTCAATTCACCGATGTCAAGGTTGTTTTGGATAATGTTGAACAATCCTTCTTTTGCAATATCAGTTGTAGGCCTGGTATGGGGCATTTTCGAAGGGGGGCTTATTCTTCTGCCGCCATGAATACCGCTGATTATTCGCATGATGCCAGATCAATTAAATGACTTAAAAAATATTTTGTCTGCTGAACAATATGAGGGGTTAATGCCACTCTGCTGTTTGTGGAGGCAAGATTGATGTCCAGAAAATAATTGTACAGATACTCGTATAATTTGGATTCCTTCACTACAAGTCCTTTCAATCTTACTTTAATTTCAGAAGGACTTACATTGTATCTTTCGCAGATATTCAACAAATGATATGCGACATCTTCCTGCGTTTTGTATTCATATTGTCGGGCAATCTGTAGTTTCCCCTCCTTGAAAAGAATGATTTTCACTCTTTGGTAAAAAATAATACATGTAAGATGGGTAGAATCTGATTCTATCTGAATTTGCTTGGTAGTGGAATGAAAAAAAGTTGCTTCAGGAAAATGCAGCTGACAAAGCTCATCTATTACTTTTGGAATTCTGTAAATATGATGAATAGAAAGATCTTTTAAAAAATCTGATTTTAAAGTCATGAATTCATTCTCCCCAAATGATAAATTAAGCATTTCCTGAAACAATGAGTTATCTGAAAATTTCTCAGGAACCAGCAAGGATTCTTTAAAATTATAACTGACATTTATTTTTTCAGGTATGTGTTTAGACTCCTTTAATTGACCTATAATGGTTTGCGCTGCCGCCTCAATTTTTTCATGAGGGTCAAGATTAAAAACTTCGGCACCCACAATTTCTCTTGGGTTTGATGATATCCAAACCAAAGAAATTCCATTTTCACAGATTTCAATCAATAAAGAAAGCTGGGCTCTTTCGCCAGCATTGATAGGTATATTAATTCCTTTTTTCAATTATATCACTTAAAGGTGCAAAATTAGAATATTTTTGCAGACTTATGGAAAGAAATGAACGAAACGATGATTTGAAGGTTAAGGTCAATAACAGACAGATTCTATCCATTGCCATGCCGATAACATT
>CAZCOL010000074.1:2670-8474 GCA_964500545.1 uncultured Ferruginibacter sp. | reverse complement strand
ATTGGTTCCAGTGGTGCTGTAAATACCTACAAAGAAATCTGCATTATTTGGTCCGGTAGGCGAGTTGGTAATTTCCAGGTTACTTATTTCTATATACTGTTGATTGTATAAATAAACTACCGCTTCTCCCACTATCCCATTTCCTGCTAGTAAAGGATCGGCACCGATTCCATAACTGGTAACTTTTATTGGATTGCCAGCTGAACCCGAACCTCTGAATTTTAATTTCTGACCTGTCCAGCTACTACCGCATTTCAAAAACACTTCCGTACCAGCCACCAATGTCATATTGTTCAACTTAGAAACATTTTTCCATGGAGTCAGCAAGGATCCATCGTTGTTGTCATTTCCTGAGACAGAGTCTATATAATATCTAACAACATTTGCAGCAGTATTTGTTGTTCCGCTGGCAGTTACAAATGATGAATAATTAAAAGCCTTGTCTGCAGTATATATTCTGTAATAATAAGTGGTATTGTTGGAAAGTGCAAGATTCGTAAATGAATTGGCTGTACCGATGTATGCAACCACTCCATTTCCGATATTATTGCCGACCTGATAAATTCCATTCGCATTAGGATTGGGCTCAGATAATGGATTAGACGTATACCTGATCACAAGATATCCGCCACCATCAACATCTGAGGCACTACCCCAATTTACATTTAATGATGAGCCGGTTGGATTCATCACAGATGCTGAGCCAGGCAAAGTAGGTGGTACTGTATCTATTGCAGTACCGGGATAAACTACCCAATCATCAATATCCAGCGAGTATCCAAGGTTTGCCGTATTGCTGGATATTTTCACGGCGCTGAATCCATTATTTGCAGGCGCTGTTGTGGAAGTGTCAATTACATAATACTTTGTGAATACATTGGCTACTCCGGAAGGAACAAATGTTTTATATGCAGCAGCAGTACCTGTTGCAGAGGAAAGGCCTGCTTGAAGTGTTGTGTTGGGAAAATTGACTCCATCAGTTGCTTTGCAAAAAAACTGAATCACATAAGATGTACTGGGAAGAACAGGAGAGGCAGGAGAAACGTATGTCCTAGGGCTGGTGTTTACAGTGTTTTTCGTATTTACCACTGTTATATAATTTGAACCGGTCCTGGCTCCCGAAGAAACTATAGTTGCATTTCCAGCGCCCGATGTACCGCCCCTCGCCCAAAATGTTGCATCCGGTGTACTACTGCTACCTGTACTAATCAGGGTTCCTGTATTTTGACCCTCAAAACCTCCGTCCATTAGAGGGAATGCCCCAATTGACTGCTGGGACATTGCATAATTAAGCTGTAGCAACATGATTGTTGCAATAGCAGATCTGATCAGATTTTTCATGGTAGCTTTTATCAAAAAGCGATTGGGATTCTCCCAATCGCTTTAATTTATTTGAAATATTAATTATTGAATTACAATTTTTTGCTGCTCTGCAATTTTTTCTCCGAGTAATCTGATTACATACATCCCCTTGGATGTTGTACCATTCAAAGAAATTGTTTTAGTTATTGATGAACCATTATAGTCAAAAGACTGTTGCTGAATTAACTGTCCGTTTGAGCTGTAAACATTCAAACGATAATTTCCATCTGGAATATTCTGAATCATTACAGTAGATTCGTTTTTATCAACTGAATGAACAACAATCAGCTTTTGTAAGCTTTCATTTTTCAATGCTACAACATTGCTGTATTGATATTTTCCGTCAATATCAATTATTTTGATTCTGAAGTAAGCAATACCTTTTACATCTTCCGTACTTAAAAAAGAGTACATGTTGTTACTGGTCAAGTTGTTTGCACTTACTGTACCGATTGGTCTGAATGATTTTGCATCTTTACTTTCCTCAACCACAAAATGCAATACATTTCTTTCTTCGGCGGTTATCCAGGTAAGATATGCTTTGCTTTTTTGCAAAGCAGCTCTGAATGAAATTAATTTTAATGGTACAATGGTTAAAGGCTTTAGCCCAAATGCAAAGTTTCCAAAAGTTGAAACACTTGTTGAGGTTGCGGTACCTGTTAATGTTGGTAAAGGAGAAATGGCAGTTTGACTTATTGAAGCCCAATCTGCACCATCATATTTAGCTACTACCATCTCGCTGGAAGGATCATTTGAATTTGGCACCAAAGTCAAACTGTCTAAAGTCAATGATATTTGTGCATTAGCTGTACCGCTTACCCTTGTAATGGTCCAGTATGTTGTATCCATATTTGTAAGCGGAGACAAGTAGGTCAAATCCGTGTACGGTGTGTTAAAAAACTCCGCTTGATAAACAGTCGCACCAGCTGCGGATGGTTTAATGTCTGCAGGACGATACATGCCGTTTTTTCCAACAGGAACTCTGTACTGAGCGGTGGATGCAGTATTGACTTTCATCGGACCGGATACATAGCTTGTATTGCTTCCGCCTGATACTGTAGCAGTAGACGCTAATGTAAGTATATTGGTTGCATCGGTGTTAATCTTGCCCTTTGTTAGTGTAAGTACTCCATTAACAGTTAGAGGTGATTGAAGTATCAATCCGTTAGATCCGGTTGTATTCAATGTTAGATCCTTAGAAATTAATGTGTTTCCGGATAGTGTTTTAGAAACACCCACACCACTAATAATCATATTTACATAATCTGTTCGAGGTGTGATTGTTTGGGTGGTTTGTGTACTGATTCCGGAATATTCCACAGTAGAATTAGGGCCTAATACTACATCTCCTGCGCCAACAAACTGAATGGCACCAAAAGTGCTTGCAGGTGTAGCCACACTGCTTGAAACCAAGCCGGTGAGTTTAGGTGTTATCAGTTTTCCGTTGACAGTGGCTGTTCCACCGTCACTGATGGCAAGCCATTTGGTAGAAAGGGTTCCTATAGTCGCAGTAGCCCCGGCTTCTACTCTGAATGATGTAGTAACTGTTGGAGAGCCGGTAAATACCACATCTGCATTGTTTTCTACAAAGATCTTATCATAGATTTTGGATGTTCCAACTGATGTTCCTGCAGCTCTGTAATGTACTTCCGTAAAAATATCTATCAACTGATTGATGGATGGAACCGAAGATGTATTAAAGTTTAGAACGGTTTGATTGCCATTGGATGATTGATAGATGGTATCAATTCCGGGAAGGTTTACACTGTTAAAAGTGACTGTTACGGCAGGTACTGCAGTAGGGTCACCAATAATGATAGTTGATCCAGTTCCGGTAATTGAAAGTGTAGAAACGAGATCTGCATTGGTGATGATGCGCATAACCATACCCGGATCAGAGAAATTTGCAGGGTTGGTACCGGTGAAGTTTCTGTTAGTCCACCAATTGGTCAGCAAATCTGTAGATCCTGTTCCGTCGTAGTAATAATTTATTTTTGGCAATGGACTGACTGGACCAGCAGTAGGGGCAGTAGCTGAATAGTTGAATGCTTTATCTAATGCATAAACTTTATACCAGTAATTTGTACCCGGCACACCAGTTCCATCGCTGAAATAAGTAGAGTCTCCTACATATACCACTGTTCCTGTGGTACCAACTGTATTGCTTGAATTCGCTTTATACACTGCATTTTGAAGAGGACCTGCTTCAGTTGCAGGATCTGCTGTGTATCTCACCACCATATATCCGCCTCCATCAACACCTCCAGCAGGTGCAGACCATGAAACATTTACCACTGCAGGGCCTGCAGTAGCACTAAGACCTGTAGGTGCATTGGGTGCGGTAATATCCGGTTGAGGATTGGCCTGATTGTCGGCAGGATACACTACAAAGTTGTCAAAATCCACCACGGCTGAAGTGGAACCGTTTGCTGTTCCGATCAGTTTTATATTCATTCCACAAACGCCGCTTGTAGTTGGTGAAATCGTATTATTTGTAGTTACAAAGGTTGAAAATTTAGTCCAGCTAGCAGGAGGTGTACCTAAGTTGATACTGGTTTTATCTCTATTAGCTGATGTGCCGTCCAGACTGATGAATACATAAGAAGCCGTATCAGGTAGTCCTTGGTTTTGTTTGTAATGGAACTGCACAATATACTTTGTGTTAGCTAAAAAAGTATTGGTGGATACAATATTACTATTGGCTGTCGTAGAGGTATTTTGTGTTGGATTGCTTTTTCCCAAACTGAAATATTTTGGTCCTCCATAACCACCCGAAGCAGTTATCAATCTTATTTGACCATTTCCACTTAAAACATATGACCAAGCAGTTGTACTGGTGTTGGGGTTGCCCGATGGGATACTTGTGGCAGACTGATTCTCAAAACCCGCGTCAATATTGGGATGAGCGCCAACAGCTTGTTGAGCAATTGTCTGATTTGCAATAAACATACTGCAAATAAAAACAGCAATGCTGAAAATAAAAGTGTAAACGTGATTGTAGAAATTTTTCATATAAATTGTCAGATTTTGTTTTGAAAAGATTTAGAGTACAATTTACCGAATTTCAAAATAATAAATTGTTCGATTTTAATAATGCCCATTTGACATCCTATTTAAATCGCTTGTAAAAATCACATATCCTAAGTTTAAAAAGAAGAGATAAAAGATAATTATTTGCGAAAACGTTTTCGTAAGTTTTCGTAAATCTTTTATTAACTTACTGCATATTTACATTGACTTGAATTTCCATTAATTTATACTGTTTATTTTTATAATATCCAATGAACCTCAAACAGTTTGCAAAAGAGTTAAATCTTTCCATCTCGGCTGTTTCAAAAGCTTTGAGGGACAGTCATGAAATCAGCGAAAAAACAAAGCAAGCCGTTCTTGCCAAGGCTAAGGAATTGAATTATCAGGTAAATCCTTTTGCAAGCAGCTTAAGAAAACAAAAAAGCAAAACAATTGCAGTTGTGATTCCTGAGATTGACAATAACTTTTTTGCTCTGGCCATCAAGGGAGTGGAGATGATCGCTCAGGAAAAAGGTTATCATGTGCTTATTTATTTAACCCATGAAGATGTTCAAAAAGAGGTTTCAGTCACCAAAATATTGCAAAACGGAAGAGTGGACGGAGTAATGATCTCCATTTCGGGCCAAACAAATGATGTAAAACACATTCAAAATCTAAAAGAAAACGGAATTCCCCTTGTGTTTTTTGACAGAGTTACAGAAAAAATCACCGCGCCTAAAGTCACTACTGATGACTATAACAGTGGTATCAATGCCACTGAACACCTGATTGAAAGTGGATGCAAAAAAATTGCATTTTTGTCTGTTTCTGAAAATCTGTCTATCAGCAACAAAAGATTGGCGGGCTATGCAGAAGCTCTGCAAAAAAAGAAACTCACATACGACGAAAAATTGATTGTTCAATGCAGCCAGGATCTTCAAAACAACAAGAAAATAATTAAAAAACTGCTGAGCAAGAAAACAAAACCAGATGGAATTTTTGCTTCAGTGGAATCTCTGGCACTTACGAGCTATGAGGTTTGCGACGAATTGAATTTGAAAATACCGGATGAAATCAAAATCATCGGCTTCTCCAACCTACGAACAGCGTCATTGCTTTCTCCGTCACTTTCAACCATTACTCAGCCTGCCTATGAAATTGGGAGAGAAGCCGCTTCAATTCTTTTTACACTGATTGAAAAAAGCGGCTACAGCAATATACCGGAAAACACAGTAATTAAATCAACGCTTATCCAAAGAAAATCTACTCAGAAATAATTTCTGTTATTAAATATTTGCTATTGCGTCCAAATAAGCATCTATCACAATTTTCTTATCAAACTCTCTAATGACTTTTTCTCGGGCATTTTTACCCATCATATAAATTTTTTCTTTTGGAAGCGACATCATTTTTTTCATCTTTGAATAAAGATC
>CAZCOL010000074.1:0-2570 GCA_964500545.1 uncultured Ferruginibacter sp. | reverse complement strand
GACCGTAACTGAAATTCAGTTATCGTATTCTCTTTCAGATTCTGTTGCCATAAAGGGCCAATTATACGAAACTCTGTTGCCGGATTATCTTTCTTGACCATTCGGGCAGCTTCAACATATTCAATAACGCCTTTGTCTTTCAAAAGTCTTCCGATAAACAAAAAGATAAACTTGTCATCAGGTCTTGAAGTGTTGTCTGGATAAAAAAACTCGTAGTCTACCCCAGATCCGGGAATCAAGGAAGCAATCTCTTCACGAGCAAATTTATTATCAAGAAAAAGTCTCCTGTCGTCCTGGTTTTGAAAGAAAATTTTTGTGGTCTTTTTTAATGATATTTTATACAGGAGTCTCGCGAATTTATAAGCAGGCTTGCTGCTTTCAAATAATGGACCTACCCCAGTGATATTCGTTATGGTTGGAATACCCAATTGCCTTGTAATCATATTACCCCATATCGCAGGCCTGATGGTAAAAGTGAGACAAATATCGGCTTTGCATTTTTTGATGGCCTTTCTGATATTTAACATGTAGCAAAATATATCCAGAGGGTTTTGATTGCCGCTTTTTACGTCAATTACATCAAAACCTTCCTGCCTGGCTTTTTCCAGTTGCTGTGCAGAACCCGTTGTCAATATTGTCACATTAAATCCCTTCTCAATCAATATGTGGGTGAGTTTGCTTCTAACTGTAAGAGTAGAAATAATGTTGTTTTCTATGATAACAATATTGCTGACCATTCGTTGTTCTAAACTAGATTATATCCATTTATTGTATTAAGTCTGATGTCCTTAGGAAAGAAAAACTTTTTTATGCCATACTTCCATACAAAACATTGTCCAAAGCATTTTAGCTCTTTTTTCTTCGGGTATTTTTATTCTTTTATTCAAAAGCCTTTCAATGAAAGACTGACGAATGTAATTTTTGGAAAATGCATTCGAAGCCCCCAAGTAGTCAAATATCAATTCCTGCAATTCATTGCTGACCCATTTTTTCAAAGGAACTTCAAATCCCCTTTTTGGTTGATTAACAATATCTTTCGGTAAATATTTTTGTGCAAGTTTACGTAAAATATATTTAGTGGCATTACCATGAACCTTGTATTCGTCTTTGATGGAAGGGATATACTCCAGCAACTCTTTTGATAAAAAAGGACTTCTTGCCTCCAGTGAATTATGCATAGTGGCAATATCCATTTTGACCAGCACATCATTAAACAAAAAAATATCAAAATCAAGATTCATGATTTTTTTTAACCCGGAGAGCCCCGTTTCATTGATTCTATTGAAGTCAGCAGTGACCTCATTTAAATAAGAACTATTGTCTGTTAAGATGTTATTCTCGTAATCTTCAAAAATATCCATTCCGGCACTTAAATAGGATTCAATTCCTGATCTTTTTGCCAGAGACAAAAATCTGTACATTTGATTGTACTTTGTTTTTTTATCGTTTGAATCCGGAAGGATTGATTGCAGCATTTTTGCAAAAAATTGGAATGATACGTTTTTTTTGAAAAAATCATGCTTTGAAAAAGGTATATACCTTCGATAGCCTCCAAACAACTCATCCGACCCATCACCGGTTAATACTACTGTTACATTTTTTTTGGCCTCTCTGCTGACATAAAAAGATGGGATTGCTGAGCTGTCAAAAAAAGGCTCTCCATAATTGCATATTATTTGCTCTATATCATTTCTGAGATTTTTATACGAAATGCTGATTTCAGTATGATGGGTGTGGAATTTTTCAGCAACCAGTTTTGCCAAAGGGGCTTCATTGTATTCTCCTTCAAACGAAACCGTTACTGTTTTTAATTGTTGAACATATTTACTGGCGATTGCCGTAATGAGTCCGCTGTCAATTCCGCCACTCAAAAATGCCCCCACTTCAAGATCACTTGACTCTATTCTTCTTTTGACAGATGTATGAAGCAGTTCTTCTGTTTTTAATAGGGCTTCCCCTAAGCTGTCTTTGCTTTCCATTTGAAAGAAATCAGCAACATTCCACCATTTTTTTTCCTCCATTTGTAGTGAAATGCAATCTATATTTATCAACGTGCCTGCATTTAATTCAATTACATTGATATAGGGGGTGTTTTTTTTGTAAAATGAACCGAAGCGGAGATAATGATAAAAATTATTGCCGTTTATTTCAAGGGGCAGTAGTTGCTTCAAACAATTTAACTCACTTGCAAAAACAATTTTTTGTTCATCTTTAAAAATATACAAAGGCTTTTTTCCTGCCCGATCCCTCGCCAAAAATAATTTACTTTCAGCTGCATCATAAATAGCAAAAGCAAACATGCCATCCATATATTGAAGACATTCTTCTCCAAGTTTTTGATACAACAATAATATAGTTTCAGTATCAGAATTACTAGTCGCTGTGAGATTAAATTGCTTTCTCAAATCAAGGTGATTATAGATTTCTCCGTTAAATACTATGGTGTACCTTTCATTAAGTACCATAGGTTGTTGCCCTCCCCGCACATCCAGAATGGATAATCTTAAATGATATAATTCAACATTTGAAAAGTGAAACCCGTTTTGTTCATCGGGACCACGATGCAACAT
>CAZCOL010000073.1:0-8704 GCA_964500545.1 uncultured Ferruginibacter sp. | reverse complement strand
TAAGCGAGATGAGAGCGGAGCGCCGTACCCCACCAACAACGACCACCTCAGCAATTTTACATACAAGATCATGACACTCCAAACTTGTTAACTTACGACCAGCAGCCTGCTCAAACAAGCGAGTCGTAAACAAAAACAAATCCTCCAACGGCTCTGGGCCACTAGCACGACCACCAAACGTCTTCAAACGACTACCAGCAGGACGCACAAGACTATAATCAATCTTAGGCTTCTGACCAGCATACAACATAGCAATCAACTCGCGCAAAGCCCTAGCCCAACCAGCCTTAGAATCAGCAACAGTAATAGTAGTAGTACTATCCTCAAAATGCTCATTCACCACGGGCAACTGATTAATCTCATCACGCTCCACAGAGAATCCAACACCCACACCATTCATCAGGATATACAGGATCTCATCAAAGCAGCGAGGATGATTAATCGGAGTATACGAACAATTATATCCAGCCACATTCTCACGAGCAAGAGCAGGACCAGCAGTCATCAAGGCTCGCATACTAGGCATAACCTCTAGACCAATAATAGCATCAAGCAACTCTGCCTTCAAATCAGCAGGCATCTTATAATTATTATTAACACGAAGATGCTGATCCATAAACTCAATGTATCGGCTCACAGTCTCAGGCCAATACTCTCTACGATTCTCAGAATCAAGCCAGCGAGCATAACGACTCGTAGCAATAAACGTCTGATAATCAGTCGGCAAACTCATCATATCTAACCTTTCCATAAACTCATCAAAACTATAACTAGTAGGGCTGGAGGGAATCGAACCCTCACACCCAAAGGTACCGGATTTTAAGTCCGTTGCGTCTACCAATTCCGCCACAGCCCCATCAGTTACCGCGCCTTACTCGTCACACGCAACCCACGAGCACCATACGAAACCATATCAGGCTTACCACTCGTAATAAACCAGTACCCATTACACCAATTAGGATACGCAGTCGTACCCTGCAAGTACTCAGTCTGCTGAATGTTAAAGAAACCACCCAACTCTCCAACAACATACTCGCCACTAGCATCCCAACCCATAGCACAATGATGCGTATGAGCAGTAAGCACATGACACTTCTTAATCTCACTAATAGCAAGAGGATTATTAAGCGGATTCTTAGAATACGTCGTCGGATGAGCAATAAAATACTTCTGCTTATTACTCGTCAAATAACAATGATCCAGATTAGAAAACACCAACTTCGAACCAGACTTATCAATCCCATCAAACACTTGCTTCATACTATCCACAAACGACTCACGATACTCAGCACTCTTAGTATACCGATAATCATGATTACCCTTCAAAAACACCACGTTCTTAAAATTAGCACACAGAATCTCCATAAGATTCCGCGCCTCACTCAACTCTTTCTCAATACCAGCACTCTTCTGCTTAGGATAATACTGAGACAACGAGTCACCATTCAGAAAATCACCAGCAATCAGAAGATTATTATAATCAGCCGCCTCCTGAAGAAACTCATTCACAAGACGAGCATCATACAACGGCACATGCCAATCAGCAGTCACAGCCCAATCACCCTTCAACTGCAACGGCTTATCCAACCCGAACTCAAACCTACTCTTATCCTTGGTATCTACCAGCCTCATAGACCGCCTCCATTCATAATTAGTGTCAAGGCATGCAACCCATCATGTAACCTACGATTAACCTGACGAGTCGTCACACCATCATTAAATGCTTGGTCTTGAATAGGCATCCCATTCACAAACACATTCACAATCGTGAAATACAAGACCTCACTCTGCCGCTTTAAAGCCTTCAAACTATTCTCAAGATCCATCTTATAAAACGAGAACGTAGAATCAGGATGCTGTTGAAGCGTATAATAATTACGGAGAAGATTCTCCACAATATCAGTCGTGTAACCCATCAACAATCTCCTCATAACTAGCACTCTGCGCATGACGCAAACGTTTTACAAAACGAACCCAATTCTTTAACCTATTATACACGGCTTGACTAACGTATTGAGGATCTGCGTCAGGAGGACACAACCATACAGCGATCATGCCCTCCTGATACAAATCATCATACTCTGCTGCCTTACGGAACCTGTAAGCAGCCGCAGCAACTACCTTCTCGTATTCCCCGACTCGTGTATTATCGGGGTCAATCATTTTAGAACGGGAAGTCGTCACCCGTAGCAGCCGGAGCAGCAGCAGTAGCAGCCACAGGAGCAGCACTAGCCTCACCCGGAATACGAATCACGGTAGTAGCCGACAAATTATTATACGTCACCTGCTCACCATCCTTGTTCTGACCAACGCTCTGCGAATGCTTGCCATCGCACACAAGGAAATCACCCTTGCTGATCGGGATGTTGGCCTTCTCGGGCCAAAGCGTGACACTAAAGTTCTTGTTAGAACCAATGGCACGAATCACAACGTCACGAACCTGCTTATCACCAGCCTGACGCTGACGAGGATCAAACTGCACAATACCAGCAATGGTAACATACTCACTCATAACTATTCTCCTTAGTATACGCATCCCACATTTTGAGGAATGTCTTATATGGTACAACTACGAACCTTCGACCAGTACGCGCCTCTCGCAGAAAAAGACTCCACTCCTTGCCTCTAGCATTGTGATCGGCTTGTTTAAGATCCGCATCTTTCAACGATAGGCGCTTCTGATACTTACATTCCGGAGCAAAATCTCCGGGCAAATCACTCACATCAGGAACATCAAACCCTCGTGGACCTGTGCGAGTACCTCCAAGATCACGAGCAACTTCTCGCTCCCAATCTTTCCATTGTTTACTACGATTAGGCGGTAGGCTCATCCTGCTCATCTCCCGGATCCGCATTGGTCAAAAACTCCGGCTCGTCAAGATCATCATCCCACGACTTATACTCGTCAGACAAACTATCCTTAAGCGCCTTAGCAGCATCATTAGCCGCAAACACCGTAATAGCAGTCTCATCATCCGTAGTAATATAAAACGGAGCATCAACAACAGCGCGAGCCGTCAAGAACTCCAACACGCCAGCAATGGTACGACCAAGAGTCTCCTCATCACTAGTCGCAACCAACTCGTGCATAGCCGAATCATACTCAATATTATCTTCAGTCATAAATTCACCTCCTTAGAATGCTTCTGTTGTGGTTACAAGTTCAACCATTCCGTCCATTGTATCAAGGATCTGTACTTTTGTCAAGCCACCGGCTTGTGTACGACGACTCTTGTAATGAACAAGGTTGAAGGTGTTGGCTCCTGTCTTTCGGGCTTCGATGCCACAATCAACAGCAGCGCCAATGTCAGACGAGCCACGAGTACGAACATAACTACTTGTAGACTCGCTCTTATTAGTATGGTGTAGGATGATAACTGCTGCGCCAGTCTCACGACAAAGCACATTGATACTATCGTTGAAGAGGCCAGCCATCTCTCCAGCATTATTCTCATCACGAGTATGGAAACGTGTAAGAGAGTCTAGCACGATCATGCTAGGCTGGTAGGTGATAGCCTCGTCTAGGATCTTATCAAAGTTGCGATCAAGACGAACACCCTGACGATGCAAGTATCGAAGATTATCAAAGTTAGTCATGCCCAACTTGTGAAGACGATTATAAACCACATCATGCGGATTCTCCTCATCAATATACAAGACCTTACCATGCGAATGCATAGGCATACCCAACCAATTATCCTTACCATTAGCCATGCTGACAGCGAGACTAAGACTAATCCATGACTTGCCAACGTTAGGCTCACCCACTAGGAGCGTAGTGTCACCACGACAAATCAAGCCCTCAACGAGCCAATCATACGGAGGCGGAGGAACGGACAGATCAAGACTATTATAATGATAAGTACCATTAGTTGCGTCTTTTACAACATCACGAAACGTATCAATACTATACTCTTCGAAGAACTCTACAACATCCTTCACATTGTCGGGGAGGCTGACACGACGCGCCTTGCTACCAAGCAGGCTACGGATCTTCTGCCACGACTTCTCACCCTTAGCCGCAGTATTATAATCCGCATCATTATCAAGCACAACATACACCTTGTCATACTCGTTTAGAATGCTGGCCTCAGGCTCATCCACCCCAAACAAGCCGGGAGTGCCATAAACATTCTTGATGCCCTCTTGCCAGAGTCGCATCGTGTCAGTCTCGCCCTCTACAAGAAACGTGTACGCCTTGGTATCGTCCAACGGTCCGTGATACAATCCAAGTTTAAGACCAGACTTGCTTGCAAACTTGCGCTTACCCGGTCCAATGTAACGCTTCTTGTCTCCGGCCTCGTAGGGAAAGACGACCCAATCAGCGTCCTCACTACGAATGCCAAAGGCAGTTAGAGTCTCACTTGTAATACCCTTTTCGATCTCAAACCAATTCTTATGAGCCTCTGTAATCATTTTTCTCCTAATAGTTTACGCGAACAAAACCAATAACATCACTCACACGACGAGTCATATGAGCAACCATACCACCATCGGACGGATTCGTACCAGAAGTATTACCCTCAATCGTGGTAAACTTTGTAGCCTTCATCGGAGCCATATTAACAATGCCAACATGATCAGCGACACCATCATTGTCCCAATCAAACAAGACTACATCACCGGCCTTAGCCTGATTAGCCGACACAAGACTAAGACCATTACGATTATACTTAGCATCATTAAGAATATAAGGACAATACGCATAACGATCACCCTTGACGAATGCTTTGCTACCAGACTGAACAAAACAATACGTCACAAACATAGCACACCAAGGTCCGGTAATGCCATACCAATTAGAGAAGATCACCTTGTTAGACTTCGGCGGCTCCTCACTAACACCAATGAACTGCTGAGCAACCTCAAGTGCCTTAATGCCAACGTACTTCTTACGACGAGCCTTCGCTCGCTGCTTCATCAGAATAGACTGCTTACGAGTACCAAGCAGATAACCATGAAACGCATCATCATAATTAGAATTAATATTCTTCTCAGCATAACCAAGATCCCACTTAGCATTACGAGTAGCACGAGCACTCGCCTCACCATAAATACTATCAATCTTACCCGTATAATAACCCATCGTCTTCAACAACTTTTGTGCTGCCGAAACCTCAGGACGCTTCATATTTGGACTAGTCAACTTCAATGTAATCATACCCAACTCCTTTGTGTTTTAATTGCTCGCTGCTCTTCAATATAGATCAGCCTATCAATGTACCACTTCGCCTTGCGAAGATCCTCAATACCATTCTTATAACGATACCGACTCACGTATTTTACCACATTACCCTGATGATAGTCAAGTCCCATACCTTCAATAGCAGTAATGACTTCCATATCACCTTGAGTATAATGTTTGGGGCTGTTTACTGGGTCTTCGATTGCCATGTATACTCCTCCTTTTCAGCCCAATTAGTTGTAGACCATTCGCAGTCTGTTTCAATACTAACGAATTCTTCTACAGTTTTATTCCCCATTAGTGGAGGGATTACTTTAGTAAGGGTATCTACCTCACTAATTGTAGCATCAATGATAATCTCATCGTGTACGATATTTACAATGTGACTCGCATAATGAGTATCAAGATGCTTGCTGACTCTGACTACGGAATCTCGCATGAGGTCAGCAGCGGAACCCTGAATAAGCGCGTTGAGTGCTTTATGGTGCTCTTCGACATGTAGCCGACGACCATACAGATTACTAATATACCCACGGCTATTCAGAGTTTCGCTGATTTGATTATTAAGTTGTGCAATACCGGGACGAGTATCATGGTACGCCTTAAGCAATCGCTTGGCTTCTTTGAAGTCTACGCCCAATTGTCGCATGATAGTAGGAGTACCACCACCATAGATGATACTAAAGTTTAGTGTCTTTCCTACTTGTCGTTGCTCGTCTGTGACGAGTTCTTGACTATACAATCCTTGTGCAGTAACGAGATGCGGATCCGATCCATTGTTGATTTCGGATGCCAATGAATGATCACCGATCCCCCTTGCCAAGTAGTATGCGAGCAGCCTGACTTCGATTGCTTTGTAGTCGAAGAATAGGAACGCATCGAATTTAGGTTCAAATGCTCGTTTAACATCTTTCTGACTCCTTGGAATATTCTGCACGTTCATGCTTCTGCTGCTCCACTACTCATACGACCAGTACGAGTACCATGCTGACGAAAGTTAGGATGAAGAATACCATCCTTAGCCTCTTCATGCATAGCATCAAAGTACGTTGTCTTAATCTTATTCGCCTCTCGCAACTCTACAATCAACGATGCAAGTTCGTCATCCACGCTGGCAAGCGTAGCCTTGTCTGTTTTGCTAATCCGAACTCCTCGCTCTTCAAGCGCCGCAAGGACTTGCGCTGGCGACTGAGGGTTGAAGTCTGACCCGGATAATTCTGCAATCCTAGCCTTCGTCTGATAAATCTTATCACCATACTCCTGTCGTTGTCGTTTAACATAATCACGATTTACTTTGAGTCCTCGTGCTTCGATACCAAGGAGGGAGAGCGTAAGGGCTTTCTCAATGGCATACAATGGGCGCAAATCTTCGGGCATTCGATTCCAAAGTACGTCGTATAGCCGCAATGTGAATTCTGCGTCTTTCTTTGCATACGGCGCAAGTATTTCATGAGGGATAGGTTCGTAACCTTCATCTTTTTTTACCTTATTCTTTCTTCGCCACACTTTCAACACTTCGTCCTCGTCAGTCTCCTCACCAAGAAGAGTACGAGCAAGATACTTTAGGCTAGTAGACTGCTGCTCATCAATAAGATGGGCTAGGGCTTGTGTGTCTTCAAACTTATCTACAAAAACCCTGAGCGGAATACCAAGCCGACACAACTTATGGATATCAAACTTAGCATTATGCATGATGATCTTATCACAATCATGGAGCATAGATGATACTGTTTCGACAGCCTCATCCCACGCTGCGTCATGTTCGCAAAGACGCTTATCATAAACATGGCTCCACTCTGAGGTCGCAACACTAATCATGAATGCTTTATCATGCCAACCCACACCAGTAGTTTCTGTATCAATAGCCAGAAGATCCAAACCCATTATCGCCCCTCATCCCACTCCAAATCATATTATCACCACGAAGCATACTAATCTGCATCATAGGCATAACCATAAACTGAGCAATCTTATCACCACGCTCAACATGATACGCATAATCATTCATATTAGCAAGCACAACCTTAATCTCACCACTATACTCAGCATCAATGATACCCGGAGCGTTTAGAACAAATACGCCATGCTTAGACGCTAGACCACTACGACTCATAATAAGACCAACATGCCCACTAGGAATACGAATAGCAAGTTCTGTGCGTACAGTAGCCCAATGATGAGAGGGAACATTAATATCATCACTAGCACGAAGATCAAAACAAGCATCTTCCTTGTGTGCCTTGACTGGACTGTGAGCGTACTTTGTAAGGTGCTTATAATGGATAATCATTAGTCCATCCGATGCTCGTACTTATCGGCAGGCACATCCCAACAATCATCACACATACACTGCTTAGGCTTACGAGCAGAATCATAAATAATCTTATCATTCTCATACTCCGCCTCCATAGACCAGCGTCCCTGAAGGAAAGCCTCCTCCATATAACGGTCGCGCTGATCAGCACTATCCTCATCCATAAACGAGTAAAGCATATTCTCCAACTCGTCAAGCCGAAGATCCATACCACCAAGAGTATTCACAAGATTTCGGCGATGCTCTTGAATAACACTAAGCGTACTCACAATAAAATCACGATCATAATTATGCATTACAAAACTCCTTTATTAGACAGGGACTCACGAATAGCAGGAACACTAAGATCCTCAATACCAAGAACCTCACACATCTGATCCTTCTCAGGCATAACACCCGGCTCCAACTCCAGCACACGCTGAGTATAAGCCACAACCAACTGCTTCAATGCAACATCATTATTAGCAGCAGACTTCTGCAAGGCTACAAAATCACGCTCCGCCTCCTTCCAGAGATACAAGGCAATACCATACTGGTGACAAGCCTTCTTAAGAGCCTCAGCCTGAGCAGTCTTCACAGCAGTATCAGGATCAAAATTAATATTAGATCCAATACCATCACGAACAACAACAGCCTTCTGAGTCGTCAGGAACGCATCATCATCATCCTCAGCACCAATACTAATAACACCAATGTCACTCAGGAACACGCTAAGCGAACCCTGCACAACAGCAAGATACTGCGGCTTACCATTCTTAGTAGCGGGAGCAGCATCAGGATACAACTTCCAATCATTAATCTGCCATGCCCAAGCATGACCAAGCACCTCGTTAAGACGATTAATATAATCATCAATCGCAACATAATCCTGCCCAGACTGGTTCTTCTTAACACTAGTATGGGGGAACCGCTCAATAAGAGCCTTCGGAATCATCACATCTCCTCTTCGTTTTTAATAATTATAGCAGCCTGTTCGATAGGGTCAATGTCACAAACCTCCATAAGTTCTACGGTTTGTGTGGAGCATCCGCACGGATCAAACTCTTGACCACGCCATGGACAAAACATACTAGAATAATGTGGCTTATACCACAACTCCCAATTCTTATTACGCTTATTATGCTTCCAATTAGTCTCTCCCTCTAGTGGGTCAGGCAACACACCATCACGCTTATAATCATCAATAGCATACTGAACACTAAGCA
>CAZCOL010000072.1:0-9341 GCA_964500545.1 uncultured Ferruginibacter sp. | reverse complement strand
ATGAAGGAAGCGGGGCTTACTTGGGGAAAAAAGTAATTCAGTATTATTTGTACAGCACATTTGAACCCGAGTTGCTTCAGCGATTTGAACAAAAATATAAGATAAATGGTTCTCAAATTCTGGATGCAGTTTACAGACAGCCATTTCCTAATAGATATTTGGCGGGGTTTACTACTTTTTTAATTGAAAACCGTGGACATTACATGATTGAAAACATCATTGAAGATGGGATCAATGATTTCTTTTTTCAGCATATTTGTAAATATCGCGAATCCTGGAAATTGCCAATTCATTTTATCGGGAGCGTTGCCTTTGGGTTCAAGGATATTTTGGAAGATTTATGTGATTCATACGAATTGCAATTGGGAAGAGTAATGAAGGATCCCATGAAAGGATTAATAGAATTTCATCAGAAAGGAGTGAAGTGAAAACAATTTTTAGGTATCTAAATAGTTAAAAATAGTATAATTTGTTTCTAGAGGATAAAAATTCTTTTTTTTGTTAAATATATATTTGTAAATTCGAGTTATAAATATTTTTATTTAAACTAATAAAATGATCGCACTTATGAACAACAAAATTTTACTTTCAACAGTGTTTATTGCAGGTTCAATTTTTGCCAATGCGCAACAAAACAGAACCACCTATGCTATTACGGGTGACGGAAACAAAGATTTTGTTTGGATGAATATCCGTCAGGTTGATTTAACAACGGGACAAGTTGTAAAAACAATCTTTGAAAGAAGCAAAACAACTTACACGCTTACTGATTTATCTACAAAAGTTTCATCATCAGATAAGGAAACGAATACAACTGATATTTTTTCAACTGCCAAATATCCTACCGGTACATTTGTAGCAGCAGCAGCTTATGACAAGAGGACTGATAAACTGTTCTTCACACCTATGCGTAAGGGTGAGTTGCGTTGGTTGGATTTGGGTAATAGCGGACAAACCGCTTCTTTTTATACCATGCCAATCAAAGATTTTAAATCTATTGAGGACAATGATGAAGCAACAAACATTACCCGCATGGTTATCGGTGCAGATGGTAATGGATACGCAATGAGCAATGATGGTAACCACTTCTTTATGTTCACCACCGGGAAAAAACCAGTTATCACTGATTTAGGAAATATCATTGATGCAGAATCCAACAATGGAATATCCATACACAACAAATGCAATTCATGGGGTGGAGATATGATTGCAGATGCTTTTGGAAAATTATATGTCATTTCAGCAAGTCACAGTGTTTTTGTGATAGACATTGACACAAGAATTGCAACCTATAAAGGTACTATTCAAGGATTGCCTGTGGGTTACACTACCAATGCTGCTGCTGTAAATGATGAAGGAGATGTTGTGGTGGCAAGTGCAAATATGTTCGAAGGTTACTACTCATTTAAAATGAGTGATTTGAAAGCAGTAAAAATAGCTGGATCTGACAGTCGATTCAATGCATCTGATTTCGCAAACAGTAATTTATTGTTGCAGAGAGAGGCCAATAATTTAATGAATGGTTCAGTGCTTCCAGTTGCAGTAAGTTCATCCAATGCAAAAGTCTTTCCAAATCCAGTAACCAATTCATCATTCAATATTTTGTTTGACAATAACAAAGCAGGAAGATATACTGTAGTAGTAAGTGATTTGGCGGGAAGGATTGTTTTAACAAGAACAACCAATATCAATGCAGGCAAACAAACCTATAAAATAAATCTTAACTCAAATGCTTCTAAGGGCGTTTATGTAGTGAGGGTTTTAGATGAAAACAAGGCTTCTATAGTAAATGAAAAAGTTGTCGTTCAATAATTAATTTGGGTTAACAAGTAATGGGGCTGCTAATTGCAGCCCTTTTTTTATTTCATTTATTTTATTGAGGCAACAATTTTCATTATTTCGTAATCATTGTTAATTGAGCTTTTCGACTTTAAATATAATATCTATTTAATGTTGATAATTAATTTGAATGTTGAGCAAAGAATTGAGTTTATTTTTTAAAAAATCTAGCCAATTATTGATATTTTTACACGTACAATTATATTTTAAAAATAATTAATCCATAATGGTTTGAAAATTTATTGTAATCAGTAACTAATTTTTTTAAAATGTAAATTTATTCCTTAAAAAATTATTCTGAATCAATACTTCTTTCAACCTTGATCAATCTTAAAAATATGATATCAACCGGAAAATTTTCTCACACCCAATATCATTTTCAAATTGAAAAAAAAATCAGTTTTTTAATAGTTTTTTTTGCTGTTATACTAACAAACCTATTTTTAAATAGCAATCTTTACGCACAGATAGGAGCGAGTCAGTATTCTTTTTCAGCACAGCCGGGAGGTTATGAACGAATCAATGGTACACCTATAACAGTAAATTTTGCGGACGACGGTTCAAGTAATGGACAACCTATTGGATTCAATTTTACTTTTGGCAGCAATGCATATACTCAATTCAATGTTAGTACAAACGGCTGGATAACTCTGGGAACCGCCCTGACACCCAATAATATTGTGGGTACTGGAATAACAAATAATTTCACAGCTCCAGCTAGTTCTCCTACAATAGCTCCATTTTGGGACGATCTTGCAGTGTCCAATCTTACCGGAGATATATCGTATTTGGTAACCGGTGCTGCTCCAAACAGGACATTGACGATACAGTACGAAAATATGAAGTGGAATTATCTTGCAGGGGCATCCTCCATTGATTTTCAAATAAAATTGATTGAAACATCCAATGTCATCAGATTTATTTACAGTCCCACCTCCACAACAATCAATAACCCAAGTGCATCTATCGGTATAGCAACTTCTGCTGCAAGTTTTTTGTCATTGGATGGAACCGGTACTTCACCTAACGCCAACTCTGCAGTTAGTACCAATAATTTAACCGTTCAACCGGCTCAAGGCCAAAACTATATTTTTACGCCTCCACCACCTTGTACAGGTACACCAACACCCGGAAATACCAATGCCTCTTCTACTTCCGTTTGTGCAGGATCAGGGTTTACCACTAATTTATCGATTCAAAACTATGCGGTCAATTATGCTTTTCAATGGCAAAGTGCTTCTTCAGCAACAGGACCCTTTAATGACATTGCTGGTGCAACCGGATCAACTTATACAGCTACTCCGACAGCAACAACTTATTATTTATGCAATGTCACTTGTATCACTTCTGGTTTGGCTGCTACTTCCAATCCTATTCGAATTTTTTATGACACAACATGTGTTATTATTCCAGTTACCGGTACTGTAAATACTTGCAGCGCAAATTTCTTTGATGCCGGAGGACCAACGGGAAATTATTCTAATAATGAAACCAGATCTATTACTATATTTCCCTCTACAGCCGGTGCTTCCGTTCAAGTAAGATTTAATTCTTTCAACACAGAAAATAACTACGATGGATTACAGATTTATAACGGTCGGGACAACACAGCTCCATTGATATCATCTGGATTACCAGCGGGCTTTAATGCAACTACTGCTCCTGCAGGTTCATTTTATGGAACCACATCGCCAGGAACAGTTACATCTACTGCCCCTGATGGATCTCTGACTTTCATTTTTAATTCTGATGGTATCATTGTAAATACAGGATGGAACGCAGTAATTTCTTGCATATTGCCTTGTGATGGAACTCCGTCTCCAGGTAATACAATTTCTTCTCAATCTTTTGTTTGTATTGGTGGAACAACTCAACTCTCCATGCAAACATATTTTTCAGGAGTCATTTATCAATGGGAATCATCTACCAATAATGTAACTTATACTCCAATTGCAGGAGCGAATGCTTCTAATTACACTGCCACGCTTACCAGGGATACTTGGTTTCGTTGTAAAGTGAAATGTATTTCCAGTGGACTTGAGGGTATTTCTAATCCAATTATTGTGACATCGGGAAGATGTGAGGACATCATAATGCCGGCTGATGACACAAGAAATACCGTAGTAACATGCGCAGGTCTTTTTTACGATGATGGAGGTGCAACTAATAATTATTCTGTAAATGCCTCTGGTACTGTTACTTTAGTGCCGGCTACTCCCGGAACAAAAATAAGGGTGGTTTTCAATTCATTTAATACTGAAAATAATTATGATGGAATGATGATTTACAATGGAAATACAACAGGTGCACCATTGATTTCATCAGGTTTACCAGCGGGATTTAATGCAACTACAGCTCCCGCAGGGTCATATTATGGAACCACTTCACCAGGAATTGTCACATCTACTGCTACTGATGGAACTTTGACTTTTGTATTTAAATCTGACAATATTATTACACGTCCAGGATGGGAGGCTACTGTTTTTTGTTACAACTCTGATGTATGTGTGGGCGCACCTGCGCCAGGCAACACTATAGCAACTATTGATACAGTTTGTTATGGAGGAAACACCCGTTTAAGTTTGCAAAATACAACAGTAGGGTTGGGTGTTACTTATCAATGGCAGTTTTCAACTACTGGTGTTGCAGGTTCATGGAATCCATTACCCGGAGCGGTTGCTCAAACTTACACCACATCACCCATAACTACAACAGGATATTACAACTGCTTAGTTACCTGTTCAGGAATTTCTGTTGCTTCCTTTACCAAAAAAATTGTTGTAAATGAATCCTGTATTGTAATGCCTCCCGTTGGTTCTATAATAACATGTAATTCAAGATTTTTTGACAGTGGTGATAGCACAGGTAATTATGGAGATAATGAACACAATGTATTGGCTGTATCTCCAACAACCAATACCCAAATCACTTCTGTAACATTCAATAGCTTTTTATTAAATCCTACTGATAGTCTAAAGATTTATAATGGTATTGGAACAGCTGCGCCTCTTATTGGCTCCTTTACAACTTCACCTGGAACTGTTTCATCAACAGATATCACAACGGGAGCACTTACATTTGAATTTATTTCCGATGGAGCCTTAAACGCAGAAGGATGGAAGGCTACCATCAATTGTCTACCAAAAACAATCTGTGCAGGTGTGGAAAATCCCGGCAACACAATTGCAAGTTTTGATACTGTTTGCTTGGGTGGAACTACAAATTTGTCACTTCAAAATACTTTATCTCTAGGTCAAAGCTATCGTTGGGAAACTTCAATTTCAGGATTGCCAGGAAGTTGGTCAGCTATAAGTGGTGCTGTTAATCCAATTTACATAGCAACCATAACTCAACCGGTTTCATATTTTCGCTGTGTTGTTAAGTGTGCAGCAGCTCCGGGATCGGTTGACAGTTTGATTTCAACTGAAATATTAATCAGAGGTGTAACTCAGCCCATTGTTACAACCGCTACAAACGTAAATTTATGCGGAACAAGATCAACGACCTTGACAGCGACTGCAACTTCCGGATTGATCAAATGGTATAATGCTCAAATTGGAGGAAATGCTGTTTCGGTTGGTTCTTCTTTTGTAACTCCTGTTATAAGTTCCAATACAACTTATTATGTAAGTGCTTCAAACGGTGATTGCGAAAGTCCCAGAACAGAAGTAATACTTACTGTTTTGCCGGTACCATCACCATTGGTAATTAATCCGTCTGACAGTGCAATCATTTGCCCTACCCCTAACATCACAGAAATTTCGGTTACAGGGGGGTTAATGCCTGATGGTTCACAGTCTCCTGTTACATGGTCTCCAGTAGCTTATTTATACAGAGATGCAGCAGCAACAATTCCTTATGTTGCAGGTTCACCAACAACAGTTGTTTACTGCAAACCTCCTACATCTGCCAATAATACTGTTCTTACCTATATTGCAACTGCTGGAACTGCTTGTACTGTTTCAGATACAGTAAATCTTAAGGTCAGAAACTTAAATCCAAGTGTTACCATCACTCATTCACCTGCAGGGCCTCAATGCGATAGCACAACAATTACTTTCACTGCTACTTCTGTAAATGGATCAGCTGCTGGTTTTAATCCTGCATTTCAATGGTTTGTAAATGGAGTTTCTGTTACAACCGGTTATATTGCAGGCTTAAATGTAATCAGGTTCCCTGATGCGTTGCTCTCAACCCCATTTCTAAGAAATGGGGATGTAGTTAAATGTGTAATGCTTCCACACCCTAGCATTGTTCTTTGTAACCAAACTTTTGCAACCAGCAATTTGGATACCCTGGTATTTTTACCAAACGTAAAAGATAGTGTAAGTTTATCTTCTTCCAACAATCCAATCTGTCTGGGCTGGCCTGTAACTTTTACGGCAACTCCGGTATTGAATGGTGGTGTCAATCCTAGATTTCAGTTTTTTGTAAATGGCATTGCTCAAACTTCAATAAGTACAACAAACACCTATACAACAAGTTCTATTACCAATGGCCAGGTTATCACTGTAAAGATGTATTCAGGATTGCAGTGTACATCTCCTAATCCTGCTACGAGCAATTCAATTGTAGCCACTATAGCAAATATCAATACTCCAATATTTACTCAAGTGCCTTCTGTCTGTATCGGAGGTACATATACTTTGCCCATCGTATCAAACAATGGAATTACAGGTACCTGGTCACCAGCTTTGAATAATTCTGTAACTACAACTTACACTTTTACTCCAACACCAGGTTTGTGCGCCAATACTACTACAATGACAGTGTCTGTCAATAGTTCCACTTTGCCTACTTTTAACCAAATACCTCCTGTTTGCAGTGGAACTTCGTATACATTGCCAACTACATCTTTGGAAGGAATTACGGGTAGTTGGACACCTGCTATCAATAATACAGCAACTACACTTTATACTTTCAGACCGGATTCTGGACAATGTGCTCGTGTAACCTCCATGTTGGTTGAAGTATATCAAAATCCAACTGCATCCATAGTACCTGTTGGAACCTTGTGTACCTCTGTTCCAGTTAATTTATCAGCAGGAGCTTCTTCACCAGCTGGAATATTTAGTATTCAGTGGTTGAGCTCAAATAGCGGATTGGCAGGAAGTTTTGCTAATATCAATGGAGCAAATACCAATAATTATTTTGCTGATACTTTTAAATATTATTTGGTTCAGGTTGTGGACAGCAATCAATGCAGAGCCACATCTGCTGTTTATCAATTAACTCCGATAGTTTCAGGTCCCATGTCTGGAACTTATACGATCGGTGCTATTAAAGCTAACAACGTTTCCAGTAGTGGAACTACTATAACTATCAACGGAACTTCTTTTGGTTTGGAAATAGGAGCCGTACTTACAAAAACCGGAGGCACTGGCAGCGGGGTGATTTTACCCAACACCGTTATTACCGGAATTAATGGGAATATCATTACAGTAAATAAAGCACCCAATCCTCCCTTATCGGGGGATACCATTTCAGGAACAACCTGTACAAATTTCATAACAATCAAAAGAGCTGTAGATAGTTTGAACAGAAGAACCATCAATGGTTCATGTATATTTAATGTAACTCCCGGACATGTTGATAATTTAAGTTCAAGAATCAGTTTAGGAAATACTGCATTGAATTCAACAGTAGGTAACAATAATATAATTTTCAGAAAATTTGGTTCTGGAGCCAATCCGTTGATTAAAGCATTTGTTGGTTCAAAAGTTACTGCCAGTTCAGAGCCTGATGGTATTTGGAGTTTGGATGGAATTGACAGGGTTACCATTGATGGAATTGATTTGTTTGATGGTAATTCAACAAGTGATTCTGCTATGATGGAATATGGCTTTGGTTTGTTTAATAATGGTCCAACCGATGGGGCTCAGAGAGATACTATTAAAAATTGCTCTATTACATTGAATAGAGGTAACAACAGACTTGGATCAGGAAACCCCATATTCAGTGGATCTACAGGTATTGCAGTCATGAATTCAACTTCAATTTTAGCCAATACCACCATTCAACCCACTTCAATTTCAGGAACAAATTCAAGAAATGCATTTTATTCCAACAATATTCAAAACTGTAATAATGGAATTGGTCTAAACGGATTTGCTGCATTATCATCAATAGGCGATACCTTAAATGATGTTGGGGGATATAGTACACTTACAGGTAATACTATAAACAATTTTGGTGGCGGTGGTTCGAACGATGCTTGCGGTATAAGAGCCAAAAACCAAAGAGGAATTAATATCTCCTTTAATAATGTAACCAGTAATACCAATCACAATGGTTTAATCCGAGGTATTTATGGCGAAGCAAGTGTAGGTGGAAATGTTACAATCAATAATAACAATGTTTCTGTTTTTACAATAAGTACTAATACCAATTCTGCGGGAATCGACAATAATATTGGTAACAATGGGGTCAATAACACAGTGAATATCAACAACAATGTTGTATCAGTAAACAATTCATTTGCAACATCTGGTAATCTATATGCCATCAATCAAAATGCAATTGCCACCAATTTGAATATGAATGGCAATACAGTTCAAAATTCTTCTTTAACCGGTTCGGGTGAATGGCGTGCTATATACAATGGGGCCGCTTGTCAGAATATCATCATCAACAACAACATTGTTCAAAATAACAACATCCTATGTACAAATGCCGGTTCATCATCAACCAGTCCATTTGCATTTATTTATTCAAACGCTGCGTCCAATTCAATTAAAATGAATGGTAATAATGTTTTAAATAATAAAAAAGCGGCTTCCCAAATATCCGCTTCTTATATATATGGGGTTCATTTTGCTAATAGTTCAACGGCTTCTTTATCGGAAATTTCAAACAATTTCATTGTATCAGATACTGTAACATCCACTAGTACATCTCCTGGAAGCACCACCGTAGATTTAGTTGGAATTAATGTAGGTACTTCAAATTCTAATGCCAACAATAATCAAATTTACAATTTGGGTGTTTTAAACAATGCTGCTTCAAATTCTAAAATAACTGTTATAGGTATAAGGAGTGTTAATAATTCTATTAATGAGACCTATAATTTCAATACAATTAGACGACTTTACATTGCAGGTACTGCGCAATCTTCAGTCTCTGCTGGAAATGAAATTAATGGCATTTTCACAGTCTCTGGAGGTGGTGTTAAAAATATCAGCTACAACATTATAGATAGTCTTTATTCAAAATCTGATTATACTACAAATATTTATGGCATCAGTAATAAAACTGGAGTTACGGTAAATATTTTCAAAAATAAAATTGCCAATATTTTTCCTGGACAAAATACTAGTACTATAACTGTACTCGCATCCGGAATAAAAGTGAACTCATTGACTTCAGGAAGTTCAGGGAATCCTTCTGTTGCCAATATTACCAACAACATGATAGCATTGGATTTAACCAGAGCTTTTTCTCCTGCCGCTGATTCAGTTATTAATAATGCTGATGGGTTAAGGGGAATTGATTTCGCTAATTTT
>CAZCOL010000071.1:4726-9518 GCA_964500545.1 uncultured Ferruginibacter sp. | reverse complement strand
TCGAACCCGCGACCTCTGCCGTGACAGGGCAGCATTCTAACCAACTGAACTACCGATCCAAAACTATGCCTAAAACCTGTGTTTTAGGGTCGGCAAAGATAAGTATTTTTAATTTTTATAAACAAAACTTTTATAAAAAAACTCTCTAAACAAATTTTACCTTTGCATCGGTATTGTATATTATTTTTTAATAATCAATTTCAATATATGCCAGAACTTAAAAACCGCCAATTTCTTGATTTTGAAAAACCAATCAAAGATCTGTATGATCAAATTGAACAGTTAAAATCCAATCAGGAAAAATCCAAAACAGATATGAGTTCGGTTATTGCAACCCTGGAGCAAAAAATAACCGAGACAAAAAAGAACCTGACCGATAATTTAACTCCCTGGCACAGGGTTCAACTGAGCAGACACCCCGACAGGCCTTACACTTTAAAATACATCGAGAAAATGTGCACCAATTTTATTGAGTTGCATGGAGATCGGAATGTGAAGGATGACAAAGCCATGGTGGGCGGATTTGCACAATTAGATGGAAAAACGGTCATGATCATTGGTCAGCAAAAAGGTATCAATACCAAAACAAGACAGTTGAGAAATTTTGGAATGGCAAATCCCGAAGGATACAGAAAGGCACTGAGACTTATGAAACTTGCTGAAAAATTCAATAAACCAATTATTACCCTTATTGATACCCCTGGTGCATATCCTGGTTTAGAAGCAGAAGAACGCGGACAAGGAGAAGCCATTGCCCGTAATATTTATGAAATGGTTGGTCTTAAAGTTCCTGTGATTTGTGTAATAATAGGAGAAGGCGCCAGCGGTGGAGCACTGGGAATAGGAGTAGGTGATAAAGTGGTGATGATGGAAAATACCTGGTACACTGTTATCTCACCTGAAAGTTGCAGCAGTATTTTATGGCGCAGTTGGGACAAGAAGGAAATTGCAGCGGAACAACTTCGTTTAACCGGTACCGATATGCTCAAATTCGGCTTGGTGGATGATGTCATTCCAGAACCCTTAGGTGGTGCTCACTGGAATTATGATGAAGCGGCAGCTAACCTAAAAAATTACCTGATTCCAATGATTCAACAACTGGAAAAAATTCCTGCTCAGCAAAGAATTGATACCAGAATTGAAAAATTCAGTAAGATGGGATTTTGGGAAGAAATGAATACAACTGAAGAATCAAACGTTGAATAATTTAAAGAGTAAATCACAAAATGCTTAAAATCGGAATATTCGGTGCCGGACACTTAGGTAAGTTTCATTTAAATAACTGGAAAGAAATCAAGGACGTTGAAATTGCAGGTTTTTTTGATCCCAATGATGAAAATGCCCTTGAAGTAGCTGAAAAATATAACATTAAAAGATATACAGATCCTGAATCTTTGATGAATGCATGTGATGCTGTAGACATTATCGCTCCCACAATACATCACTTCTCTTTATGCGAAATGGCCTTAAAAAAGGGCAGGCATGTTTTTGTGGAAAAACCGCTTGCCAACTCAATGGACGAAGCCCGTGAACTTATTAAAATAGCCAAAGAATCAAATCTGAAATTTCAGGTTGGACATGTTGAAAGATTTAATCCTGCCTATCTTGCATTGAAAGGTCATGATCTGAACCCAATGTTCATTGAAGTGCACCGGATAGCAGAATTCAATCCAAGAGGAACTGATGTAAGTGTCATTCTCGACCTGATGATTCATGATATTGATATCATACTTAACCTTGTAAAAAGCAATGTAAGCTACATTTCCGCAAATGGAGTTGCTGTTATGAGTGATACACCGGATATTGCCAACGTAAGAATTGAATTTGACAATGGATGTGTTGCCAATCTAACCAGTAGCAGAATCTCTCTGAAAAAAATGAGAAAAATCCGACTTTTCCAGAAGGATGCATACATAGGTATCGATTTCCTGGAAAAGAAAACCGAAATTATAAAGTTGAATCAAGCGGACAATAAAAGCGATTTTTCATTTGAAATTGATACCAACAACGGTAAAAAAACAATCGGAATTTCCAATCCACCAATAGAACAAACCAATGCAATAAAAATGGAACTGGAAGCTTTTAAAAATGCTATAATCCAAAATACCGAAACCCCTGTTACCATCATCGATGGTTTCAGAGCAATGGAAGTGGCCCATCAGATTCTTGAAAAAATAAATGACAGACAACATTAATTTTTTCATTGAACTGCTAATCATTCAACAACAAAATGAATCAACCAAGAATCAATATTCTAGGGTATGTAATTACTGACATTATAATCTGTTTGATAACATGGTTTGTTTTTTATTATTTAAGAACCCTTATTTATCATTACGACTTAAATTTGCCCGCAGGTTTTTATTCCGGATTCATATTTTACACATTGGGTTGGCTTTGTCTTCATTTTTTAAGCGGAGCATACAACTCACCTTATCAAAAATCGAGATTATCTGAAACCATAAATACTACAATTGTAATTATTATCGGCTGCATGGTTCTACTTTTTTTATTTATCCTAAAAAATCCACAGTCAAACAACCAATTTTATTACCAGGAATTTTACAGTCTTTTATTCCCCAATATTATACTGACATTAATTGCCAGAATCGCTTTTCTTAATTATGCAAAGGCGCAATTGAAAAACAAACATGTCTTTTTTAAATCGTTGATCATTGGAACAGAGCAAAAAGCAATTTCATTTTATCAGGACTTTATTTCCTCTAAGGAAGATTCGGGTTTTCTTATTGCAGGATTCGTCAATCTCGACGGTGACAACAATTTCAAACTTTCAGACTCAGTAAAAAACTATCCGAATAATTCAAATATCGCAGCTATAATTGAATCTGAAAAAATAGAGGAAGTAATCATTACTGTTGAAAAAAAAGAAAGAACACTGATAACAAAATTATTGCAGTCCCTCAGTGATAAAAATGTAAACATTAAAATTACCCCGGATACTGTTGATATTATCAGCGGCGCTCTTCAAACCAACAATGTATTTGGAGTCCCTTTGATAGACATACATTCAGGAATGCTCCCTTCCTGGCAACAAAATTTCAAAAGACTAACTGACATAGCAATATCCATACTTGCATTCATTTTATTATCTCCCATCATTATCTATTGCTGCATTCGGGTTGCATATTCTTCAAAAGGACCTGTGATTTTCTCTCAAAAAAGAGTCGGACGAAAAGGCAAAGAATTTACAATGTATAAATTCAGATCGATGATTGAAGAGGCTGAAATAAATGGACCTCAATTAAGCAGCAACAAAGATCCAAGAATTACAAGCTGGGGAAAAACAATGAGAAAATGGCGTCTCGATGAACTTCCCCAATTATGGAACGTATTTTTGGGTGAAATGAGCATCGTAGGACCACGACCCGAGAGAAAGTACTACATAGACAAAATTGTTGAAACAAATCCCGAATACAAATATCTGCTTAAAGTAAAGCCAGGTATAACCGGATGGGGAATGGTAAAATTCGGATATGCTTCTTCTGTTGATGAGATGATTGAAAGAATGCCATTTGATTTGCTTTATATTGAGAACATTTCTCTTGGACTTGATTTTAAAATAATGCTGTACACCATAAAAATAATTTTATCGGGAGCCGGTAAATAAATCTTTAAGATGTTACATTCAATTTAGAAATAAAAACGGTGAACAAACTCTGCCTTATATTGATTTCTTTCTTCTTCTTGCTTAATTCTCATGGGCAAAATCAACATTACTGGCAGCAATCCCTGTTATATAATATTGACGTTACCTTGAATGATTCTGCTAAAACCCTTGATGGAAACATAGCCATACAATATAAAAACAATTCACCCGATACGCTGAATTTCATTTGGTTTCACATTTGGCCAAACGCATACAAAAACGAGCTGACTGCATTTTCGGAGCAAATGATTGAAAACAGGTTGACTGATTTTTATTTTTCCAAAGAAAATAAAAGAGGCTTTATCAGTAATCTTCAATTTAAAATAAACAAATCAGATGCAATTACAGCACCACATCCGGAACATGAAGACATCATCAAATTAATTTTACCCAATCCTCTGATTCCAGGAGATTCCGTTAGTATTGAAACCCCTTTTCATGTGAAACTTCCTTACAATTTTTCAAGAGGCGGTTATGTGGATAGCTCTTTTCAAATCACTCAATGGTATCCCAAACCTGCAGTATATGACAAATACGGCTGGCACGAAATGCCTTATTTGCATCAGGGAGAATTTTTCAGTGAATACGGAACTTTTAATGTAAACATCAAAGTTCCTAAAGATTACAAAGTAGCAGCAACCGGAATGCTAACCAATACAAAAATGAATGACAATATAAAAACACTTCATTTTTATCAGGACAATATTCATGATTTTGCATGGTTCGCAGACAAAAATTATATTGTGAAGCATGATACAATTCAATTTGGACAGAAAACAATTGATATATACGCATATCATTATTCCGATATAAAGAATGTATGGAGATCATCCTGCAGATTTATTAAAAATGCAATCAGGACAAAAAGTGAATGGATTGGAGAATACCCTTACAATATTGTAACAGTAGTTGAAAGCCCACAGAATAATATTGGAGGAATGGAATATCCAACCATTACTTTAGTTGAAAAATCTATAGATTCAGAAAGTCTCGATGATTTAATCAATCATGAAGTTGGTCACAACTGGTTTTACGGAATACTGGGAAGTAACGAAAGAGAACACCCCTGGATGGATGAAGGCATTAATACTTACTACGATAAAAGATATAAAAATTGGAAAAAAG
>CAZCOL010000071.1:0-4626 GCA_964500545.1 uncultured Ferruginibacter sp. | reverse complement strand
CTTTCAAATTTATTTTCATTATTGAATCAAAAAGGGGAATTGACGAATAAAAGTAAAAAATGTCTGAAACTCAGTGCTTTGTTTAATTTTAAATCAACAGAAAAATATCACTATCTTTTGTTTTCACCTGCCATTGGAATAAACAAATATGACAAATTGATGCTTGGCGCGTTAATACACAATTATACATTACCCTTTTCAAAATTTCAATTTTTAGCAGCACCAGTTGTTTCATCAGGTACAGGGAATTTAAAAGGGTTGGGAAGAATTTCATATAGTATATTCCCCGGAAAAAAGGACCAAAGAATATTGTTTACTTTATCTGGTTCCACATTTTCAAACAATTTTTTCATTGATTCATCCCTCATAAGGCATACGCTGTTCTTCAAAAAAGTAGTACCAGGTTTACAATATACTTTTGCAAAAACCTCTTCCAGAAGCACGATAACCAAATACCTGCAATGGAAAGCTTTTTTTGTAAATGAAAAAACAGTTGCTTTTTTAAAAGATCAGGATAATCAGACAGAACTGATTGATTTTCCTGTAACTACTAACTGCGTTAATCAGTTTCAATACTCAGTAAAAAATGAGCGGGTGCTTTATCCATACGATGCCATGATAACTGCAGAACATGGAAAACAATTTATTCGCCTTGGATTAACCGGAAATTATTATTTCAATTATTCCTCAGGAGGCGGGCTTTCGTGCAGATTGTTTGCCGGAAAGTTTATTTATACCACAAAAAAAACATTTATTACTCAAACTCAAACAAATAGATATCATTTGAACATGAGCGGAGCAAATGGTTATGAAGATTATACTTACAGCAATTATTTTTTAGGAAGAAACGCAATTGAAGGATTTTCAAGTCAACAAATCATGATAAGAGACGGAGGATTTAAAGTCAAAACAGATTTACTCAGTGATAAGGTAGGCAAAAATGACAATTGGATTGCAAGTATCAATCTTTGCTCAACAATTCCCGATAAATTTAATCCTTTGTCTGTATTGCCTCTGAAATTACCTGTGAGATTGTTTGCAGATGCCGGAATAAATGCTGATACCTGGAGAAATAAATCGGGAACAGAAACTTTATTGTTCGATGCCGGATTTCAATTTTCATTTATGAAAAACCTTTTGAACTTTTATTTTCCGTTGATTTACAGTAAATCTTTCAGGGATTATTTTAACTCCACTGTAACTGAAAGAAGATTTTTAAAAACAGTTTCTTTCAGCCTGGATTTACAAAACCTTAGCATAAAAAAGTTTTTTCCTCAATCTCCTTTCTGATTTTGAAATTAAAATACTTACCATATAAAGAAATTGACAAGTCCAAATGGGACGAATGTATAAAAAAATCAAGTAACGGATTGATATATGCTGAGTCTGTATACCTCGATCACATGGCATCTAACTGGGATGGAATTGTTATGAACAATTATGAAGCAGTTATGCCACTTGCCTGGAGAAAAAAATGGGGAATATCCTATTTGTACCAACCCGCGTTTATACAGCAGGGAGGAATATTTTCAACCGGACAAATCAATGAAAATATCATCAAGGATTTTATTGAATTGGCAGCCAGCAGATTCAGATTTGCAGAGTTTACATTGAATTATCAAAACATTTCACCAATACAACCTCAATTTCTCAGAAACAATTTCGTACTTCAGCTGGAAAATTCTTATGAAAAAAATTACAACAACTACAATCAGTATATCAGACAAAGATTAAAAAGAGCAGAAAAATTTGATTTGAAATATATTCCCTCATCAGACATCAATGAAGTCATTGATTTATACCATCAACTGTATGCAAAAAAACTCAAAAATTTAAGTAAAACAGATATACTTAACATTAAAAAACTTTGTGAGCATTTAAAAAAAACAAACAGAGCAATTGTGAGAAAAGTAGTAAAAAGAGATACAAATGAACTTCTTGCTGCTGTGCTGATGCTAAGAGATGATAAAAGACTTTACAACATTGCGTCATGCATTGTGCCGGCAGGTAAAAAGCAATTAGCCAATTATTACTTATACAACAATATTATTAATGAATTTTCCGGAGAAAAAATAATTCTTGATTTTGAAGGATCTGATATTCCCGGCATTGCCTATTTCTATGAGAAATTCACAAATGAAAATCAGCAATATCCATTTATCAAATGGAACCGACTTTCGAAACTGATTAAAATTTTCAAGCAATAAATATTACTGTTCAAACCTCTGTTCGAGTATTTTTTCGGCTACTGCCAAATCAATCGGATTAGTGATTTTTATGTTGGTTTCCTCCCCTGTTACTAAAGATACATTTACTCCATAGGATTCAACCACAGTTGCCTCATCCGTAAAACGCTCATCATACAATACATTAAAAGCGGGAAGCAATATGTTGCTCAAGAAAACCTGAGGAGTTTGAATCAAGGCGATATTATTTCTGTCTGTTGTTTCCGATTTGACTTCTTTCAAAAGTCTTACACTGTCTCTTGAAGTTATATATGGTATTGCAGAACCGGACTTGATCGCTTCCTCAAAAGATTTTTTTATCAAATTAGGTGTTACAAGACATCTTACAGCATCATGAACAAATACAACACTGTCAGAATTAACTAATTTCAGTCCATTTTGAACAGAATGAAATCTGGTTTCACCACCCGAAGCAATTATGATATTGGATTGATTGTTAAAATATTTGTGAATTATATCTTTACCTGTTTCAATGTAATCAAAGGGCAGTACCAGAATAATCTCAATATCAGCAAATGCTTCTAAAAAGGAATTGATAGTATAAAAGAGCACAGGCTTATCATGTAATAATAAGAATTGCTTGGGGACTGCACTATTCATTCTTGTCCCATTGCCACCGGCCACCAATACTGCAAACTTTTTCATTTTCAAACATTAAACTAAAAGATGAATAATCTTATTGCTCTTTATAAATGCCGACAAAATGATCACCAAAATTATTTCTCATGGCCCTGTACATACCTGCACTATTGAATACCATTGCGGTATTTCCTCTTGCATCTACACCAATCATACCTCCCTCTCCATTTAAATCCATCAATTTATGATGAACTACCTGATTCATTGCCTCCTGAAGCGTGAGTCCTTTGTATTCCATCAAAGCACTTACATCATGTGCGGCAACTGCGCGAATAAAAGGTTCTCCATGACCTGTACAACTGATTGCACAAGTTAAATTATTGGCATAGGTCCCTGCTCCAATTATTGGACTATCGCCGATTCTTCCGTATTTTTTATTGGTCATTCCTCCTGTACTGGTTGCAGCTGCTATGTTTCCAAATTTATCACATGCGACGGCGCCAACAGTTCCAAATTTTTTATCTTTCATCAATTCTGCAATATCCTGATGTGTATGATCAAGCGAATAACTGTCGCTGTCCCGTATTTCTTTCCACTGATCATATCTGAATTTTGAAAAAAAATAGTCATCAGGCATCAGTTTTAATCCTTGTTTGATAGCAAAGTCATTAGCCCCCTTACCGCTTAAAAATACGTGATTGCTGTTTGTCATCACTTCATATGCCAGCTCGATAGGATTCATTACATTTCTGACCCCCGTAACAGATCCTGCACCAAGAGTTTTGCCATCCATTATGGCTGCATCCATTTCCTGAACCCCTTTTTTAGTAAAAACAGAACCTCTGCCAGCGTTGAATAATATATTGTCTTCCAATATTGCAATGGCTGCCTTCACCGCATCAATTGCATTACCATCCTGTTCAAGCAATGAGAATCCTTTCTGTAAGGATGATTCAAGACCATGTATGTAAGCTTTCTCCAATTCCGGAGTCATGTCAGATTTAAGTATGGTACCGGCTCCTCCATGTATAACAATTGAAAATGGCTGCATATCAGAAATTATCGGTTTTGATTATGGTTATTGCTTATTTTTTTTTACTCATCACGGCAATATAATACAAAGGAATTCCTGCCAGTGTGATTATCAATCCAGGCCAAGTAAATTGGGGTTTGTATACAATCAGTAGACTGCAAAAGGTGATGCCCATTAGCATATACAGTAAAGGTAATACAGGGTAACCAAAAGCCTTGTAAGGCCGTTCTGCATTAGGTCTTTTTTTTCTTAAAATAAATATCCCTGCAATGGTAAGCACATAGAATATAACTACTACAAAAGAAACCATATCCAGCAAGTCTCCATATCTACCACTTAAACACAAGGCACATGCCATCAAACATTGAATCCATAATGCCCATTCAGGAACAATATTTTTATTCAAACTTCCCGCCTGTCTGAAGAAAAGTTTATCATTTGCCATAGTATAATAAACCCTAGCTCCTGCCAGTATCAAACCATTGTTGCAACCAAAAGTGGAAATCATAATCATGATGGCAATGATGGCTGTTCCATAATTTCCGAAAATTGCCTGCGAGGCGCTCAATGCAACACGATTGTCCTTTGCAAATGCCAATTCATTTAAAGGAACAGTAGCCAAATAAACAACATTCATCAATAAATAAACAAACGTGACAATCAATGTTCCTAAAAGCAAACTCAAACCGATGTTTCTTTTTGGATTTTTTATCTCACCTGCGATAAATGTTACATTATTCCAAGCATCACTGCTGAAAATACTTCCTA
>CAZCOL010000070.1:0-9645 GCA_964500545.1 uncultured Ferruginibacter sp. | reverse complement strand
ATAGTCTTTCCAGTTGACAATAATAAATTACTCATAGATCGTTTTTAAAAATTATCTCACAAAAAAAATAAATTACAAACGCAATAATGTTAATTGTCAATGAAACGGAACTCTAAAAACATAATGTTCGGCAATATTGAGTTTCACCAGTATTTTAAAGCGAAAAAAATTGAACAATAAAGATACAATTGTTTCAACTACAAGAAGTTTGTTATTATTAATTAATCTTTATCAAAATGAGCAACTATTATATAAAATAAAAGGTATATAATGTTTTCTCTTGGATCGATTGTCGCGTTAGGGTTATATATAAATTAATTTTTTATCTTATTAGCTACTTCCACCCAGCGCTTTAATGTAAGACAATCTTTAAATTCATCATCTATCATGATGTAATAGCCATTGGTTTTTTCTAAAAACCATTTTTCCAGCGCTGCATCCTTTTTTTGGTCAATGGCTCGTTGAGCAATTTTATTGTAGTCGTCTTTTAAATTTTCCCGATGGGGTTCGGTTTTCGTTTTAAGGTATATGATTCTCACTCCTTTTTTTCCTCTTTCATCAGTATATTCCATTGGTTGAGAATATTCTCCAAGTTTTAGATCTTTCATTCTCATCACCAATTCTTTGTCCAGTTCATCCAAAGTTAAAAAACTGCCGTCCTTTCCCTGTATCATTCCGGCTGTAAACTTACTGGCATCATCATCGCTGTATTTTGATACGGCTGTACCAAAGTCAATGATCCGTGTAATTAGTTTTGCCCTTACACTATCCAGCTTTTCAAAGCCGGATTTCATTTCAATCTGAGTAACTTTTGGGGTCTTCAATATATGTCTTACAACTGCATCGTCTCCAGCTCTGCTCACCAGTTGAATGATATGATAGCCGAACTTAGTTTTAAATGGATTCGATATCTGACCTTCTTTCAGCGTAAAGGCCTTTGAAAGCCAAACAGGATCGAGGTCTTTCTGATTTCTGTTGATTTCATAAACTCCTCCGCGATCTTTACTACCGGGGTCTTCTGAATACATGGAAGCTATTGTACCAAACTCTTTTTTGCCTGATTCTATTTGAACTTTATATTCCTTCAGTTGCTCTATACAATACTCTTCCGCATCACGACTGGCTTTAGGATAAACAACAATCTGTCCAATCTCCACTTCTGTTTCATAAAATGGCAAACTGTCTTTAGGTATACTTTCATAATAAAGTTTCACTTCATTTGGAGTGATCTTTATATTCTCTATGATTTTGTTTCGCATGGAGGCCGCCAGCTTTCTTTCTCTGAAACCCTCTTTAAAATCCTCTTTCAATTGATAGATTGTTTTACCAGCTACTCTCTCCAGCTCATCCTTGGAACCATATTGGCTGATGAAATATCTTATCTGATTATCTATGTCCGCTTCAATTTCATCATCTGTTACCGGTAATGAATCTTTTTCTGCCTGCAACACCAGCGCCTTGATACCCATCGCCTGTTCAAGATTCAAACAACGCGCATCAGCAGGAACTTCCATTCCCTGGCGTTGCATGTCCATTATACTGTTTTCAATATCGCTTTTGAGAATGATTTTATTACCAACAACTGCAATGATTTTATCGGCAACAGCTTTTGTAGGTTGAGCAAATGATGAATAAAAGGAAAAGAAAAGCAGTGCGCTGAAAAATAAGTTGTTTTTTATCATAACTCTGAAAATCAGTTCTTTTTGAAATGGTAAAAATGATTTTGAACAGATAGGGTTCACTTTTTCATTTATTATGTAAAAAAATTCCGAGAATGTATTTTACAAATTTTGAAAAGCGATTGCTTGTTTATAAAGTTCTCTTCACTTCCACCTCTTCGAATGCCTCCACAATATCTCCAACTTTGATGTCATTATAATTTCTGATTACCAATCCGCATTCCATTCCTGAAGTTACTTCTTTGGCATCGTCGCGGAAGCGTTTCAAACTCGCCAATTCTCCGGTAAAGATTACAATACCGTCGCGAACCAATCGAATACGGTTGTTTCTGGAAATTTTACCGTCCAATACCTGACAACCTGCAACGGTTGCCTTATCAAAGCGATAGGTTTCCTTGATTTCAACATTTGCCAAAATCTTTTCTTCAACCGTAGGTTCGAGCATACCCTCCATCGCACTTCTGATTTCTTCGATGGCGTTGTAAATGATGGAGTACAGCTTTATCTGAATAGACTCATTCTCTGCCAATCTCGCTGCCTGCATAGACGGACGTACATTAAATCCAATGATGATGGCATCTGAAGCATTGGCAAGTGTTACATCGCTTTCTGTAATCGCTCCCACAGCTTTGTGTATCACTTTCACAACAATTTCTTCCGTGCTTAATTTTTGTAAAGAATCGCTCAATGCTTCCACCGAACCGTCCACATCACCCTTAATGATTACATTCAATTCCTTAAAGTTTCCTAAGGCCAATCGACGACCGATTTCATCAAGTGTAATGTGTTTCTTTGCACGCATTCCCTGTTCACGCAATATTTGACCACGTTTATAAGCTGTTTCCCTTGCGTCCGCTTCATCTTCAAACACCTTGAATGTTTCTCCTGCCTGCGGTGCACCATTCAAGCCCAGTATCAATACCGGAGTTGAGGGAGGCGCAACATCCACACGCTGATTGCGTTCATTGTACATAGCCTTTACTTTTCCAAAATATTGTCCAGATACAATCATGTCTCCCTGACTAAGCGTTCCGTTTTGAACAAGAATGGTTGCCACATAGCCGCGACCTTTATCCAGCGAAGCTTCTATGATGGTTCCGTTTGCCTGTTTGTTGGGATTTGCCTTTAACTCAAGGATGTCTGTTTCCAGCAATATTTTTTCCAGCAATAAATCTATGTTGATTCCTTTCTTTGCACTGATCTCCTGGCTTTGAAATTTTCCTCCCCAGCTTTCCACCAAAATATTCATGGAAGCAAGCTGTTCTTTAATTTTTTCAGGGTTTGCTCCGTCTTTATCCATTTTATTGATGGCAAAAATCATGGGAACACCCGCAGCCTGTGCGTGGGAAATGGCTTCTTTGGTTTGAGGCATCACCGCATCATCAGCGGCTACTACAATTACTGCGATGTCTGTAACTTTAGCACCACGGGCACGCATAGCCGTAAATGCTTCGTGACCGGGCGTATCAAGGAAGGTGATGGCTCTGCCATCTTTCAATGTCACTTCATACGCACCGATATGCTGTGTAATTCCTCCGGCCTCTCCGGCAATTACGTTTGTGTTTCTGATATAATCCAGCAAAGATGTTTTACCATGGTCTACGTGACCCATGATGGTAACGATAGGAGCTCTGGGCAACAAATCTTCCGGATTGTCTTCTTCTTCCTCCACTTCCAGTTCTGCCGCATCATCTACACCTATAAACTCTACTTCATAATTGAATTCGCCGGCTACCAGCTCAATCACATCTGCTTCCAAACGCTGATTGATGGAAACCATGATTCCCAAGCTCATGCATTTACTGATGATGTCAGCAAAACTCACATCCATCAGACCTGCCAACTCACTAACAGAAATAAATTCTGTAACCTGTAATTTATTAGAACCTTCAGCGCCTTCACCCATTTGCTCTGCCATTTCTTCGCGCTTGGCTTTTCTGTATTTTGCTTTGAGGCTCTTTCCTCTTCCACCTGCTCCTGCCAATTTTGCCTGAGTCTGTTTCAGCTTTTCCTGAATCTCCTTTGCGTCGATTATTTTTTCTTCGTTTCTTTTTGCACCGCCTGGGGCAGGGCGCTGAAAACGATTGCCACCACCTTGCTGACTACCCCTGCCATCGGGTATGGCTTTGTTGCCTCTTTGAGGTCCTCCCAAATCCTGTCCGGGTCTTTTCTGTATAGGAATGCGTTTGCGCTTTTGCTTTTCTTCAGAAGTTTCTTTTTTAGGTCTGGTATCACTGTCAACAGGTAAATCAATCTTTCCCAAAATCTTCGGGCCGGTAAGTTTTTTTGCCTGTATGTTTTCAATCAGCGGAGATTCGCTTCCTTCCTCAGCAGGCGCATCCATTTGCGGAGTTTCGGCGATATTGATTTCTTCGTTTGCCTGTTCTGCTTTAGTCTGCTTCTGGGGTTTTGCTTCCTCGACTTCTTTCTTCTTTCCTTTTTTGGGTCTGGTAGAAGAATCAATATCGTCGAGGTTTATTTTATTAAGAACCTTTGGTCCTTCCAGCTCAGGAGCACTGATTTTGGTAATGGAAGATTTTTTGGGGTTGTCTTTGGAATCAGTGACATTTGGTGCCTCGGTTTCGGAAGCAGCTTTTTCTTCTGCTTTTGCGGGCTTTGTTTTGTCTTCTTTCTTCTTGATTGAAAGATCTTCCTCGTCTTTTTTCTTTTTGGCCTCAGCTGCAGCTCCTCTTGGCAAATCAACCTGTTCCGCTTTTTGTTTTGCAGCCTTATCCTGCTGGAATTCCGCCTGCAAAACACGATACATGTCTTCTGTAAGCTTTGTTGTTGGCTTTAAATCGTCTGCATTGAAGTTTTTAGACACAAGAAATTCAATCAGCGTATTGGTACCGATGTTGAATTCCTTGGCCGCAGCCATTAACCTTGGAGTGTTTGCTTCTGACATTCTTTTTATTATTGTTGTATTTTTTTCTACAACAACCTTTTTATTTGTTATTAATCAACTTTTAAAAAACCGTTGTTTTTACTCTCTCTCAAATTCTTCTTCTAAGATTCTTCTGATATCAGCGATGGTTTCCTTTTCGAGGTCTGTTCTGCGCTCGAGCTCTTCAGCTGTAAGTGCCAAAACTGAACGGGCGGTATCACAACCTACACGCTTCAATTCATCTATGATCCAAGACTCAATCTCATCGCTGAATTCTTCCAGATCAATGTCAAATTCATCTTCATCACCTTCATTGTCTCTGAACACATCTATCTCATATCCTGTCAATTCGCATGCCAATTTAATATTAACTCCGCGACGGCCGATAGCAAGGGAAACCTGATCGGACTTTAAAAACACACTCGCATGTTTCTTTTCGGTGTCCAGATCGATGCTAGTGATTTTTGCAGGGGTCAATGAACGCTGAATCAACAATTGTATGTTGCTGGTGTAATTTATCACATCAATATTCTCATTTTTCAACTCCCTAACGATGCCGTGTATACGACTTCCTTTCATTCCCACACAAGCTCCCACAGGATCGATTCTGTCATCGAAACTTTCAACGGCTACTTTGGCTCTTTCTCCCGGATCTCTTACTATTTTTTTAACAACAATCAAACCATCAAAAATCTCCGGAACCTCTATTTCCAATAATTTTTCAAGGAATGAAGGGCTTGTACGAGACAGGATGATGATCGCCTGGCTGTTTTTCAATTCTACTTTTTTAACAACGGCACGAACAGAGTCGCCCTTTTTAAAATAGTCGCTTGGTATTTGCTCTGATTTAGGCAGCAGCATTTCGTTGCCGTCCTCATCTAAAATCAATACTTCCTTTTTCCATACCTGATATACTTCACCGGATACAATTTCCCCTATACGGTCTTCGTATTTTTTGATCAATACATTTTTCTTCAAGTCGTTGATACGAGCCGCCAGGGTTTGTTTGCCTGCAAGAATAGCACGACGACCGAATTCGGCCTGGATGTCCACTTCTTCATACAACTCTTCACCCACCTGATAATCGGGCTCAATCAAAATAGCGTTTTTGTATTCAATTTCTGTAAGTGTGTTGTACAAATCATCATCGTCCACGATGGTTCTTCTGCGGAAAATTTCAAGGTCTCCTTTCTGATCGTTTACAATTACGTCGAAGTTTTCATCGCTGCCGTATTTTTTACGGATCAGTGTTTTAAAAACATCTTCCATTACTTTCATCAGGGTAGGGCGATCGATGCCTTCTGCTTCTTTGAACTCCTGAAATGATTCTATCAAGTTAATGCTTGCCATATTCCTCTCCGAACTTTCTCCCGAAACAATCGGGTCCCCGCCGGATGGGGGTTTTTGTGTTAATTAAAATTTTATTTGAACTTTCGTATGTTTTATTTCCGAAAAAGGAATATTGAGCTGATGTAAAACCGCCTTTTTTCCTTTTCCTTCGGTAAATTCTATTGAAACCTCGCTTTCATTTACTTCCAACAATTTCCCTTCTTTTTTGGTACCATCCATTAATGACAGTTCCACGTTTCTACCTATATTTTTTAAATATTGGCGGTGAAGCTTCAGCGGCTCATCTATACCCGGACTGGAAACCTCCAGCGAAAAATCACCCTCGGGATACATGGCCATTTCTTCTATTTTCTTGTATAAAGCCCTGTTTATTTTAATACATTTTTCAATTCCCAGGCCCGAATCCGCATCGAGGTAAATCTTAAAATTGTTGATGGGCTTTACTTTAAGTTCAACCAAAAAAACATCGTCCTCCAATAAGGGCAATAATAGATTTTTAACTGTCTCTAAATTGGTTTCTATGCTCATGGTAACCTTTATGAAAAGAAGAAGGGAACGATTCCGTTCCCTTTCAATTTCCTCTCTTAACGACACAAAAGTACGATTACTTCCTTTAAAATCCAAATGAATAGTGAATATGCCCTAAAAATTAACACAAAATGTTTAGTAGGATCAATAACTTTGCGACATGATAAAATTTCTGCTCGAGCTATTTGTATTATATATTATTTATAAGTTTGTTTTTGAGCTGGTTATGCCCATATATCAGGCAAGTAAGCTGATAAAAAAGAAAATGGATCAGGCAAATCAGCAAATGAGGCAAAATCAAACGAACGGATTTACCAAAAGCGACCCTTCTTCATCCACATCTTCCAGACCATCAACGAATGCTGATGGAGATTACATAGATTTCGAAGAAATCAAATAGGGGATTGATCAAAAAGAAAATGATTCTATTCTTTCGCTCTTTGCCAGTAAATGTGTTCTGAACCCCAGCTGTTCAGCAGTACTTATATTTGGTGGGGTGTCATCTATAAAAACTGTTTCTGAGGCGCAGATACCTGCATCTTTTAAAACAAATTCAAATATTTCTCGGTGCGGCTTTCTTAAGCCGACCAAATGAGAGTAATAAGCCTTCTCAAAAAATACATCTAGATTGCTTATTCCCAGTTGTCTTTGAAGAATATTGTTTACTTCTGTTAAATGAATTGCATTGGTATTGCTCAATAAAAACAGGCGGTGAGTTTGTTTCAGTTCTTGAAGCTTTTTCATGCTTTCGATTCTGAAATCAAGCAAAATAGCGTTCCATGCATCTTTAATATCTGAATCTGCCAATGGGACGCTGGATTGTTGCTGGATGGCTTTATAAAAATTAGATTCCGAGATTTTACCGGTTTCAAGGTTTTCAAACAAGCTGGAGGCGGTAAGTTGAGAAAACTGTTTCTCAAACTCGGAAATACCCAACTTTTCAAAAGCGGATTTTACTTTTTGGAAATCAATATCAATCAGCACATCACCTAAATCAAAGAGAATATTCTTAATAGCAGACATAAATTAATTGTAAAAATATTGGTGCAAATATCTGAATTTAGTTACTTTTGCGGGCTGTAAATATTTTTACAGAGATAACAAGAACAATGCTTACCGGGCCAGCGGTAAGTTTATATAAAATCTTTCTTGCAAAAGAAAGGGCCTATAGCTCAGCTGGTTAGAGCACCTGACTCATAATCAGGGGGTCCCTGGTTCGAGCCCAGGTGGGCCCACAACCGAAAGGGTTGTATTTCAAGGGTTTAGGAATGTAACAATTCTTAAACCCTTTTTCATTTGCAAAAAACTTGCAAACTTTTTGGGTGAATTAATAATAAAACATCCTATTTCCTGACAACAAATGATAAATCAATCCTTCTCGTTAATACACGAACAAATCCTGAATGTCATATAAGTTGTCAATCTCTTCTTTGGTGATGGATAAATATACCCTCGTAATAGAAATGGAGGAATGTTTGAACAGATGGGAAAGTTTTATCAACGAGGAATCACTAAAATTATTTCGTTTCCATACTTCCCGTCCAAATGTTTTTCTGAAAGAATGAGAACTGATTCTCTTTCCTCTTATCCCACACTTGGCGGCGTATAACTTAATCTGTCTGTTGATACTTCTGATGGTGATAGGAACAAGTTTATCCTCTTGGTGGGGAGAACCTATCTTACAATAAATGGAGGTTAAATTTTGAACTAATTCATTGGGGAGGGGAATCTCTCTCAACTTCCCGGTTTTCTTTTCCTTGATGGTGAGTTTTTCTTTACCGAGAATATCCTTCCACTTTATTTGGGAGAAGTCGGAATACCTCAACGCAGTTGAAATCCCCAACCTCACCAAGATGTAATAAGTCCATAGTTGATGTTGGTGGAGGTATTTTAAAAGTTTATTTACTTCAAACTCTTCAAGGTGTTCAGCAGATTTCATTTTCGTAGTCATAGTTCCTGTTTTGAGGCAATGCTACTATTTTCGGAAGTGATGGCAATGCTAAATTAACGCTATCACTGATTTTCAAAGAGTTAGATGCTCCGTTAATTACAAAAAGGGAGCGGGGGATACTAATTTGATTTTTTTTATTTTCAATAATCTCCATGACCTAGTTATGTGGTTAAATTCTTTTAAATTGATCTAGATTACTGTCTAGCATATATTTTATAAAATCTATAATAATAGGTTGTGATAGTGGGTGGAGTAGTAGAATAGTCAGTATCGTTAAATGAAAGAGTTGGTGATGCTGTTTCAAATGAGTTAGCTGTGAAATTAGTAATAGTATCGGTATTATTATCAATTGTCAGTAAATTGTTTGAGATTGACCATGTCCCCGAGCCATTTCCATTTCCACAAGAAACTCCTGCATCAATATAGACGTATTGTCCATTAGCAAGAAAATTATATATATCATCAATTTCACACCTCGCATAAAATGAAGTATCATTTAATATATCAAATTGTTGACTTGCTGATCCGTTGCTAAGCCATACAGAAGCTGAAACTATTTTCCAATCTCCTGAATATGAAAAATCTGTTGTAAAACTAACTTCATTTCCATACGCAGTTCCCACACTATTAGTAGCATAAGCACGAACATAATAGGTTGTATTAAAAGATAATCCAGTTAAATAACTTGTGAATGAACCAATACTGTTTCCATCTGTTGTAATGAAACTTTGAGAAATTGTGGGGTTTGGACTAGTACTATAACAAACCCCCCTTGCTGTTATACTTGTTCCACCATCAGATGATATATTTCCTCCTCCTGTATAAAAAAGAGTAATATTACTCGTTGTTAGCTTTGGTAAACAACCTCCCCAAGAAGGAACACCATCACACATAACCAATGGTTGTCCATATCCACCCGGAGCCACTTTAACCCATTTTCCATTACTCCAATAAAACATTTCTCCATCACTGTTTCCATTAGGCATTCCATTCTCAGAAGTTTTTGAATGCAACGCATATGGAACACTCAAGAATTGAGTAGTTCCTAAATCAGTAAAACTGTTGTCATTGTTGATACTCAATTCCGTCTGAACAAACTTGTTGTTCTTACCCCAATTTATACCTGAGAATGTTCCTGTGGTGGATGTTCCTTGTCCTATATTGGTAATTACCAATCCTTGTCCATTGGTGGAGATAGAATGTGTTTCCTGATACACCACATTTCCATTGGTGATACTATCGTGAATACTGAA
>CAZCOL010000069.1:0-10194 GCA_964500545.1 uncultured Ferruginibacter sp. | reverse complement strand
GTAAAAATTCTTGAACAAAAAGTTGCTGAATTTGACGTTAAAAATTCAGAGTTTTATGATGATGAATTCGACGAATATTATATTACATTTCAAATTCCCAACGGGTATATTCTTGCGACCTATGATAAAGACGGGAAATTATTAAGAACTGCAGAAAAATATCGGAATATTGCACTTCCAAATTCTATCTCACAGGCATTGTATAAAAAATATCCGCAGTGGGGCATTCCTAAAGATGTTTACCTCGTGACTTATCAGGAGCAAAAAGGCGCGAAAAAAATCTGGAAGATCTTATTGAGAAAGGGTGACAAAAGATTAAGGGTCAAAGTAAACGAGAACGGTGAGATTATCAGCAAATAATCATCTATAAAATAATGACATGTAAAATCATTTTAAAATTTATACATAAGCACATAGCAATAATAAAAAATAGAACTAATGAATACTTGAAAGATTGAACTATTCCTTCACAACTTTCACTGTTTTAATTATTTTGCCTTGAACTACTTTAATTATGTAAATCCCTTGTTGCAACTCGTTTCCAATCGATGACACTTCTTTTAACTTTGTTGTAATTCTTTTTATCAACTTGCCTTGCACATCAATAATGCTCACATCTACAGGAAATTGATTCAGCGAGTTGATTTGCAAAGTGAAACTGCTGTGTGTTGGATTGGGGAATACCTTTAATTCCATTTCATCTTTAACCAATGTATTGCTCACAACTCTTGTAGTTGAAATAGTACCATTTGAAACAGGCGGACAACCATTCTTTACGAGATTAGTCAATTTGAGACCTTTGTATGTACTGTTTCCGCAGTTAGCTGTTGTATATCTTACTTTTATGGTGTCTCCCGCTACTGCAGCAGCATTGCTGCTGTAGGTAACTTCAATGACCCTGGAGGTATCTGAACCCATTGTTATATTTCCAGATGTACCAACTGAACCTGTAGGCATTGTCCAAAGATATCCAATTGCACTTGTTGCAGAAGCCGTTGCGGTTGTAGGCGCAGGCAACACAGGTGCAGTATATCTGTATATCCTTGCACCGCATACATCACTAACCAGTAATGGCGTGATGCTTGCAGGTGCAGCAGGTAGAGTAGTTGCTAAATTAGACAGCTTGGCTGCTTTATTAATTGTGTTTCCGCAAGCTGATGTATAGTAAAGCAATACACTATCCCCACCTGATGCTGCAATACCGCTGCTGTAGGTGACTTCTATTATTCTGGAAGTGTCAGTACCCGAAGTTATCTGTCCATAGTTGTCAAACAATCTTCCCTTGAACACCCATTTTCTGCCTGTGGCAGCAGTTACCGTAGAAGTAGCAGCAGGCAATGCAGGTGCGGTATAACGGTATACCTTACCCGAACAAACATTCGTTGTTACAGGTGTAATGGTGATACTTGCCGGTATTGCAGGTTTTGAAACCAACACATTTGTCAATTTGGAAGCTTTGTTAATACTGTTACCGCAATCTGATAAGTATAATAGTTTTACACTATCTCCTGAAATAGCTGCAGCATTGCTGGAAAACACTACTCTGATTATTCTGGAATTTGCGGATCCGGAATCAATACTAGCTGTTGCACCCAATGAACCTACAAATGACCAAAGATAACCTTTAGCGGCAGTTGCAGTAGCAGTAGCTGATGGTAATGCAGGAGCTGAATAGCGATAAACCTTTCCTGAACAAATATTGGTCAATATCGGTGTAATTGTAATGCTCGAAGGTGCAGCAGGAACAGACAATAATAAATTAGATAATTTTGAGGCTTTAATCAAACTGTTGCCACAATTGGATGTGTAATACAATTTTACACTATCTCCAGTTGCAGCAGCATTATTGGAAGTAAAGCGCATCACAACGATGCGAGATGTCAAACTACCGGAATCTACTACAGCATTATTACCTAAAGTTCCTTTAAATGACCAGACATAACCATTGGCAGCAGCAGCTGTAGCAGTAGATGACGGTAAAGCTGGAGCTGTATAACGATACAACCTGTTACCACAAATGTTGGAAGATATTGGAGTAATAATAATTGAAACGGGAGCTGCAGGCACTAATATAGCTGTGTTTGTTAATTTGGCGCACTTATTCAGACTATTACCACATAATGAAGTATAGGCAACACAGACACTATCCCCTGCAAATGCAGCGGCATTACTTGTAAATTTCACCAGGATAACAGGTGAATTGATAGTTCCGGAATCAATTACAGCATTGTTTCCTAAAGTCCCTTTGAAAGACCAAAGATAACCAGTAACAGGCGCTACACTTGATGAGCCTGAAGTCAATGCAGCAGTTAATGCGGGTGCGCGATAACGATACATTTTTGACCCACATGTATTTGTTGAAACAGGTGTTACGGTTAATGTTGCCGGTGAAGCAGGTATTGCCAATAGAGTATTGGACAATTTGTACGCATTTATAAGGCCATTACTGCAAGGTGTCCATGGCATGACTTTAATACTGTCTCCGGCAATTGCATTAGCATTGGATGCATACTTTACTTTGATTACACTATCTTTTGCAATGTCTCCCGAATCAACTGTTACTCCGGTGATTCCGCCTACTGAAGTAGGCAATGTCCACAAGTAACCGGTAGCATTTAAAACCTTTGAAGCCTTATATCTGTATACTCTGGCACCGCATACGTTGCTTACTAGGGTTTGAGTTACCGTAGAAATTGAATTCATTGATAATGTAGCCGGCTTATTTACACTAATTGTTCTGACCACAGTCCCTCCGCAAACATTTGAAATGGAAACAGAAATAGTTCCTGTTGTAAAAGATGAAGAAAATTTTGCTTGAATTGCATTGCCATTTCCGATCAATGTGATGTTTGGAGTAGATGCAGACCAGATATAATTAGCGCCCGGAATGCTATCTACTGAATAAGTTGTAGTTTCATTGGTTCCGGCTATATTACAAATGTCTGTTAATCCGGCAAGAGCTGAAATTTCTATCAACTCATCCTTTATAAGTGTATCGGTCGCAGTAATTGATTGCCCGAGACTATCAGTAACTGTCACTCTGTATACTCCTGCAGCTGCAGTTAACGTAGCTCCTGTCCTTCCATTGCTCCACGAGTAAAAATATGGAGGGTATCCCCCTGATGCAATTGCAGTTAATATACCATCTGCATTACCCGAACAACTTGCATTTTGATTTTGAAATGAAATATTGAAATTACCAATCAGAGTAGTTGCCGAATTATCATTATAATCAAATTCCAATACAGATGAATTACTAATGACAGCTATTATGTTAGTAGATTCATCAGCAACCATCCATGGCATGGATACTACTGTATCTCTGTTTGCTGCAATCACAAAATTAGACTGACCAATTAAAACAGAATCTTGGTTATTGTTGATATAATAGAATGAAACTTTAGCATTGCAAGGTTGACTACCACTGTTTCCTATTGTTGCTATAAAATTAATGTTCTGGCCTAGCTCGGGTGATGATTGGGATGGAACGAGGGATCTGAAAAATAAATTTGCAGATTCTCCAACAATTATTGCCCTGGTTGCCTCGTTATTCATTTCATCATTTTCTGCAATTTCCTTATCGGCATCAATGATTGCACGAATAATGTGAGCACCTGAAATAAGCGATGACCACACTTTTGGCATCCTAACCGTAAAGTGATCCCCATTAGCAAGTCCTCTTACTCGAATAGAATCATGTGCAACGCCATTTACCAGCAGTTTTAATTTCATTGAATCATTGACATTGGTTCTTCCCGTATTTTCATAACTCACATCAAAATTAACTGATTGTCCGGGCGATGGATTCAACATGGTTGGATTAATAAACTGGGAAAGGATTCTCATGTCCGGTGTATTTACAACATTCCATTGTGTTACCATTACATTATTAGACTCATCACACTCCAAATATGTGTTGTCGGGGTCAATTGTCATAGTGAAAGTATATACCCCCATTGAGGTAAATGCAAATGGAGTAGGTAATGTAACCGCATAAGGACAACTACAATAATTACGGGCATTATTTAATATTCCATATCCCAAATTGATTGTTCCGTTGATTCCCGGACCGCTGACTTCAAACTTTACCTTAACCTGACTAGCCGAATATAGGTGGTGTAATGCAACTCCAACAAAAGGAGTTGCTATTTGATTGAGGTAAGCAGTTCCATTGAATGTATTATATCCACATAATGGAACGGCTTCGAAATCATGACAAAGCATATCACTGAAACTATTATCCCCTTCAGAAAATTCTTCTACAGTATTATCAGGATCAACAGTAATAGTCAACAAAGTTGATGTACTGTTTGGAACGGGTGCAACACATGAAACAATCACAAATTGACCTGCAGAAAGACTACCATCGTATGTTGTATCAAAATACAAACCGGATGAATAGGCAAATCTGATTTTTATTGGTCCTGAAGCGGTACTATTGCCCCCATTCAGAATGCTTGCTTTCAATGTAATGAATCCCGGCGGAGCAGGATCGTAAGGTTCAACAACATTGCTTCCGCATGCAGAGACATACAAATTAGGTTTACAAGCTACAACAGTAAGCTCGCCATAATTAGCTTCATTATTATACTCATCCAACTCTACCACTTCTCCACCTGTGTTAGTTGGAATATCGCATTCAACTTTATATGTGTACGACCCTAATGATTGATAATTATAAGGAACATCAAAGCTATATCTTGACCCTGGATTTATATTATCAACTCTATGATTATAATTAGCTACTTGAGTACCATTATGTTTTATGGTCACTCTTGTTGTAAATGAACCCGAAGCAACACCACCTGCATTGTATAAAGTAAAACCTGTACTAGGATTGGGGCAGTTGTAAACAGTACCATAAGGCCCTCCAAAAGGAACAATATCAGGTAAGTTAGGGGTTACGGTTACTCCAACATAAGCTCCATTGCTTTCATTACACTCATTGACTTGGGTATTTGCATCCACATTGGCATATAAGTAATAAGTACCCGGAGTATTGTAGATTAAAGTTCCAATTGGTACTGTATAAGACTGACCTGAAGCTAATGCAGGTATTTGAATTTCCGTATTTGTCAATTGTGTTCCTCCGCTTTGTGAAAGCAACGAAATGGAAGTTGAATTAGCAGCAGTCATTCCTCCATTCACTACTCTCAATTGAGCCGTTACAGAATTCCCCTGAACAATTGTGCTTCGATTTAAAATTATAGTAGCATACAAATCCGGCAAACTGCAAGGTTCTGGTCTTGGTATAATGGTAAAATCATCATTGAAACTTCCTTCAAGCGTATAATCAGTTATTGTTCCTTCAACATGATAATTACCAAAAGCAATTGGCGCAGGAAAAGAAATCGTATAATATCCGGCAGCATTGGTATAGCCGCTGAATTCTGCACCAGTTTCGATGACCTTTATAGTAACAGTTGCCCCTGCCACACTTGAATCAGGAAGTGGTACTGCAGTACCTGTATAATTTGCAAGTCCGCTAACGGTTATTACATTGCCGGGAAAAGAATAGGATACTTTTGGAGAAACACTACTGCTGATAATAATTCGTCCGGGCACCGGAAAGTTTCCGTTGACAAATGGCCTTACAGCATTGTTGTCCAATTCATTCCATTCAGCAATTACATTGGTTTTATCCAATGTAACTTGCATCGGACACCAAGCAGGAACCGATGGTGTTGTGATATTCCATTGAATGGTTTTTACGCCATGCGGAGGAATGAAATCTACAGTAATGTCAGGATAAATAATATTAGTATCAAATTGATTTACAAGATGAGTTACAAAATCCACAGCAGCATAATCAGATTCATTTCTAACAAGTGCAGAAACAGTAATCGGTGAACTGGGATCTGGCCGGCGTTGACTGAATGAAATATCACTGGCAAAAATGGTTACGTTTGGCTGTTGCAAAACATCCGGATAGTCAAAATTTCCTAAACGCACACTACAGTTATTTGCATCAGAAACTATCACACTGGTTTTCCAATTCACTCCATTGGGCAAACCATTTACCGAAACGAAGTATCTTTTACCATTGGAAGTTGTAACATCACTCGGGTCATCCGGAGTCATTACAAGCACTCTGTCATTGGCATCCGTATAACTTCCATTTCCTTCATAATCCAATATCAATCTTGGAAATCCTGTTAATGGCAAATTGTTCGACGAGTCAACATAATCAACTTCAAATCTGAAGTCAGTATAAGAAGAACCACTAAGCTGGCTGATCAACTTATTGGCATAAGCTGAATTTGAAGAAAATTTAAAATACTGTCTATTGACATTTGTGGCAATACTCGCATCATTGCAATCTCCATTTACCGAAATCAGTTCGGAGGCCAGAAATCCGTTGGTTGGTCTAGAACACTGTGATACCGCATTCCCGGATCCGTAACCATCCCTATCTGCATCTATATACCAAGTAGGTGCAGGCGTGTTTACAATCGTCACATCGGTTGAAGTAGCAGAGCAACCGTTGATATCAGTAACGGTAACACGATAATTTCCTGCATTTTTTGCATAAATGCTATTTGAAATAGCCCCAACATTCCAAAGATATGTATGGCCAGTTGATGAGGTTAACTGAACAGAATCGCCCTGGCAGATGGTCGTAGAACCGTTAGCTGAAATAGTTGCTTGCGGAGCTTCGTGTAAATAATTCAATACAATTGAATCAGATTTAATACAACCTACTGCATCTATAACCCTTACAAAATATTTTCCGGGTAATACATTCGAAATATTTGCAGTGTTGTTTCCGTTACTCCATAAATAAGTATAATTTGGATTTCCACCCGAAACAATAACAGAAGCAGAACCAGTTGCCATCCCCTGGCAATTAACATCCACACCGGACATGGTTAATGTTAAAGAAACCGCTTGATTTACCGTAACATTTGAAACAGACTGACAGCCGCGTGAATCAGAAACTACAACGGTATATTCACCGGCAGCAACTGCCGTGATTGTAGAACTTGTAGCTCCATTGTTCCATAAATAATTGTAAGGAGCTGTACCTCCTGAAACATTAACCGATGTGGCACCTGTTGAACTGCCATTACAATTGATAGGTGATGCAGTAGCAGTAGTTTTTAAAGGAGCTGGCCCATTAATATAGACACTGAATACATCCGAATTTCCCAATGAATCAGTCACAAGGACGTTATACTCACCTGCATTGAGACCCGTAATATCCTGGGTTGAAGCGGTAAAAAGAGGGCTACCTGTTTTGGTCCATAAATAACTGTATGGAGCAGTTCCACCACTAACCGCTATATCAATTGAACCGGTCGCAATTCCCCCACAATTCAAATCAACACTACTATTTAAAGTAATAGTCGGTGGAACACTACTTATACAAGTAGCTTCAAATTGAGCATAGAAAGGATCACTTACTGTAAGATTGTCATTGCTAATCACTCTTATTTTATAACTATCTCCAACCAAACCTGAGGGCACTACGCACCATATACTACGACTGCTTGCTGTTGCGGAAGTGCCTATCACTTGTGGAGTAGAAAAATTACCAACTGCATTACTCAATTCAACATTAAATCGGTTGCCTGCAGCATAGTTTCCAGAGGCATGAATTCCAACTTCAATGGAATCCCCCGAACATAAATTTCGTTTATTCACTCCCGTTATTGAGATGAAATTTTCATTGGAGGCGTCAGCAACAGAAAATGCAGATTGATTTGTAACACTCCATTTACCTTTATTATCCAATACCCTTAAATAAAAATAATGTTCGCCATCTGAAAGACCGGATATATTAATAGTGATAATAGAATCAACCAATATACCTGCTCCACTCATTGGGTAAGGCACCGCATTGCCAAATCCCGGATCCTGGTCTATAAAATATTCAGCCCTGATTATCTTTGATAATTGTCTGGAGGCTGTAGGTGCTTTATAGAAGAAAGTCCTGTTTGATACACTCCACTTGTTGGAAACATCTTTAACTCTAATAAATAGTTGATGTAAGCCAGCTGACAAAGAAGAAACATCGGATTGAAACCCGACGTTCAGTAATTGAGGCCCCTGCGTGATAGGTATATCAATTCCATTACCGAATCCAGGGTCGTTGTCAAAGAAATATTCTGCCTTAACCAAATCCGACGTCTCATTTGAATTATTTGAATTGGGTTTATATAAAATTGTTCGGTTGCAGATACTCCATACGCCTCTGGAATCTTTGACACGAATAAACATCTGATGAATTCCAGTTGATAAGGACGATACATCTGCATTAAATGATTTGTCAATAATTGAAAATCCGGGTGTGATAGAAATATCAGTTCCGTTTCCAAATCCAGGATCAGCATCAAAAAAATATTCAGCTTTAGTTATTTGTGTATTGTTATTTACAGATTGCTGAGCAGGCTTATACAATAAATTCCTGCTACTTATGCTCCATTTACCTGAAGCGTCCTGAACCCTGATAAATAACTGGTGAATACCTACAGACAATTGATCAACATTGGCATCGAAGGAAACATTGTTCAAATTAACGGAAGGTGTTATAGCAATACTGCTGCCATTTCCATAACCCGGGTCGGTATCGAAAAAATATTCAGCCCTGGTAATTTTTGGAGTGAAATAAGCAGATGCACCTGGTTTATAAAGGAGACTTCTATTTGTAATACTCCACAAACCATCTGCTGTTTGAACTCGCAAAAAAAGCTGATGAACCCCTGATGTCAATCCCGCTACAGAAGTGCTGAAAGTTTGATTAGAAATACCTGTTGAAGGAGTGATTGAAATCGCAGTTCCATTTCCAAATCCGGGGTCGGCGTCATAAAAATATTCAGCCCTAACAATATTGGACTGAGCAAAAACATCCAAAGGCAGAATCGAAAAACATAATAAAATAATTTTCAAGAATAAGCCTAATGGATTTATGTAACGAAAATTTGTAAAACTCATAACAGTTTTAAGGTTAATTTTTTACAGCCGAAAATGCTGTACTGAGTCAATATGCTACAAAAAATTTTGCCCGATAATCAATCAAAGGATTTCTTCGATTTTAATCTGATATCTACAATAATTAGTTATTGCTTTTTGCACTAAAAGTTACTTGAATGGTATTACCTCCGGTAGAAGAAGGAGTACTCATATTGGTGATGGCAGGTATTGCTGGTTGCAAAGCCAGTTTGTAAGGTGTACTTCCCCCAAAGGCGCCCATATCAATGCCTCCATATCCTGAACCTACTGCAGGGCTCCCGGTTTTTAATTGAAAATCTTTATCAATAGATCCGGTGCTATTTACGAAAACACCAGCCATGTTTGTGTTTTGAATATTATTGTTACCGGAAGGAAAGCTGGCATCAGGACACATGTTATAAGTTGGCAAAGAATTATAGAAATCATAAGTACCACCTTTAATTGATATATTGTTCTGAAAAACTGCATTGTAAATATTTGCAACTCCATGATACCATTCGTTTCTATTAACATAGTTAAATACATTGTTTGTTATGATTGCTGAGCAATTGTATCCGTTCATTGAAACGCTGTAACCAACAATATTATTTGAAAAAATTACATTTGTTGCATTAATTGAGCAATAATAACCGATAAATGATTGAGTAATTACAATATTGCTGGGATTCCACGAAATGTCCACTGTGCTCTGGATATGGCATCTATTTACTGTAATGTTACTCGTACGAATTGTTATTGAATTAACAAAAATTGATACAACCGATCCAGCACTACCATCTTGAAAATATATATAATCCATTTTTCCTGTTGTAGTAGAAAATTGATTTCCAGGATTATCGGTTAAAAAGCTACCTATGCTTAGCCAGACCAAAGGCTTGGAGCAAGATACAGATCCGTATGAATTTACAGATGGTTCCAAATGAATGGTATCTCCGGAACTTGCAGCGTCATGAGCAGCTTGTGCTGTAGTAAAATCAGCCGTTACGCCCATCATGTTATTCACTCTCCAGATTTTGGCAAATGATGTAAAACCGGAACAAATTAACGCAGTAAAAACAATAAGTTTTTTCATTTTGGTATTTTTTTTGTGGAAGTGAAATTAAGAGAATTAGTCTTTCCAAAAAATACCAACTAATTGGTATTTTTTCACAATTTTTGAAAAAGAAAATACTGAATCAACAGAAAGGGATTTGAATTTATAAACTAAATAACAAGTTGCTTGCTTATCAAGCAGTTGTGAGG
>CAZCOL010000068.1:2775-10358 GCA_964500545.1 uncultured Ferruginibacter sp. | reverse complement strand
ATTCTTTACTTTTATTAAATGAACATTTCTCCATTAGCAGAAAGAATGCGGCCTCAAAGTTTGAGTGATCTCATCGGTCAAGAACATCTCATCAGCAAAGGTGGAATTTTGCAAACAGCCATCAATAATGGCAAGGTTCCTTCTATGATTTTATGGGGACCACCCGGAGTTGGAAAGACAACTATTGCGGGTATAATAGCCAATAGTTTGGATAAGCCATTTTATGTATTAAGTGCCATATCTTCCGGAGTAAAAGAAATCCGAGATGTAATTGAGCGTGCAAAAAATAAAGAAGGGACAATTCTTTTCATTGATGAGATCCATAGGTTCAATAAGGGCCAGCAAGATGCCCTGCTAGGGGCAGTTGAAAAGGGCATTATAACGCTTATTGGCGCTACTACAGAAAATCCTTCCTTTGAAGTCAATAGCGCGTTATTAAGCAGGTGTCAGGTTTATGTATTGAAATCACTCGATGAAAAGGACTTAATTAAGTTGTTGAATATTGCATTGGCAAAGGACCCGGAAATCTCCAAAAAGAAAATCAATTTGAAAGAAACAGAGTCACTGATCAATATTTCAGGTGGGGATGCAAGAAAATTGCTTAATTTACTCGAAATCGTTTGTGACAGTTTAAGCGAAGGAGAAATAATCACAAATGAAATCGTAATGAATGTTGCTCAAAAAAGAGTTGCGTTGTACGATAAGCAAGGAGAACAACACTATGACATTATTTCCGCATTTATCAAAAGTATGCGAGGAAGTGACCCCAATGCATCAGTCTATTGGCTGGCAAGAATGATTGAAAGCGGTGAAGATGTAAAGTTCATTGCAAGAAGAATGCTCATTTTCGCAAGTGAGGATATAGGGAATGCCAATCCAAATGCATTGTTACTTGCGAATAATACATTTCAGGCTGTCAATACAATAGGTTACCCTGAAAGCAGAATCATACTTTCTCAGTGTGCTATCTATCTTGCAAGTTCTGTAAAAAGCAATGCCTCATATATAGCCATTGAAGCGGCATTGGAATCTGTAAGAAAAAAAGGAGATTTACCCATTCCATTACATTTACGCAATGCCCCTACAAAATTGATGAAAGATTTTAATTATGGAAAGGGATATCAATATGCCCATAATTTTGAAAACAATTTTATTTCATTAGAATTTCTTCCGGATGAAATTTCAGGAACAACTTTTTATTCTCCTCAAAAAAATCCGCGAGAAGCAGAGATTAGAAAATTTTTAAAAGAACGATGGAATGAAAAATACGATTACTGAAAAAATAATTTGTGATGATAGAATGGAAATACAAACATTTTGATGAGCTTACCAACACAGAACTTTACAGCATTTTATCTTTAAGAAATAAGGTTTTTGTAGTAGAGCAAAATTGTATTTATGACGATACAGATGATAAGGATCTACAATGTTGGCATTTGAGCGCTTGGCAAAAGAGTAATTTAGTAGCTTATGCAAGAGTACTTCCTGCAGGAATTTCATTTCCCGAATCTAGCATAGGAAGGGTCATTACTAATTATTCACACAGAAAAAATGGTTTGGGGAAAGAATTAATGAAAAGGGCTATTGAAAAGATTCAAACTGGATTTAATGAAAAGAAAATAAGGATTGGTGCGCAATGCTACCTGGTTAAATTTTACAATCAACTTGGATTTGTTGTGGATAGTGAGGAATACTTAGAAGATGGCATACCTCATGTTGAAATGTTAATGACTTTCTGAACATTTACGAACTTGATTCTAACTCTTTTTAAAATATTTTACTGAAAGGAACATTATTAATCAAAGACAACTGAATTTGTTTTTGGTTATTACCAGGAAGAAATTGAATCATAAAACCAGTTTCGATTCTTGTATATTGATTGATAACATAACCCATACCAATCGCTAATCTGTTTCGATCAAATGTATCACCCCTGTCATTTAAAAAAATCTCATTGGATGAAGATAGATAAATAGCCCTTTTTATAAGCTCTTTTTTATTTATCGGCCTGTTTAATGATATCAAATACCTTAATCTGCATTTAAACAAGTCGCCAATAAACCTTTCTTCCAATCTAATTCGATGTGCAAAGTAATTTTTTTTAAATCTGTTTCTATGTAAAAACTGTTGAAACAATCTATTCTCATCTGTAGATTGCTTTTTCTTTGGAGGAATTTCGTAAGATTGGGATTGAACAAAAGCATACCCCAGCAGTAAATTGTTGTTATTTTTTGACAAGTCATAACCCACGCCTGCTCTTATCAGAATCTGATTAATATCACCTAACAGATTATAATTTCGGTATTGAATTTCATTATGAAAATTCCATTTTTTACTTATTTTTTGATTTCCGAAATATCCAATCCAATTGCCAATTTTACTTTGCTGGCAATAAACATTATTTGAACAAGTAGTTAAAATCAGGAATATTATTGAATATTGGCAATATCTTTTCATTGATAGAATCTTAATTAATGCTTAATATCCTCAATGAAGTTTAGCTTCTCAATCACTATATTTTTAGTTACAGCGTTGCTTTCAAAATTTTTTATTAATTCAATCACATCATAAGCTATAGACTTGGAGTTTGTACAATCTATAATTACTTTTGAATTTGAGGGAATTGAATTAAGTGTTTTTAAAACGCTGGCTTTATTAAAGAAAGATACTTCTTCCGCCAAAATTAAATGAAGCACTTTTAAACCATTTTCAGTTTTTTCAACCTCTTTTATATGATGAGAATTTCTATAACTATGACGTAGTGTGTAAAATATTCCAAATAAAATTCCAACAGTAATTCCTTTCAATAAATCAGTTGCAAGGATCGCCACAATTGTAGCTACAAAAGGAATGAACTGCTCCCAACCTAGTTTATACATCTGCACAAAAAGAGAAGGTTTGGCAAGTTTATAACCGACAATGATTAAAATGGCAGCCAAACAAGCTAGGGGAACCAGATTTAATAATCCTGCTATACTGATTGCACTTATCAACAATATAACCCCATGCATTATAGCAGACAATTTGGTTTTTCCACCAAAATTAATATTGGCTGAACTCCTTACAATTACTTGAGTAATGGGCAAACCACCAATAAAGCCTGAAACAATATTTCCCAATCCTTGGGCTATCAGCTCCTGATTTACCGGTGTTACCCTTTTATCAGGATCTAGTTTGTCTGTAGCTTCCACACACAATAATGTTTCCAGACTCGCAACAATTGCTATCACTATAGCAATTTTCCATACATCAAAATTACCGATCACTGAAAAATCAGGAAATGTAAACTGGTGAAAAAAACTACTGATTGATTCCGGTACAGGAATGGATACAATTTGTTTTTCCTCTAAACTAAATGGAAGAGTATGGTTTTTGTATAGTAAATTCATAATTATTCCCAATACAACTACGACAATTGGGCCTTGAATTAATTGGAAAATTTTGTGCTTTTTTGTCAAATACAAGTCCCAAACTAAAAGTATACAAATTGAAACAACAGCTATAATCAAAGCGCCCGGAGTAACATAATCCAAAGCTCGGGAAATTTCTGAAAAAGTATTTTGACCATCTGACTGTAAGAATGCATCATCCCCTTCAGCATCCATATCCCAGCCCAAAGCATGCGGAATTTGTTTCAAAATAATTAGAAGCCCGATTCCGGTTAACATTCCTTTGATTACAGAAGACGGAAAAAAGTAAGCAATAAATCCAGCTTTCGCAAAACCCAAGATCATCTGAAATATCCCCGCTAAAACTACCGCCGTCAAAAATGCTTGCCATGATCCACCCAATGTTTCTATGGAAGTAAGTACTATTACAGCTAAACCTGCCGCCGGACCACTTACTCCCAATGGTGAGCCACTGGCAATTCCTACCACTATTCCACCAACAATTCCTGCAATAATACCTGCAAATAGTGGAGCTCCGGAGGCTAAAGCAATACCTAAACAAAGAGGTACAGCAACAAAAAAAACAACTATACTTGCGGGCAGATCATTTTTGAAATGTTTGAATAAACCTGATTGATTCATAAGTAATTATTTTGCAATCAAAGATACTGTCGATTGTCATATTAGTTTAGTATTGTTACTTGTTTTTCTAAAAACGTAAAGCGATTTACTTATTTCGTAAGACAAACAAACTTCATCCACATACTTTCGCGAAAAATTTTGATGAAAATATTTCTGTACATTTTGTTGCTTATTTGGACAAGTCACACATTTTCACAGGTTGTTAAACCTCTTAAAGACTCTAATAATATAGTTATTGGGAATTTGCCTGATATTACCATCATTGGTGTAAATAACAACTCTGAAATTCAACAACTTCCTCAAACTGATGGGACTGAAATTTATGCCGGTAAAAAAAACACCCTTCTGACTGTTGATAAAATTCAGGGGAATACTTCAACGAATACCATGAGACAAATTTTGTCTAAAGTTCCGGGTATTCACATTTGGGAGAGTGATCCAAGCGGCATTCAAATTGGAATTGCTGCAAGAGGATTAAGTCCAAATAGAAGTTGGGAATTTAATGTTAGGCAAAATGGCTACGATATCTCCGCAGACCCCTACGGTTATCCTGAGGCCTATTATAATCCACCGATGCAAGGAGTTGACAAAATTGAAATATTAAGAGGTCAAGCATCACTGCAATACGGACCACAATTTGGGGGTATGATCAACTATATTTTAAAAAACGGAAAGGAAATCAACAAACCTTTTCAGATTGAAAATGAAATAACAGTAGGAAGCAATGGTCTGCTTAACTCATACAATGCAGTAGGGGGAAAAAATAAAAATTTCCATTACTATGGTTTTTACAATCACAGAAATGGAGATGGTTGGAGGCAAAACAGCAAATACAATATCAATAATGGATTTGGCACCCTTACTGTTCATTTAACTGAAAAATTATTATTGACAACTGAAATAATGTTGTCTGAAATGCTCAGTCAACAACCCGGAGGCCTTACTGACAAAGAATTTGAAACTGATGCTACTTTAAGCAAGAGGAGTAGAAATTGGATGAATATAAAATGGACAACACCCGCTATTACTTTGAATTACCTTGTAAATAAAAATTGCAGATGGAGTTCTAAATTTTTTGCTGTATTAGGTGATAGAAACAGTGTGGGATTTATGCAAACAATCAATATAAATGATACGATAAATAATACCACCGGCAAATTTGAAAACAGAAATCTCCAAGCTGATAAATTCAGAAATATAGGTATTGAAAGCAGATTCATTACAGATTGCCATTTTGGTAAAAGAGTATTTACACTTTCTGCAGGGGTACGCTATTTTAATGGGGAAACCTCCAGACATGCGAATGGCAAAGGCACAACAAATTCAAATTATGATATGACTCTGTCAGGAGAATACCTGCAAGATTTGAATTTTAATTCTGAGAATTATGCTGTATTCTCAGAAACACTCTTAAGACTAACCAAAAGACTTTCATTAATTCCCGGCTTTCGTTTTGAATCAATAACTGGGAAAGCGACTGGAAGATCATCCTTCAATGTGAATGGACAGGAAATAAAAATTATTCCTTACTCCAAAACAAAACAATTTTTTTTAGGGGGTATGGGTGTTGAATATCAATTTTCAAACAACACTCAATTGTATTCAAATGTTTGTCAAGCATACAGGCCTGTTCTTTATTCAAATTTACAGGCAAACCCAACTACAGATTCTGTTGATAAAAATATTACGGATGCAGGTGGTTATAATTTTGATGCAGGATACAGAGGAAAATTTAAAAATTTATTTCAATTTGATGTCAGTTTTTTTCTTCTGAATTACAACAACAAAATAGGCACTTTATCAGGAATGAACAATGATAAAAGACTTGTCACCAATGTTGGAAAAAGTTTCAACAAGGGCATTGAAAGTTATTTTGAACTACTGCCATTGAAATTATTTAAAATTAAAAACACCATTTACTTAAAATTATTCACTTCCTACAGTTACACTGATGCGCGATACGGCATGACTCATAAAGACTCCTTAATCAAAGGAAATTTTGTTGAAAATGCACCCAAAAACATATTGCGATATGGCCTTGCAATTGACTATGCTGACTATTTGTTTACAACCCAACATAGCTTTGTTGATAAAACTTTCAGCGATGCAAACAATACCATTATTCCATCTTCAAATGCACAAAACGGATTAATTCCGGCTTATGGCATTTTAGACTGTACTTTACAATACAAAGCATACCACGGGGTAACCATAAAAGCCGGTATTAATAACTTGCTGAATAAAAAATATTTTACCAGAAGGCATAGTGGTTATCCCGGTCCGGGATTGTTACCAGCAGACGGAAGAACATTTTTTCTTTCAATTGGAGCCAAAATATAGAAATAAATTTCTTGAATCAATTGCTTTCTCTTTAAATACAGGCATTTTTCCATTGCTTTTTACATATATTTTGAGTATATTGTAATTGTTTTTGCATACTTACTTTAACCAAAATCAATTTCTAAAGCCCAACCACTGACTATGAGACATCAAGCTTTGCTGATCATCGGACTTCTGCTTCAATTCAATCTCGCAAAATCACAAGTGCCTGGTTGTACAGACCCATTGGCTTCTAACTACAATCCTTCCGCCACAAAAAACAATGGCACATGTTTGTATGGATCATCTACCGTAAATCTTTTTCAAAGTGATAGTCTTCCGGCTTCCATAATAGAAACTTCCGGCTTGGTTATTTGGAATGATAAATTATGGACCCATAATGACAATGGTGATAAAAAAATCTATGCTTTTGATACAAATGATGTTATAAACTATCAATCGTACCCACTGACACAACTCGTTAATCGTGACTGGGAGGAGATTTCACAGGATGAAAATTATTTTTACATCGGCGATTTTGGCAACAATGTAAATGGAAACAGAACTGATTTGAAAATTTTAAGAATACAAAAAAACTCAGTGCTATTAAATTCGCCTATAATTGACACAATCAATTTCTCGTATTCCAATCAAACAGATTTCAATCCAACAGGTGCCAATAATACGAATTTCGATTGCGAGTCATTTGTTGTTTCTGCTGACAGTATTTTCATTTTCACTAAGCAGTGGATTGACACTAAAACAAGCCTTTATTCAATTCCAAAAACTACCGGAACTCACATCGCTAATTTAAAGGGGACTTTAGATGTTCAGGGTCTTATAACAGGTGCCACTTATAAAGAAAATGAGAAATTAATTGTTCTTTGCGGATATTCTAAATTGCTTCAGCCATTCGTATACCTGCTCTATGATTATGACAATACTGATTTTTTCAGCGGTAATAAAAGGAAAATCAATCTTGGAATCAACTTACATCAGGTTGAAGCTATTGCTACAAAAAACGGGCTGACTTACTATGTTACGAATGAGGAATTGAACAGAACTCAGCCTACAACCATTCATGTTCCTGCAAAGCTGCATAAATTTGATTTGAGTTTTTATTTGAAAAATTATCTTTATAAACCAACCATTCCAACAGATACAACAACAGGCGATACATTTACTATAGGGCCTGTGCCAACTAATAACGAATTAAATGTAAAAGTGGCTAAC
>CAZCOL010000068.1:0-2675 GCA_964500545.1 uncultured Ferruginibacter sp. | reverse complement strand
TTTTTTTTCAGATTTTTTTTCTGACAATTTCAATTACCTCTTTTTCACAAAATCCAACCAAGGCCAATCACGAAAACCCCATTGATCGTTATGCTGATTGGCTTGAATTTAACCCATCAAATGCCCCCTTATTTAGAAATAATCAGGTTTTTTTATTTGATGCAAATAATAATGCTTCAAATTCCTCCAGAACAAAATTTGTCTCTAAAGAAACTGATCAGTTAGGTTTCACCAACTATCGATATCAACAATTAATCAACAACATACCGGTTGAAAATGCTGTTTATATTTTACATGTAAAAAATGGAAGGCTGCAGTTGCAAAACGGAAAATGGTTGATGAAAACACCTCCTGGTCTTACTTCGAGAGCGGTCATTTCTGAAGCTATTGCTTTACAAAATGCATTGTCCTTTGTAGGAGCTCAGAATTACAAATGGCAAGATGCAGATGAGGAAGCATTTATAAAATCAGAAACTAACAACCCCAATGCAACATATTATCCTAAAGGAGATTTGGTTTATTATTCCGGTGAAGATGATTTGGTTTCCTCTTCATTAAGGCTAGCATATAAATTTGATATTTATGCAATCACACCGTTAAGCAGAAAAATTGTTTTTGTGGATGCAACAAATGGCGATATCCTTGGGAATAAGGACCTTATTCACGAAACAAATGCAGCAGGAACGGCAGTAACTGGCTATAGTGGAACACAAAATATTACAACCGATTTCAATGCTAATACATATAGGCTTCGTGAAACAGGAAGGGGAAATGGCATTGAAACTTACAACATGAAGAAAGGAACTAATTATGCCCGATCTGTTGATTTTACTGATGGAGATAATGTTTGGAACAATGTCAATACGGCTTTGGATCAATATGCCACTGATGCTCATTGGGGTGCGGAAAAAACTTATGACTTTTATAAAAACAACTTTAATAGAAACAGCATTGATGGGAATGGTTTTAAAATAAAAAGCTATGTTCATTATAGCAGAAATTATTTCAATGCATTTTGGGATGGATCGAGAATGACCTATGGCGATGGAAATTCTACAAATGGATTCAAACCCCTCACCTCACTTGACGTATGTGGTCATGAAATTACCCATGGACTTACAACTTTTACTGCTAATCTAAATTATAGTTATGAGAGTGGCGCTTTAAATGAAGGCTTCAGTGATATTTTTGGAACAGCTATCGAAAAGTATGCAAGACCACTAAGTTTTGATTGGTTGATTGGTGCTGATTTTTACACGATTCGCTCTATGAGTAACCCTAATGCCTATAATCAGCCGGATACTTATTTGGGCACCAAATGGTATACAGGAACCAGCGATAATGGAGGCGTTCATACTAATAGTGGCGTTTTGAATTTTTGGTTTTATCTTTTGACCAATGGTGGAACCGGAACCAATGACAAAGGTTATAATTATAATGTAACTGGAATTGGCATTGAAAAAGCACAAGCTATTGCTTTCAGGACATTAACAATATATCTTGTTTCAACATCTAATTTTTCCAATGCAAGAGTTGCATCTATTCAAGCAGCAACTGATTTATATGGGGCTTCTAGCAATGAAGTAATACAAACTACAAACGCATGGAACGCAGTAGCAGTTGGTGGAGGAACATCTCCTGGATATGTAGGGCGCGAAATGAATAATAATTCAACTGACAAAAAAACATCCGTTAGTTCAATGAGGAATTCTCCATTTAATATTTTTCCAAATCCAGTTGGAAATACTTTGTTTATTCAATTTAATCATTCAATTGGAGAGTCTAAAACCCTACAATTGATAGATGTGAGCGGAAAAGTGGTTTTAAATAAATTGATTCGCACAAACAAGGATGTAACCAGTTATAAAATCGATGTGACTTCTATTCCTTCTGGTGCTTATTTTGTAAAATGGGGACAAGAAAAAGTTACTACCATTTTTAAAAAGTAAATTAATCTTTTTAAAATAAAATTTAATTCGACTTTCTATTCTTCACAAGTATTTCGGATTATTTAAAAACCAATAATTATTCGACCATCAATATAGTATTTTTCGTTGTCGGGACGATTGGCGGGAGTTCGGAATTTTTGGTTGATTTACAAACCATTTTTTAATCATAAAAAATAATTTGATTTTGTTATCTAATTAGCTAACTTTGTGAAGTGAGCAATAATTTTATCAAGGATATACTTTATTACAAAAATTATTATCTGGATTTTTTCGAGAAATTAAATCCTGAAACAAAAAAGAAGTTTAACTGGACTTTACAGTTAATTGCAACTTTAGAAAAAGTTCCTGAAAAATATTTTAAACATCTTTCATCTACAAAAGGTTTATTTGAAATTCGAGTTGAAGTAGGAACAAATATCTATCGTGTTTTTTGCTGTTTCGATAAAGGGAAGTTGGTAATACTATTAAACGGTTTCCAAAAGAAGTCGCAGAAAACTCCCCTGAATGAAATTCAATTAGCAGAGACACTGATGAAAGAATATTTTGAAGAACAAAAAAAATAGATTTTTATGAAAAAGACTACAAAAGATAATTTAACCTCTTTTTCCGATCATTTGGATTTACAATATGGGAAAAAAGGAACCAAATCTCGCGAGCAGTATGAGGAAGGCTTTGAGGCTTTTAAATTGGGGGTGATGTTGCAGGAATTAAGAAAAGAATCCGGAA
>CAZCOL010000067.1:0-10759 GCA_964500545.1 uncultured Ferruginibacter sp. | reverse complement strand
GCTGCTAAAAAAGCTGCTCCTAAGAAGAAGTAAGCTTCTCTTTGCTCAGCGAGCAAAAGATAGTGGTCCCGGTTTTAACCGGGACTTTTTTTATACCTACAATACCCAGTCTTTCAGGTATTGCATTGATTGTTTACTTACAAACTTGAATTATATCTCTCCTACTGAATGATGAATCATATAAACCGGTTTAATTTGACCGCCTTAGTTTATTTTTGATAAATGGATAATTATCAAATTGCCGAATCATTTTCCCTGCTGTCCAAACTAATGGATATCCATGGTGAAAACTCATTCAAATCGAAATCCTATGCATCGGCTGCCTTTTCCATAGATAAGCTGCCTCCTCTTTCTGAAATTCCACCGGACAAATTAGCTTCGTTGAAAGGCATTGGTTCATCCGCGGCACAGAAAATATCTGAAATGCTGCAAACAGGTAAATTGAATGCTTTGGAAGAAATCATTTCAAAAACACCTGAGGGTATCATTGAAATGCTTAGAATAAAAGGAATCGGCCCTAAAAAAATACATACCATCTGGAAGGAGATGGAAATTGAAACGATTGGCGAACTCTTGTATGCCTGTAAAGAAAACAGATTAAAGTTGTACAAGGGGTTTGGTGAAAAAACTCAACAGAACGTGATTGATTCCATTGAATTCTATTTAAAGAGTAAAGGAAGTTTTTTGTTTGCCCAAGTTGAAGTGATTGCAGAAGAGTTACATTCCCTGATTGAAAATATTTTTCCTGACAATTCTGTTGAAATAACCGGTTCCTTTAAACGTCGACTGGAAATCATCGAGGAACTTGATTTAATAATAGATGCGACAACAAGAGAAATAGAGTTGGTAATGGAAACAGCAGAAGGATTTGAACTGATTGAAAAAAACGAAAACAGTTTACGTTATTCCAGTCCGATCGGTATTGAAATTCGCTTCTATCCTACCAATACTGACCTATTTATAGAAAATTCCATCTTATTAAGCTCATCGGAGGAATTCAGGGAAGCCATTGAAAAGATTAGAGGTGATAAAAATATTCTTGCAAAAACGGAAATAGAGTATTTTAAATTCCTGAATTTACCTTTTGTTCCCTCCTATTGCAGAGAGCATGCATCAGCAATTGCAAATGACCTGGAAAAGAAAGTTAATCAGTGTATAGAAGTGAATGACATCAAAGGTATCATCCATTGCCACAGTGACTGGAGCGATGGCAGCAATACCATTGAAGAAATGGCACTGGCTGCAAAAAACATGGGAATGGAATACATCGTAATCAGTGACCACAGCAAATCTGCATTTTATGCTCAGGGTTTGTATGAAGAAAAAATTTTTGCACAGCATCGATATATTGACGAACTCAACGAGAAACTTGCCCCTTTCAAAATATTCAAAAGTATTGAATCGGATATACTGAATGATGGCAAGCTTGATTATGCAGACAACATATTGAATCAATTTGATCTGATCATTGCCTCTGTTCACAGCAATCTGAAAATGAATGAAGAAAAAGCAATGAGCCGCCTGATAAAAGCAATTGAAAATCCATTTACCACCATTCTTGGTCACATGACAGGCAGGCTGTTACTGAGCAGACCAGGCTATCCTGTAAACCATCGCAAAATCATAGATGCTTGTGCAGCAAATAATGTAGTGATTGAACTAAATGCACACCCCAGCCGACTGGATATAGACTGGAGGCAAATTGATTATGCGCTTGAAAAAAATGTATTGATTTCCATCAACCCGGATGCACACAATATAGACGGATTGATGGATGTAAGATATGGGGTAATAACTGCACAAAAAAGTCTCGTATCAAAACAAAACAATTTAAGCAGTTTTGGGTTGAGTGAATTCACAAACTACATCCATCAAACCAAATCCATTAAACTCAACCGGTAAAACTATTGTTTGTTTTTAATTTTATTCCATAATTCATCCATCTCATCGAGGGTCATTTCGTGCAGGAAACGGTTTTCTTTGGCTGCTTCCTCTTCCATTTTGGTAAATCTGTAAATGAATTTTTTATTGGTTTTTTCCAGTGCATTTTCGGCATCCACATTTAAAAAACGCGCCAGATTAACAAGGGAGAAAAGTACATCACCCATTTCGGCTTCAACTTCCCCCTGTTTTCCGGATTTTACCGCTTCTTGCAATTCCTCCAGCTCCTCTTCTACTTTTTTCCAAACCTGTCCGGTATTTTCCCATTCAAAACCTACCTGACGGGATTTTTCCTGAAGCCGAATTGCTTTCACCACAGAGGGCAATGTTTTAGGTACACCGCCCAAAACTGATTTCTTTCCTTCCTTTAATTTAATTTTTTCCCAATTTTGCTTGACATCTTCTTCATTTTCAACTTTTACATCTGCATAAATATGCGGATGCCTTACAATCAGCTTTTCACAAACACCACTGATGACCTCTTGCAAAGTGAAATGTTTTTTTTCGGAGCCTATTTTTGAATAGAAAACAATGTGCAAAAGTAAATCACCCAACTCTTCTTTGATCCCTTTCCAGTCTGATTCTGAAATCGCATCAGCCAATTCATAGGTCTCTTCAATAGTCAGATGCCTGAGGGATTCTATGGTCTGTTTTTTATCCCAGGGACATTTTTCCCTAAGATCATCCATAATGGAAACCAATCTTGAAAATTCTTGCTGCAATTCGTTCATGTCATTAATTTAGCACTGCGAACATAAGAAAAATTGAGCTTTGATGATTCATTAATATTGATTGAAATAAACTTACTTTTGGACAAAAAATAAGCATGTCACCAAGAACAACACTTTTTATAGTTTTCTTAATTTCTGGACAATTATGCTCAGCTCAATATTATTACAAAGACATTTTCAATAATAGCCTGATTACGGAGGAAATGGCTTTTTTTAAAAAAGCCAAGATTCATTCCATCAAAATAAAAAGTTTTGAAGCAGATGGCCAATTGACTGAGGATTTTTTCTGTGAAAAAAAAATATCAAAAGACTACAAAAAAACAACATTGACAACCAAGTCTACTGAATCAGGAAAATCGGTTATGGAATCCTATTTCAATGCTGATGGGCTGATAGAAAAGACTTACGACAGTTCTGAAACATTTGTTAACTCAAATTTTTTCTTTTATGACGATCAAAATAATCTATATAGAACATTGAATTTTTCAAAATCCAGCGATGATGACTTTATCATAGAAAATTCTGAAGAGCACCTTTACCTGTATGATATGGAAAACAGACCTGAAAAAATGTATTTGATCAAGAACAAAAAAGATACAGGCATCATCTTGTTTTCCAATGATGAAAATGGAAATACCGCTATCGAAAAAAACACCAAAACGGGAATAAAATATTATTACTATTACGACAAAAACAACAAGTTGACTGATATTGTACATGCTGACAGATATTCAGAAAAAATGAGGGCCGACTATATTTTTGAATACAATGAAAATGGTCAATTTGATAAAATGATCACTACGGGCGATGCGAACAGTTTGATCTGGAAATACGATTATGAGAACAATATCAGAATAAAGGAACGATTCTTCAATGCTGCACAGAAATATCTTGGTAAAATTGAGTATGAATATAATTGATCCTACCTCCTAACCTTTTCAATCCTAACTCTGGTTAATCCCATCCTGGTGAACTTAAGTTTTTCAGCGGCTGCAGTAGTCAAATCAATCAGTCTTTTGTTTTTTGAATGCATTCGATCATTGATCTTCACTACAACAGACTTATTATTTTTAAGATTAGTCACCCTAACCTTGGTTCCTAAAGGAAAAACATTGCATGCTGCTGTCATTTTTTTTTGGGAAAATATCTCTCCTGTGGCTGTTTTTCGTCCAACGAACTTGTTGGAATAAAAGCTTGCTGTTCCGATACGAAAAGTATTTTCCTTCTTTTTTATATGCAATGAAGCACTATCGTCGTTTTGAGCGTATACCACACAAATCAACAAAAAACAAAAAGCTGTAAGCAAATTCAATCTGAGTGATAAGTTTGGATGTATTCCCATGCTATTAACGCTTTGAGAAGTACAATTTAATCATTTTTAGATCATCTTCATAAATATCATCATGAAAAATAACCCTGCCTTCCTTTTCTTCGCAGGTTAAATATGTTATGTAAATGGGAACAGGATTCGATATCTGAATGGTATGTTTTTGTTTATCCGCAATCCAGCTGTCAATTGAATCAGCGTTGTATTTCAATGGTTTTTCCAAAACGTTTTTAATGCTGTCATTTCTGGCTATCAATGAAGCCAATTGCTTCCAATTTTCAACTCTTACACAACCATGACTCAATGCTCTTTTGGATTTTTGAAAAAGATATCTCTGATTGGTATCATGCAGGTAAACATCAAATGGATTAATAAAATTAAACTTTATTACCCCCAGCGCATTGTCTTCTCCGCTGCTTTGACGAATTTTATAAGGAATCCCTTTGGAGTATTTACTCCAGTCAATGGTTGCAGGATCTATTTTTTTTCCTTTATTGCTGTACAAAGCCAACCCCTTTTTTGTGAGATATCCAGAATTTTTCTTGAGTTGAGGCAACATCTCTTTTTTTATAATACTTGTTGGCACTGTCCATGTAGGATAAACAATCATTTGGCTGATTCGACTGCTAAGCACAGGAGTGGGTGTTTGGGGCTTACCACAGATAATTTTAGAAGTCATGGCAACGGTGTCTGCATTCCAAAATTGAAGTGAATAAGAAGGTAAATTTGCCTGAATACAAAGTTTTTCTATAGAATCAGGAAGATTTTTATACCTGTCCAATGTCACCATTATTCTTTTGAGTTTGATATTGTCTGTAATATTCAGTCTTTTGATTAAACCGGGAGTTATTTTACCATCTGCTGTTATTTGTTCGTTTATCTGGTATTTTTTAATTGCTTTAGAAAGCTGAATGGAATCCGCAAACTCCAGTGAATCTGAATTCAATAATCCGATTTGAGAAAGCCTGTATTTGAAATTATCCATAAAAACAATCGAATCATTCCAGTCTCCTTTTTGATAACTTTCATTCAATATTATGAATTGGGTGGTATCCATTTCAGCAATGAATTTCCTCAATGAACTTTTGAGTTTAAGGTATCCATCCAATGATGGTTGCAACAAAGAAAATAATTCATTAATGTTCTTACCTTCCTGTAATTTGGAAATTTGATTATCAAAAAAATCAATATTACTGATAACATCGTTTTTCAAAGAAAGACTGTCATGGTGCAATCTGCCTTGTTTCAAGTCTTCGCAAACATTCATGAAAGCCACAGTAAACAACAAATCAGCATCAGCCCATACTGAAAAATCAGTTGATGTATTATGAACAGTATCGAGTTGTTTTTTTAGATTTAAGATCTTGCTGTAATGATAATCATCTTTGAACAATCCTTCATTAATAGAGGTATCCAGATAATTAATAAAATCTATGGTATATGGTTTCCATATTCCGGTATCACTCCAGAATGGGATGTAATCATTAATTCTGTAAATCTCCTTTAACAATTGTACATCTTGAAAATCATACACTAAAGAAGTATCCGTCTCTGAAATACCAGATAATGCAGATTGAATGGCTGAAGACAGCTTTTGATTTCTTTCGAGGGCAAGGTCAAATTTTTTGGAATGTTTTTTATTGTGCCCGCTTTGATTACAGGTAATGAATAAAATAGATACAAACAAAACAAAACAACAATTGAAAATTCTGGTCAGGGACATAGATAAATTAAAATACAGTCATTTTTTGGTAAAGTAGATTTACTGCATAATAAAATACAAGTTAATAAAAATGAGTAAATTAATTGAGCTAAAATATTCACAATTGAATAATCGAAACAAGCTTTCATAATAATGATAATTAACTTAATTTGTGGAAAATAAAACGCCTTTAGATCCAAAAGAGCAAAAGTCCAATAAAAAATGAAGTACTACATTATAGCTGGTGAGGCAAGCGGAGATTTACATGGAAGCAACCTTATTAAGGAACTCAATGTACTTGACAACAATGCAATTATTCGTTGCTGGGGAGGCGATTTGATGAAAAAAGAAGGAGGAGTTCTTGTAAAACATTACCGCGATCTTGCTTTCATGGGATTTATTGAAGTAATTAAAAATTTGCCTACCATAATTAAAAATCTGACATTTTGCAAGCGGGACATTGAACAATTTAAACCGGATATATTGATTTTAATAGACTATCCGGGATTTAACCTTCGGATGGCAAAATGGGCAAAAATAAAAGAATACAAAGTTGTTTATTATATCTCACCGCAAATATGGGCATGGAAGGAAAACAGGATACACAAGATAAAAAAATATACAGATAAAATGCTGGTAATTCTCCCTTTTGAGAAAGCATTCTATCAAAAATGGAACTATGATACGGATTATGTAGGACATCCATTGGTTGAAGTAATTGAAAAATATAAATCTTCTGCAAATCAGTCAACAGCTTCTTACGGCAACAAAGCGGTAATTGCATTGCTACCCGGGAGCAGAAAACAGGAAATACTTCAAAAGCTTCCCATTATGCTTGAAGTATCTGTTCATTTTCCTCAATACCAATTTGTGGTTGCCAAAGCGCCCGGATTGGAAGATTCATTTTATGAAAAGTTATTAAACAAATACAAGAATGTAACTTCCATAAACAATCAAACTTATCAATTGCTTTCCTGTGCTTCTGCAGCATTGGTTACCAGCGGAACTGCAACACTTGAAACCGCTTTGTTCGGAGTGCCTGAAATTATTTGCTATAAAGGAAGCAATATCTCCTATCAAATTGCCAAAAGATTGATAAAAATAAAGTTCATTGGATTGGTCAATTTAATCATGGAAAAAGAAGTTGTGAAGGAACTGATTCAGGATGAATTGACCGTTGAGAATATTTCAAAAGAGTTGAACCTTTTAATGAACAATGAAGAAAGGAAAAATAAAATAAAGGAAGACTATGCCCTTTTAAAAAATCTACTCTCAAAGGGAGGACCGGCTTCCAAAAACGCTGCAAACATAATTTTCTCATTTGCAACATCCGCCTCAGCGAAACAATAATTTCAACAAAAGAAAAATCATCGCACCCAGAAACAATAATATAGACAATCTGTTTATACCATGCATGTATTTCATCCATTGGGTTACAGGTCTGTCTTTGTCTTTTTTCTTTATAAAAAGGTATTCAGCTAATTGATTCAGTATTTTCATTAAATGAAATTTTAAAGCAAATTAAACAGTTTTAATTAATAACCTCCCTCAAACAACCACCAAAATTTCTTTCTTTGTTTTTCTGGCTTTAATCCAAACTTCTGAATGGCATTTGTTTTCAGGTGCTGAATGGCCTCTTCCACTGAATTGGTAAACAAACAGAGCTTCAGGTCTTCTGGTGAAATGGTACCTTTTTCTTTCATCAATTCAATGTGATCAATCAGCTCCTTGTGATATTCTGTATCGAATACTATAATTGGAAACTCACTCAACATCCTTGTTTGAATCAGTGTAAGGGCTTCATAATATTCATCCATTGTTCCGAACCCGCCGGGCATCACAATAAATGCATAGGAATATTTGATCAACAAACTTTTTCTTACAAAAAAGTATTTGATATTGACTGACTTGTCGAGATAAGGATTTTCTTTTTGTTCAAAGGGCAAAACGATATTACACCCTACACTCCTGCCGCCCACATCTTTAGCACCCCTATTGGCCGCTTCCATTATTCCCGGCCCACCACCTGTCATAATGGTAAAACCCAATTTGGCAATAGCAGCAGAAAGTTCTCGGGCTTTCTTGTAATAAACATGATGCTCATCAAATCTTGCGGAACCAAAAACAGTTACGCATGGACCTACAAAATGAAGCTTTCTGAATCCTTTTATAAATTCATACACTACATTCAAGGTGAATTTGAATTCTTTCAAACGACTTTGGGGACCATCCAGAAATCGGATTTCAGATTTTACCATAATTAAATATTAAGCTGAAAAATAACACCTTAAATTTAAGGAATTTGAATAGACAATTCTATTAATATTGTATGTAAAATAAAAGAGAGATGCTTTGGGGCATCTCTCTTTGAATAGCATTCATTAGGGATAATTTTTTTTATATTCAATGGGAATTATAAAGGCAATTTTAATTATGATGCAATGTAGATAATTTACTAAAAACCCAAAATACCAACAAGTTGGTATTTTTTATGGATTATGGATAAACCAACTTACATTTATCATTAAATATTGAACCCTGTTATATTGAGAAAAGCGCTTATTATACTATTTCTTACAATTGCACAACTCAGAGCATTTTCGCAAACAGTCATTCAAACCGAAAATATTTTCAGAACAGGTGAAATAAATATCAGCAGTAATATTTGGTACTATGGCAACAATCAAAAACTAACCATAGACAGTGTCATATCAATACAAGATATTTTCTGGAAAAAAAATGAATATAAAAATAACCTGAATCTAAAAATCAGCAATAATGTTTATTGGTTAAGATTCAACATAAAAAACAATCTAAGCAAGCCTATAACATTTTATTTACTTCACACCAATAAAGGAATCAATAATCTGGAGTTATATGCCAGTAAAAGCAGCCGTATTGATTTTTTGGGGAAATCGGGCGATTACCTTCCTTTTAATGAAAGACCATTCAGGTCTGCAAACTTTGTATTTCCCCTGACACTCAATGCCAATGAACAAAGTGAGTATTATCTGTACTGTGATAAGCAAAATGAAAATCTTAATACCAGCATTCATCTTTACAATGAGGAAAGAATCAAAAAGAAAGAAGAAAATACGCTGTTGTTTATGGGAATATTTATAGGATTCCTTGTTTTAAGTTTTGCAGTAACACTCTCCCTCTATTTTTTTTACCGTGAAAAAATACAGCTTTGGTATAGCTTTTACATCTTATCAGTTATAAACATATTGATGAGTTACGAGGGTTTTGATTTTGAATTTTTATTTCCGGATTTTCCATTTTACGCGAATATTTCAAGATTCATTTCAAGCTCCATTACACTTGTGCTCATGATGTATGTGATGCAATTGTTTTGCAATCAAAAACCTAATAACAGTAAATTATTTTGGATTACCAGAATTTCGATGTGGATAATAGCGATTTCCATTCCCGCAACATTGATTATTTACGCGTATTTTCCATACTTTTTCATCAAAAGGATTCATTTTTATTTTTTTATGTTCCAGCAGAGTATTGGTCTGATAATTGTTCTTGCCGGATCAATTGAAAAAATGTTACAAAAATTCAAACCGGCGATTTTTTATTTTACTGCAATAGTCATGCTTTTGTATTCAGGTATTCTTGCATCATTGAGAGAAATGGGAATCGTAAACTATTCATCTGATACTCCCAATCAGCTTCAATGGTGTTTCATTTTTGAAATCATGCTGATTTCAATAGGTATGTTGTACCGATATACCCTTATCAAAAAAGAAAATGAAGACTTGTTTGAAGAGTTGAATCATCAGAAAGTAAACAGCATGAAACAGGTGTTTCAAACCCAGCAACAGGAACAACAAAGAATAGCAGAAGACCTGCATGACTTGTTTGGAGGACAACTGGCCGCATTGAAATTGAAAATCAATTCCGAAAATATCAGCAATGCACAAAAAGAAGAAATCTCTGTTTTAATTGATCAATTATCATCCAATACAAGAAACATAGCACACAATCTTACTCCCATTCATTTGCACAACAATGCCATCTCCGATATCATTTCGGTTTATATAAAACAGCTTAATAAAGAACAAAAAACACAATTTCAGTTTATACAGATAGGCGAACCCATTAATTTTAATAAAGATCTGGAAATCGATCTTTATAAAATCATTATGGAATTGATTCATAACATTTTGAAACATGCCCAAGCAACTGAAGCTGTCATTCAATTTTTCTTTAAACAAAATGAACTGGAGGTTGTGATTGAAGATAATGGAAAGGGTATTTCAATTGAAAACACTCAGGGGATGGGCATTAATAACATTCGAAAAAGGGTACATCGAATAAACGGAACTGTTCATTTTGACAGCAAACCAGGGAACACCACCATAATCATCCATATCCCCTTAACAGATGAATAAAGAGCATAAAAACATTTCCATCATTATTGCTGATGACCACAGGCTTTTTGCTGAGGGGCTAATAGCAATGTTGTCGATAAATAAAGGTTACGACACCCTATATGTTCCGAATGGGAAATTACTGATTGAAAAAATAATTGAAATAAAACCCCATTTGGTATTGCTTGATATTAAAATGCCCGGAATGGATGGCATAGAAGCACTGATATATATAAAGAGAAATCATTCTAATGTAAAAGTTATCATGCTATCCACTTTTTCAGATGTGGAAACAATCAACAAATGTATCTATCATGGTGCTGACGCCTTTCTTCTAAAAAATGTAGGAATTGCAGAGCTTCAGCAAACTATTCATGAAGTGATGAATAACAACAGAACCATTGCTTCAATGTTGCCGAAAGACTATACAATTGACAATAAATATGCCTATTTTTCTCAAACCTATAAACTCACTAAAAGAGAATGGGAAATCATTCAATTGATTAAAAGCGGAAAAACCAATCAGCAAATAAGTGACGAGCTAAATCTCAGTATCTATACCACTGAAACACACAGAAAAAACATCATGCAAAAATTGAAATTAAAATCACCGATTGCATTGATGAGGTTTATTATTGATAATGAGATGTAGTGAAGGAGGTTTAAGGGTTTAAGGGTT